>JAIQGA010000434.1 GCA_020072925.1 Terriglobia bacterium | reverse complement strand
GAGGCGCTGGCGCGCGCTAAGGATTTGGGCTGCCTGACCTCGTTGAATGTCTGCTGGGATACGCTCGACCGCTGGCTTCCGGTGCTTCGCCCCGCGCTCGCTTACACGGATTTTATGTTTCCGAACCTCGCCGAAGGCGCACGGCTGACGGGCGAATCCGAACCCGAGTTGGTTGCCCGCGCGCTGCGGAGCCTCGGCGTCAAGACCGTGGTGGTCAAGCTGGGAGCGCAGGGCTGCTACGTCGATGGCCCGGAAGGGGCGTTCCTCTCGCCGGGCTTTCCCGTCGAGGTTGTCGACACCACGGGCGCGGGTGATTGCTTTGCGGCGGGATTTCTCACCGCCTTGTGTCGCGGAGAAGATTGCCGACATGCCGCGCGCCTCGGCAATGCCGCCGGGGCCCTGTGCACCCTGGGAATGGGCGGCGCGGATTCGGCTCCCACGCGCGAACAGATCGAGGATTTTCTCGGCTGCGGTGGCGAGTGAGTGACCGATGCTGTAGGGGCACGCCATGGCGTGCACCTACGGGCGGGACGCCCGTGCTACCATCGTCATCGCAGGGGCGGTTTGCGAACCGTCTCCACGAAGTGCGTAGAATTTCAGGGCCAGTGCGCTCGCGTGAAAATCCAGGAGAATATCGTGTCCAAAAAATCGCGGGTCTTCATTTCGCGTCCACTGCCCGATGAGGCGGTCAATTATCTCGCCGAACATTGCGATATCCAGATGCATCCGGAGGACGCTCCGCTCAAGCCAGAACAACTCGCGGAGGCCTGCCGCGAGGCCGACGGCCTGCTCGCCTGCGGTGTGCGGGTTGGCGAGGAATTCCTGCAGCACGTTCCCAGGCTGCGCGTGGTGGCGAATGTGGGGGTCGGCTACGACAATATCGATGTCGCGGCCTGCACCAAGCGGCGCATCGTCGTCACCAATACTCCGGGCGTGCTGAGCGACACGACCGCCGACCTCGCCTTCGCGCTGCTCATGGCGGCGGCGCGACGCATCGTCGAGGGCGACCGGTTCGTCCGCGCAGAACGTTGGGAGCGCTGGGAGTGGAAGCTGCTTTGGGGCGCCGATATTCACAGCAAGACACTCGGCCTCTACGGCTTCGGTAGCATCGGGCAGGCCATGGCGCGGCGCGGGCGCGGATTTTCCATGCGCATTCTTTATCACGCCCGACATCGCGCGCCCGAAGCGGTGGAACACGAACTCGGCGCCCTTTATGTGAATCCCGAAACGTTGCTCCGCGAGGCGGATTTTCTCAGCCTCCACGTTCCGCTGACTCCCGAGACTCATCATCTGATTGGCGCGCGCGAATTGGCGCTGATGAAGCCCAGCGCTTTCCTGATCAACACCGCGCGCGGCAAAGTCGTGGACGAAGAGGCTCTGGCGCAGGCATTGAAAGCCCGCCGCATCGCGGGCGCGGGGCTTGATGTCTTTGAGAAGGAGCCGCAAATTCATCCGGAATTGTTGAAGCGGGACAACGTGGTTTTGCTGCCGCATGTGGGCAGTGCCACGGCAGAAACGCGCGGCAAAATGGCCAAACTTGCGGCGGAAAATCTCGTGGCTGCGCTCGAGGGGCGCCGCCCGCCGAATATCGTGAATCCTGAGGTGCTGGCGTAGGGGGGAAGGTTACAGGTTACAGGTGACAGGTTACAGGACACAACAATAAAGGATAAGGGATGAAGGATTGCGGTTAAGCGGTGAAAGATAAAGTGTGAAGTGTGAAGGGTAAACGTAAAAGCTGACCGATAACTGCGGGTTTCGAATTTCGAATTTCGATTTTCCAGTTTCCAATTTCCAGTTTCGCTTTGCCAGTTTCCAGATTCCAATTTCCAGTTTCCCGCTTCTCCGCTCTTGCGTTTCTCCGGTGGGTTCTCAATAATGGAGTCATGCTGACGCGCAACAATCTCCGCCTGACGCTGGAAGGGGCGCGAGCGATTCTGGCTGCCGCAGAGAAGAAAGCTCTCGAGATCAAAGTGCCCCAGAACATCGCCATCGTGGACGAAGGCGGGCACCTGCTGGTCTTCGCGCGCATGGACGGCGCCAAGCTCTCGTCCATCGAGGTGGCGCTGACGAAAGCGCGTGCCGCCGCTCTACGCCGCGCCCCCACTGGCCCTTCGCCCAGCGCCAGTGAGCCCAGCGTGTTTCTTTCGTTGGGGCTTTCGCTCGCTACGGACGGCAAACTGACGTGCATCCGCGGCGGGTTGCCGTTGATTTTGAACGGGCAATGCGTCGGCGGCATTGGCGTGAGCGCGGGGACGGAAGAGCAAGACGTGCAAGTGGCGCAGGCCGGCGTGGGCGCGCTGGCAAAGTTCGCATAATGGGAACCCCGGTCAAATCCGAAAGCGCAATTCACCTCTCCTATACGCAGGGAAAATCTCTGGCACAGCAGATTTATTTCGACACGCTCGCGGCCATTGACGTTCGCCATGCCTTGCTCGCCAAGCTCAAGCACGAGGGCGGGGCGTTGGTGGCGGGGGAGGTACCCCTGCCCCTGCTGCGTTCGCCGCGCGTGGTGGCTCTGGGCAAAGCCGCCTGCCGCATGGCCGCCGTGCTGGATGAAATTCTGAGCGGGCAGCTTGAATCCGGGGTTTGCGTTTCGCCCTCGCTCCCCGCGCACAAGCTAGAACGCTTCCGCTACTTTGTGGGAGGTCACCCTTATCCCAACGCAGGCAGCCTCGAGGGCGCGCAGGCTGCACTGGATCTGGTTTCAAACCTGAGCGCGGATGACTTCGTCGTCTTCCTGGTGTCGGGAGGCGGCTCGGCGCTTTTCGAACTCCCCATCGATTCCGCCATCTCCCTCGCCGATCTCCGGGAATTCAATCGCATCCTGGTGACTTGTGGCCTGCCC
>JAIQGA010000433.1 GCA_020072925.1 Terriglobia bacterium | reverse complement strand
AGCCGGCTGGTACTACGATGACGACTCGGCCACCGTGCATATCAAGGTTTCAGATAATCCTGGAGGAGTTAAGACCGTTTTGGAAACCCGGTAGCAACGCCTCAGATTATGTCATTCTGAGCGAAGCGAAGAACCCGGGCATTTCCAGAATCGAGCCAATGCGGAGATCCTTCGCTTCGCTCAGGATGACATCTCAAAGGAGCGCATGATGGACTATACATACAAAGATATCGCCAAGATGATCGATCATTCCCTTCTGAATCCCTCGATGAGCGACCGCGAACTCGAGCAGGGTTGCCGGCTTGGCCTTGAGTACGACTGCGCAAGTGTTTGCATCATGCCCTATTACCTGAAGCGCTGCGCCGAGATTCTGAAGGGTAGCACGGTGAAAGCCAGCACCACCATCGGCTTTCCCCACGGCGGCCACACCACCGCGGTCAAAGTTGCGGAAGCCCAGCGCGCCCTCGACGACGGCGGCCAGGAACTCGACATGGTGGTGAACATCAGCAAAGTGCTGAGCGAAGACTGGGACTACGTACGCGCTGATATCCAGGCCGTGATCGAGGTCACACACGCCCGCGGCCAGAAGGTGAAAGTCATCTTCGAGAATTGTTATTTGAAAGACCACCACAAGATCAGGCTGTGCGAAATCTGCGGGGAACTGGGCGCCGATTGGGTGAAGACCTCGACGGGCTACGGCACGGGCGGCGCCACGATTGAGGATCTCAAGCTGATGCGGGCCCACGCGCCCGCGCACGTCCAGGTGAAAGCCGCCGGAGGCGTTCGCGATTTCGACAAACTGCTGGAAGTTCGCGCCCTCGGCGTGACCCGCGTCGGGGCCAGCCGCACGGCGGATATCCTGAACGAGTGCAAGCGCCGGCTGGGCAAGACGTAGCACAGCCATCCTGGCCGTGCCCACGGACGAGACGCCCGTGTTACGCGCCCGGTTTGCCGGCGTTCCCTGACTGGTCGACGGCCACCACGGAATATGGCCCGCGCTGGCGCCGCGTGGGACCAGTGTCGAGGAATTCTGTCGCCGCCGTCGATCCTATACGAACTCCATTATGATAAATTCGGTAATAACACAGATCTGTTTCGGGACTGGCGGTCCAGGTGAGGCGATTCGCCTCCGCAGACTCACCGGAAAGCCTGATGTCGCGAATTCGGGCCACTGTTAGCCCCTTGACCGGCGCGGGCGCGGCGTCATCGTAGGCGGTGGTGTAAACAGCCAGCGTGCCACCCTCGACGGTATCCTGAACCCTGCCGTCCTGGCTCTGCACTTTTCCTTCCGCCTCCTGCAAATCGCCATCCTCCGTCAGCGGGATGCGGCGAGGGTCGTAAACGTATTTTCGAAACGCGAGCGGCTCGCGCAGGCCTTCAAACCGCATCGCAACCGGCGTTGCCTGAGGATGGCGATTGAGAACGGCGAGCGACCAGGTCTTGCCCGCGTCATGTTGGAGCGCCGCCACGTGCAGCAATTCGTCTCCGCCCTCCACCTGGAAGACGGTGCCCGGGCCGCGGAAAAATTTGGTGAGCAAGCCGTATGCATAATAGGGCGCGCGGACTTCGGTGCCGTTCGTTAACCATTTGAATACACCCCATTGGTTGATGCCGTGTTCAAGCGAGCGGTCGGGGTAGTCCATAAACGTCCAATACCCCATGGCGTAAACGCCCGCGTTGATCGCCGCCATGGCGGCTTCGACCAGTTGCACGCCGGCGATGCCTTCCAGCGGCGTCCCGTAATATTTGCAGGTATCCCAGCGCAGTCCGTATTTCAAGTCGAAATACTGCGCGGGACCGAATTCGCCCAGAATGAAGTCCTTCCCCTTCGACTTCGCGAGCTCGACCGCCCAGCGGCAGCGCCCCAGAAACCACTTGTAGAACTCCAGGTTGTCGGGAGCGTGCTCATTGATATAGTGATGCCCGCCGTAAATCCCGGAGATTTCATCCATGTTCTTGGTGGCCCACTCGATCGTTCCCCAGTATTCCGTGGGCGAAGCGTCCGTGGCGAGCAACTTGATCGGGAGTTTGCGCTCTTTGATTTCTTCGGCGATCGCCTGGTGGTAGGCGCGGAAGCGCGGCAGATCGTTGTGCATGTCGGCCCATTCGATGAGTGAGAGTTCGTTTGTGCAACAGTAATACTTCAGATTGGTGGCGCCACGATTGAGCAGGTACTCGAGGTCGTCCACCACGGCGTCCGCGTAGGCGCGCAGGTCCTGCGGGCTCACGGTATCTTTCAGTTCGTTCGTCGTCAGGTAAATCTCCGTCCCCGAGGCTTCTTTCATGAGAACCATCTGTCGCGCCAGCGCCTCCAGCACTTTGGCATCGCGCTTCCCAGGCTCGCCCGGTGCCCAGGAATGGAAGATTCTTGCGAAGCGCGGGTTCAGCTCATGCCAGCGCTTGGCCAGGACTTGCTCGACGAATTCCTGGGTGGCGGTTTCGAAAAACATCTGGGCGTGAAACCCTACGCCACCGAAACCCTGGCGGATTGCCTTCCCCGTGACGAGCACCTCCGCGGTAGCCTTACCTTGGCCGCCGGACCGCAGTGGCTGCGAACGGGGCGTGGGGGGCGCGGGAGCCACAGCGGCCATCATTGCGCCCTTCTGGTTGTTAAGAATCCCCAGGGCGGCCGACCCCACCAGCCCTTGGCGGATGAAACCCCGGCGAGTTGTGGAACTCATGCGATGCTCCTCTCGTTAGCGGTATCATGTCGTCAGATATAATTAACTCTGATAGCGGTTTCTGGCATGCAGGGGCGACGAAAACGGTCGCCGCACGGCGCCGGCAGGAGCCGTCTGCGGCTGGCAATATACGCCTCCGGGGCGGTGGCAGCCATCGTTATCGCGCCCCC
>JAIQGA010000432.1 GCA_020072925.1 Terriglobia bacterium | reverse complement strand
TTCAACCTCCACACCATCGTCCGGTTGCCGAACGGGGTGTTCGCGCAATGGCTGCATCTCTATGAGATCGATGACGGGTTGGTCCTGGGCGAGAGCTGACCCCTCGCAGCCAAGCAAAAATGCGAGAAAGATTCCGAGAGAGCCCCAGCTCATCCTGGCGCGCATAGACGAACTCCTTTGTGAATTGCCCCAATTGCGTTCCGTGGTTGGATGCGCGCGCGCCGACGGCGGGTTTTCCCGCACTCTTGAGGCAAATTAAGGCAACGGAGGTCTCAGGTGTTGACCTTATACCGCGCAACCGGAATCGCGTATGAGATCAGGTGCAGCTAAATACCCAGGCGGCGGTGGAATTCCTCGGCGGTCATGGGACCTCGATGGAGGGAAAGAATGCGGGGAACGCCGTCTATATCCCGGCTCATAATTACGTAGACCGTGTCACCAACTCGAAGGTCCTTGAAACTCAGCTCGTTCCCGTTGAGATCGAGATAGGGCGTGTGATTGGTAACCCTGGCAACCTGGGTGAGGTCCATCGGACCCCGGAGCACGAGTTCCTGCTTGGCCGCGTCAATCGTGGCGATGGCGAAAAAATCCGCATCTCGGGGTGGGCGAATCTGCAGAGGGGGTTGGGCGGACAATTGGAGGCTGAACCAGAGGCTGAGAGCCGCTGCGCACAGGGAAACCATTCGAATTCTCATTCACTTCTCCGCTTCTGAAATGGACTCAAGACCTGACGCAAGTGAGCGGCCTTCGCCCACGCAATATAACCAGGGATTGCGACTACTCGTACCGCAACGCCTCGATAGGATCGAGTCCCGAAGCTTTGCGCGCCGGGTAGTAGCCAAAGAAAATGCCCACGCCCGCCGAAAACACCACCGCCAGGAGAATTGCTTCTGGCGGAATACTGGTGGGCCAGTGGAGCATGTTGGAGACCAAACTCGACCCGAAGACGCCCGCGATCACGCCCACCGCGCCGCCCAGGAGGCTAAGCACCAGGGCCTCGGCCAAGAACTGCAACTGTACGTCCGCTTCGGTTGCGCCCACGGCGATGCGCACCCCAATCTCCCGCGTGCGCTCGGTGACCGAGACCATCATGATGTTCATAATGCCGATGCCGCCGACCAGCAGCGACACGGAGGCGATGCTCGCGAGGAGCAGCGTCATGATGCGTCCCGATTGCTCCTGGGCCTGCGCCAGGTCATCCGGGCTGCGAAGCATGAAGTCGTCGTCTTCCTGCGGCCGCAGGTGGTGTCGCTCCCGGAGCAAGGGCTCGATCTGGGCGATGGCGGGGCCGATCATGTCCTCGGAAGTGGCGGAGCACACGATGGAAGTAACCCAGTCGATCCCCGCGATTTTCTTCTGCACGGTCGTCAGGGGCATGAGGAGCGTGTCATCCTCGTCCTGACCGAAGGGCGACTGGCCCTTGGGCGCGAGCTCGCCGATGATGCGGAACGGCAAGTTGCGCACGCGCACGGTTTTCCCCACCGGGTCTTCATTGCCAAAAAGGTTCTCTGCCACGGTCTGGCCGATTAAGGCCACGTTCGCGGCGTCATCCACATCGCCGGCGGAGAAAGAACTGCCGCGCGCCAGCGGCCAGTGTCGAATGTCCAGGTATTCCGGGGTCACGCCGCGCGCGCTGGTGGACCAGTTCTGGTTCTGATAGACCACCTGCACGGGCGCGCTTACGCCGGGCGAAACCTCTTTGATGAGTGGAATCTGCTGTTGGATGGCCTGCGCATCCTGGACGGTAAGAGTTTTGGTCGCTTGACTTCCCAGGCGCACGCCGTTCTGTGTAACGCTGCCGGCTTGGATAAAAATCATGTTATCGCCCAGGTTGCGAATCTGCTCTTGCACCTGATTGGAGGCGCCCTCGCCGATGGCCACAGTGGAAATCACCGCGCCGACGCCGATGATAATGCCCAGCATCGTCAATGCCGTGCGCATCTTGTTGCGCGCCAGCGCTCTCAACGCGACTCGAAATGTGGCGGCGAGGTCCATGGAAACTCTCCTTGCTCTCATTGACACACGACGAGGGATGGGGATTCGGGGTTGCGCGGACCTTGTTAAATCGAGGCAAAAAGCGTCTTTACGTTTTCTTTACAGATCGAAAAATGACTTTTAACTGAATGGTTAAAAGATGACACCAGGCTTGACGGTTGTCCTGGAGCAGTTTCCGAGTCGCTTTCTAGATGAAAAATATGTGGCGGCGACTCTACGTCGCCATGGTGGCATTCAATCTTCTGGAGTTATGGCGATGTAAAATCGCCGCTACCTCATCCTCCCCGCGTTTTTCATTAACCTATCAGTCCGCAAACTTGTAGCCCAGGCCGTGGACGGTAAGGATGAGCTTGGGTTTCTTGGGATCTTCTTCCAGCTTCTGGCGAAGCCAAGCGACGTGGACGTCCACGGTGCGGGTCGAGGGCGTGGCGGTATAGCTCCAGACTTCTTTCAAGAGTTCTTCGCGCGAAAGCGTTTCGCCGCGATGCTCGATCAAATACTGGAGGAGATGAAATTCCTTTGCGGAGAGGGTTACCGGCTCGCCCTTGAGCAGGACTTCGGTCCGCCGGACATCTACCCGCAGCGGCCCCAGTTCATAGACCGCGGAAGGCGCGGCCCCCGCGCGGGAGCCGCGGCGCAGCAGGGCCTCAATGCGCGCCAGGAGCTCGAGCATGTCGAAGGGCTTGGCCAGGTAATCATCCGCGCCAATCTTGAGCCCCAGAACTTTGTCCGCGGTTTGACCCCGCGCGGTGAGCATCAGGACCGGCGTTTTCACACCCTTCCGGCGCACCTCGCGGCAAACTTCCAACCCATCTTTAGAGCCGCGATGCCGTTTGAAACCGCCTCCACACCGTAACCTTCGCGGCGCAGGCGGTCGGTGAGGGTGAGAACCAAGCCGGGCTCGTCTTCAACCAGCAGGATACGAGGACTCATGTAGTTTCTGGGTCTCGACGAAATCGTTTGGATGATATCCGGCGGTACGCTCGTTCTCAACCCGCTTTCGCGAGCGGCTCCGCTTCAAGTCTGGCGACGGGAAGATGCAGCGTAAAGGAACTGCCTTCGCCGGGCGTGCTCATCACGGTCAGCCTTCCGCCCAGGGCTTCGGTGAGCTCCTTCACCAGGCTCAAGCCGAGCCCGGTGCCGTGGATCTGCGAACTCCTTGCGGCGCTTCCCCGGTAGAACGGCTCGAACACATGGGGCAGGTCTTCGGGGTCAATGCCCTGGCCGCGATCCTGAACGGTGATCTGAATTTCCTCCCCTTGAGGTCCATCTCCCGTCTGGGCGTGCACCGCCATCCAACGGTTCGCAGCTCCATATTTCAGCGCGTTGGTGATGAGGTTCCGCAAGCATTGGCTCAATGCCGCGGGATCGGCCATGACCGGCGGGAGATTTGGAGAAACCTGTTTCTCGACGGCGAAGCCGCTGGCGCCAACCAGATTCTCCGCCTCCACGAGCGTGGAATCAATGACCTCGCCGATATCAACGGGGCGGAAATCAAGGGCCAGCCGCCTTTCTTGCCCGGACGCGAAGAGCAGGATTTGCTCGACCATCTCTCGCAGTCGCCGACCTTCGTTGCGAATCAAGGCACCGTACTGCTTGACTTGCGAGGCCGTATCCACCACACCGTCCGCGAGATTTTCGGCCGCCGAACATATCACACTGACCGGCGTTCGAAGCTCGTGCGAGACGCCTGTAACGAAGTCCATTTGGAGTTTGGCAAGCTTTTGCACCCGCTGCGTCCACACAATGATCAGCACCATGCCTGCCGCCAGGACTATCAAGACGCCGAAACTGAACCCGAGGTTCCGGCGGCGCATGCCCGCCACGGCCTCACCCAACGAGCCCGCCCGGTGCCGGACCACCAGCTCCCAACCCGCGCTCGCCAGGTCCGGCACGACCAAGAGTGGTGCAAAGCCTCGTGGAGGACCCGTCAGCGCGTGGTGCCGCTCGAATAACATGCGGCGGGGGGGCACGCCCTCAACTCGAAAACCAAATTCCCCCCGCGCTACATTTTCCGTCCCAGGTTGCGGCGGATGGCGATAACGCGGGCCGAATAACTCCATCCTGCCATCGGCGGATGCAAGGACTAC
>JAIQGA010000144.1 GCA_020072925.1 Terriglobia bacterium | reverse complement strand
AACGTCATGCAGACTAACCTCAGCGAAATCCGCCTTAGCATGCAGAACTCGCGCGTTGGATTCCGCGTGGATGCGCTGGTGAAGGGCGCGCACGTCATCGGCTACATGGAATCAGACTTCCTGGGCAACAACCCCGGCAACGTCGCGGTGTCGAGCAACAGCAACACGCTGCGCTCGCGGCTGTATTGGCTGGACGTGCGAAGGGGGACGTGGGAAGTCCTGGGTGGCCAAACCTGGAGCTTGATCACTCCCGGCCGGTCGGGCATATCACCTTTGCCTGGCGATATCTTCTTCACGCAGAACATCGACGTGAATTATCAGCTTGGCCTGTTCTGGGGGCGTATTCCGGAATTCCGTTTTGTCTACCACCCCTCGTCTAAAGCGGCTCTGGCCTTTGCGATTGACAGTCCGGAGCAATACGTTGGAGGTTCGGCAGGCGGAGGACTCATCACCTTCCCGACCGCTCTCGCCACGGCCTATGCGAGCGAGTTGAACGTCGGCTCGAATACTCTGGCCGTCCCGAACGTGGCCCCCGACTTCATTGCCAAGCTGGCTCTCGATCCCTCCAAGAAATTTCACTTCGAGCTTGGCGGAGTCGAGCGCAATTTCAAGCTTTGGAATCCCACCAGCGGGAACACTTACACGACCGCAGGGGGCGGCGGCTTTGTGAACCTGAACTTTGAACTGTTTAAGGGCCTGCGCATCCTGACCAACAATTACTGGAGCGATGGTGGCGGCCGCTACATTTTCGGGCAAGCCCCGGATCTCATCGTGAAAGCCGATGGCAGCCCTTCCCTCATCCACGCCAGTTCCACGGTCTCGGGCTTCGAGTTCACGCACAAGGGTTCGCTGATCTACGGTTACTACGGCGGCCTCTACGTGGGGCGAAACGTGGCTATCGACACGAATGGCAAGCCCGTGGGTTACGGTTACAGCGGCGCATCGGCTGGCCAGAATCGCGCCATCCAGGAAGGCACCTTCGGTTTCAACCAGACCATCTGGAAGGATGCCAAGTGGGGCGCAGTCAACTTCATGGGCCAGTATTCGTATCTTACGCGGAATCCCTGGGCCATCGCCACCGGGCAGCCCAAAGACGCCACGCTGAACATGGTGTTCCTCAACCTGCGCTATACCCTGCCCGGCTCTGCCCCGACTCTGGGGAAGTTTTAGCCGCGTCTTTCCTCACTGCGCGGGCGCTCCCGGTGAAGGCCCAAAACGCGCCCGCGAGCAATTTCCCACGGGGTTGGCGGCCCCCAGTTCTCTTGCCGCGCTCACTCCCTGCGGGGGAGAAAAACAATTGTCATGCGAACTCCCAAACATTTCCGTCGCCAGAGAGGGAGTGGCACGTCACTCACCGGCATCCTCACATTTCGACATTGACCCGCAATCTGCCTTGCTCTACGATGGCATCAGAGAACACGATGGGAGAGACGGGGTTGAAGTTTCAAATCGAAACGGACCGTGAAGAGGACGGCCGCTGGATTGCTGAAATCGCCGCCCTGCCCGGAGTCCTTGCTTACGGCAAAAGCAAGCAGGAAGCCGTCGCCAAGGTTAAGGCATTGGCTCTGCGAGTGCTTGCCGACCAGATCGAGAAAGAGAAGAAGGACAACCCACTCGATATCTCCATTGCTTGCTGCCCTTGAGCCACTGGCCTGGTACAAAAGCCCGCAGAGTCCTGGGTGCTCTCCTCAAAATCGGGTGGTCTGTCAAGGCGCGAAAAGGCTCCTCTCACCTCCAACTTACCCCTCCCACCAAGGGTGAATTCACCTGGGCCTTCCATGACTCCGAGGAAATTGGGCCCAGGATGCTTGCCCGAATCGCCAAGCACACCGGACTAAAGCCAGACGACCTGTAACTGCGTCTAGAGGGTCACATGGGGCAGGGTGGCGGTCCCAAGAACAGGGACCAAACTAGGCATTGGGGGTGTCCAGGTGAAAAGGAGGTAATAGAGGGGCGCCCGTTTTCCCCAGAATCTCGGGGACCGGCCATGAAAAATCTTCGCTCGGCATGGCCACGGGCGAAGGACCATGCATCCAAATGGGAGACCGTGTTATACTGGTTTGAATCAGGGCCGCGCGCCCGCCGATAAAGGAGTTTGTTCGAGGATGAGCAATCGCATTCGCAGCATTTTGATCAGCGTTTCATGCCTGCTGGTTTTCTACGTGGTCGTGGGAGGCCTGCTAGGCAAGAACGAAACTACCTCCGAGAAGACCTATCGCGATCTCGGGGTGTACAGTGAAGTTCTCAGCCGCATCAAGCAGGATTACGTCACCGAACCTAATTTGAAGAAAGTCACCGACGGGGCGATTCGCGGGCTCCTGGAGGCGCTGGACCCCTACAGCACCTACCTTGCGCCGGAGCAGTACAAGGATTACCTCGAGCACCCGGACCCGGGCCCGGGGGATGTGGGGTTGTATGTTTCCAAGCGTATGGGCTTCGCCACGGTGGTATCAGTGCTTCCCGGAAGCGCCGCCGAGAAAGCGGGAATCAAACCCGGTGACCTGATTGATCGCGTTGAGGACAAAGGGGCGCGCGAATTCTCCGTCGTGCAGCTTCAGCGCATGCTGGCCGGGCAGCCCGGCACCACGGTGGCCGTAACCATCGTGCACGAGGCGCGCGGCGAACCCACCACCCTTAAGTTGACGCGGCAGGCTATCGACTATCCACCGGTGACTGCGAAGATGATGGAAGACGGCACGGGTTACCTGCGCGTGGTCACGTTCAATAAGGGCAAGGCAGCCGAAATCGCCAACAAACTCCACGAACTGGAGTCGAAGGGCGCCACGAAAATCGTTCTCGACCTGCGCAACTGCGCGGGCGGCGATGTCCAGGAGGCCGTGGACACGGCCAGCCTCTTTATCGACAAGGGCGTGATCACCTACTTGCAGGGCCAGCGCTTCCCCCGCCGGGATCTTGACGCGCATGCCGAGGGGAAGGTCTGTGGGTTGCCCCTCGCGGTTCTGATCAATCAATCCACCGCCGGCCCGGCGGAGATTGTGGCCGCGGGGGTGCTCGGCAACAAGCGTGGGCAGGTGGTCGGCACGCACAGCTTCGGCGTGGGCGTCTTTCAAAAGACCATTCCCGTTGGAGATGGTTCAGCGCTACTGCTCTCGGTGGCGAAGTATTACACCCCTGACGGCAAGCCCATCACCGAGGGAATCCAGCCCAGCGTAGTGCAAGCGCCCACGAACGACACTGCCAGCGTGGACGATGATGAGGACCAGGCCCTGCCCGAGCACTTCGGCGGTAAGGACGACCTGCAGCTTCAGAAAGCAATCGAAATCCTGAAACAAGCCATGCCTGCGAAGGCTGCCTGAGCGGTGGCACGCTCGAGAAGGAACCCGAAACCCCAACGACAAAAATTGCGAACGGCCGGACGGCGACGTTCCGGCCGCTTCAACCTCCTTGTCTTCGTCTTCATCCCCGCCGTCCTCCTCGTGGCGGTAGTCGCTGCCTTGCTTTGGTTTTGGCGGCGGTCGCCGCGGCCCTCGCGCCACACCCCCACCCCAACGCATCGTATGAGCGAAGTCCGGCGGCGCGAACTGGCTCGCCATTCCCGCAGCGCGATCGTCAGCGCCGGAGAATCACAGGTCTGGATCAAGTGGCCGAGCCACGCCGAATTCCCTTCCGAAAAGGCTGACGAACCCATCGAAGCCGTAGCCGCTGCGGAGACTTATCCGGCAGTTATCTCCGCCCTCCAGCGCCAGGCGGCGAAAGACGGCCTACACGATCAAATCGAGCAGAGCCGCGGCCCATCGGGGCGGCGCGCGGTGGACATTCGCTTGGAGTCGGGCCGGGAAACCGTCTGCCTTTGGCGCGTGCGGGAGGTCCCACGCCTGCTCCATGCGACCATCGTGATTGACGATATGGGACAGGATCTTGCGGCGGAACATCGCCTGCTGGCGTTGCCTTACCCCGTGACATTTTCCGTGTTGCCTCACTTGCGTTACTCCACGGAAATTGCGGTAGAGGCGGCGCACACGGGACGTGAAGTGATGCTGCATCTACCTATGGAGGCTGACCCCGGCTCGCACCCGGCGCCGGGCGATGGCGAGATCCGCGTAGGTATGGGCGCTGAGGCCGTCCGCCAGATCATCGAGGGAGACTTGCGCAGCGTCCCGCACGTGGCTGGCGTGAATAACCACATGGGTTCGCGCGCCACCGCCAGCGCGCCGCTGATGGGCGAAGTGATGCGCGCCCTCGCGGAGCGAAATCTGTATTTCGTGGACAGCCGCACCACGACGGAAAGCGTCGCGCTCGACGCGGCGCGCCGGCAGGGCCTGCCGACGTTCTATCGCTCGGTGTTTCTCGATGATACGGAGACGGTGAGCTACACGCTAGGGCAGCTTAAGGAATTTCGGCGGCTGGTCGTAGAGCACGGCGCGGCGCTGGCCATCGGCCATCCCCACCCCACCACGCTGGAGGCGCTGGCGCGTTTCCTGCCGCAGTTGGAGCGGGATGACATCCAACTCGTGCCGGCGTCGCAACTCGTGCGCCTCCCCGAAGTGGCGCGCCTTTCACCCCCACGCCGCCCCGGGTCGTGAGTAGCAAGGGGGTCTCACTTCCCTGTGAAAGTAGCGGCGACTTTACGTCGCCAAGGTGAGATCGAGTTCGCCGGGATTGTGGCGATGTAAAATCGCCGGTACATGATCCTCAATCCGTTTGATTGTAGGAAGCGAGCTACTTCCCGCCGGAGGGAACCGACACCGTGACGTCGCGGTCCAAGCGCATGCCGATGAGCGAACCGGCCTCGAGCACCGCCTGCTTGCCCTTGGGCAACAGGACCGCAGCCAGAATGCCTCCCGAGGCGGCCGCGATGCCTGGGCCGATACCTCCTGCCGCACCCGCGGCGGTGGCCCCGACAATAATGGCGGCCTGTTCCTTGCGCGAGGCTCCGTGACCTTTGAGCTCGCCTTCCACCCCGACGTTGGGATCGCCCCCGCCTTCACTTGAGAAGACCTCCGTCAGGGATCCGAGGATGGCAACTTTCTGGCCGCTGGGCATTTCGACGGTGTCAAAAACGATGGTCAGGAATCCGCCCTTTCCGCGACGCCGCGCGCCTTTCACCTCACCGATGTGGCCATCCACGCGCACGCCCTTGGGCAGAACGTCTTGATCTTCCACCGCCACCGGGTCAATCAGCGTCGTAATCACGCGGTCGCCGGCCTTGGAGGTCTTGGAGCTGACACTGGTGTGGAGTTGCAGCTTGAATTCCGTGCCTTCCGGGATGGTAAGTTCATCCTGCCCCGATTGGGCCGTTTCCTGTTGGGCTAGGAGCGCCGGGGCAAGACTCAACACGAACGAGCCTGCCAAGAACGCTCCGAGCAGTCTTGGTTTCATTTCCCTTCTCCCAGTAGCCGCCCCGGCTCCCGGCTGGGAGCACGCGTAAGGGCCAGTCTTTCAATTTGACCATCAAACCTTCGGAGGAGTCAAAGAAAAAATCGTCCCCTGAGGGCGTGGCGCATACTGGGTTCGATGCGCCGCGCGGCGAGGGGTTGGATGGCAATGACGTCCGGTCACCGCCGCCTCAAGTGGATCTGATTTTCCGTTGGCCCCGGAACGACTGCCGTCACCAGCAGCATGCCGACAGGGAAGAAAGGACGGTAGCGAATCTCCGAAAAGCGGCGCCTACCGTGGCTGGGGCTTGGACTCGCGCGAGGCGCCCTTCTTGCCCGGCCGCTCCTCGAGAAGGCGTTGCTGCAGAGAAGCCTGGCGACTGGAGAGTTGCGACTTCAGCAGCGCATATTTGCGGCTCATTCGCTTGCCGAGTTTTTGGTTGAGAAAACCGCGTTGGGACATGCAAATACAGTCGAATGTCGAAGGTCGAAAGCAAACTGGGGACTGGTTCCTCAGCTCTCAACCCTCAACTCTCGACATCACCTCTTGGAGTCTTATTCTCCGGTTCCATTCCATCCTCGACGGACACCAGATACGTTCCTGACATCCGATCGTGCCAGGTAAGGCTCTCGCTGTCCACAAGCGCCCAGACGAACCCAAGCATGAGGGCGGCGGTCGAGACCAGGTAACCGAAAGCCCGCCAGAGGGCCTCGCGTGGCGTGGGCGGCAAACCGTCCAGGTTACGGACCTCGATTCCCATCCAAAGCAATCCGGGGGAGGACGCGGCGAAGGTGACAGAGAGCGCGAAATAGACAAAGACAAAGAATACCGCGATAAAGGCGAGCACGGCGAGGTTGAGCGGCTGAGAGGAGAGTTGGCCGCCGGCGCGCCAGAAAATCAACGAAAACAAAATGGCACCGAGCAACAAGACGCCCGCGTCCGCCAGTCCCGCCAAGAGGCGCCGCCCCAAAGGCGCCACCGCCACCACCTCTGTATCGGCCGCGAAGGCGGGCGAGACTGCGCCCTGCGGGGGCCCGATGACGATCTCCACGGGCCTGCTCTCCGGCGCCGCCGACTCCAATGAAACTTCTCCCACCGACGCGCGCGAAGACGGCGCCCGGTCCTGCTTTTCCAGGGGCAAACCCTCGAGGTTTGGTTTTTTCCCTTCCGGTTTCGTTGTGTGCCCCAACTCCATATCGAGGCTCGTGCCCTCCTGGGGGAATTCCAGCACGCGCTCCTCCGTTCCGTTCTGCCCGTTCGCGTCAGCGTCGAAGTCGAGAGTCCCTTCGGCTTCAGATTCTGCATGCGCTTGCGCGCGACGGCGGCGATAGTTTTCAACTCGCTCGGATAGCTCTTCCCTCCAGCGTTGCTCCTGCGCAGGCGGAGCGGATGCGGCTTCCGACGCGCCAGGTGAAGTGCGGGAAAGAGCATCGTCAGGCTGGGGCTTTGAACGCAGGAAATCGGGCGGCTCGGAGCGCGGTAGCGGGGGAAGCGTTTCCTCCCCCGCGGGCTCGGACACGGGCGCACGCGATTCGGGAAATAGGCTCAAAACAGACGAGGATGATTCCGGAGAGGAAGTGGCCTGGAATGTGTGGCCGCACTTCCCACACTGAGCGAGCCCGGGATAGCTAACAAATCCGCACTTCGGACACTTCACTTGGAGCCTGCAACCCTCCAGGCAGCGTTCCCTGCCTGTCGTGGCATCTTAGCAAATTCGTCCTGTCGAAAAAAGCGCTTTCGACTAAAATGGCCATCTGTCGCGCGCATGGACACCGCCTCCAAAGGCTTTTCCCTCGGCCCTGCCTTTCTTCCCGCTGCGTTCGGGCTGTGGCTCGGGCTGGGTGGGGCTAACCTGGTCATGGCGCAGAAGTCGCGCCCCGCGCCCGCGGCGAGCCAGGATGACCAACGCACCGTGACGGTCCGCGCCGATTCGCAGCAGAAGGACAAAGACCGTTACCTTCTGCGGGGCCACGTCGAGATTACATACAAGACGGCGCGCCTGACCGCCGACGAGGCCACCTACAATCAATCCACCGGCGATGTGGTGGGGCGCGGGCATGTGGTTTTCACCGACCCGCAAAGCCATCTGGCCGCGGATGAAGTTCACTACAACGTGACTACCAAAAAGGGCTGGTTCGCAAACGGCCAGGGCTACCTCCATCCCAAGATTCGGACCCGCCCGCGCATGCTCACCACGGAGAACCCCCTATACATTCGGGCGGCCCGCGTCGATCGACTCGATGAGGATACGTACACGGTCGAGGGCGGCCGGATGACCACTTGCGAATGCGAGAAGAAAGGGTGGTCCGTCTCCGCGCGCCGCGCCCGCGTGCAGATTGACGACAAGCTCGTGACGCGCGACGCCATCTTCCGTCTGCTGGGGATCCCGCTTTTCTATTGCCCCTACTTGCTCAACTCGATCGCGCGACGCCCGCGGCAGACCGGTCTACTCCTGCCTCACATCGGCAACTCCACGCAGAAGGGGTTCATCGTCGGCGCGGGCTTTTTCTGGGCAATCAATCCCAGCACCGACCTGCTGCTGGGCGTGGAAAACTACAGCATCCGCGGCCCGGCAGGCCGGGCGGAGTTTCGCGCCCGCCCCAGCGACGACAGTGACTTGACCGTGGACTGGTTTGGCGTGCACGACCGCGGAGGAGGACCGCTGCGGCAGGAGAGAGCGCCCGGCCAGAGCGTCCGCGCCGTCGGCCAGGCCAAGGACCTTTGGGAAGGCTTTCGGGGCGTGATCGATGTGGACTACATCACCTCGCTGGCGTTTCGCCTGACGTACACCGATAACTTCACGCAGGCCGTCACCTCCGAAACCCATCAGACCGGCTTCCTCACCAAGAGCTTTGACGCTTACAGCCTGAATTTCACCACCTCGCGCTACCAGAACTTTTTTTCCGCCGTGCCTGGAAACGAGAACTCCGTGGTGATTGTTAGGGCGCCGACGTTCGACGTCTCCGGCCAGGACAAGCAGGTGCGCAACTCGCCGTTCTATTTTTCCTTCGATGCCTCCGCCGGGGGCCTGGGACGCAGCGTCTCGGGACTCCGGCTCCCGGATTTTTCCGACCGCTTCGACTTTCACCCCCAGCTCACGGCGCGTGCCAGAGAGTTTTGGGGATTTCACATCACGCCCACGGTGGGCCTGCGCACCACCTACTACGGCACCAGCCTGGCGCCCGATCACAGCCCGCTGACGCGCGTGATGGGCGAGTTCTCCCTCGACGTGCGCCCACCCTCCTTTGAAAAAGTCTTCGAGCGAAAGCTTTGGGGCCGGCGCATCAAGCATGTCATCGAGCCGGACATCACGTACCGCCTGGTGCGCGCCCGCAATGCGGACAACCTTATGGATGTTGTGCTCTACGATGAAACCGATATCCTGGCGGAGACGAACGAGCTGGAATACTCTCTGACCAACACGCTGCTTTGGCGGAAGGACGCTCCCGATGACTCGGGCAACACACCGCAGGCCCAGACGCTCCTCTCCCTGCGGCTATCACAGAAATACTACTTCGATCCCACGTTCGGCGGGCAGTTGGTGCAGGGGCAACGCTTTGTCTTCGATCCCACTATTGACCTGACAGGCTTCGCTTTTGCGCAGGGGCGCAACCTTTCTCCGATCGTTTCGGTGCTGAAGCTCTCGCCCTTTTCGAATTACGACACGGAGCTGCGGACGGATTTCTCGCCTTACGGAGGTGTGCTCAACGCCGGCATCACTTCGCACGTGCACAAAGGGCCGGTGGGCCTGGCGTTCACGGATTTCTTCATCAATCGCACCGCGGTGTTCAACACGCCCGTGGTCCCGCCCGGCAGCCTCCAGCAACTTCCCTCGTTCCACCTCCTGCGCACCGTGGCGACCTACGGCGACGTGAACCGCAAAGGCTTCAGCGGCGCCTTCGGCGTGGACTACAACTTTGCCCAGAAGATTGCCCACCAGGTGGTCAGCCAGCTCAGCTATAATTTTGGATGCTTTGGGCTCGACTTCGAGTACCGGCGTTTCTCTTTCGGCCCGCTGCGCCAGGAAAACCAGTTTCGCGTCGCGCTCTCCCTGGCCAATATCGGGTCGTTTGGCAACTTGAAGCCGCGCGAAAGATTGTACTAATGCGGTAGGCAGTCAGCCGTCAGCTTTCAGCCATCAGCAAACCCTCGTAGGGCTCTAGCTCACCGCTGCGGGCGGGAGGTCAAAAGCCAAAGGTCTTCGGCGCAGTTTTCAAGTCCGAATTCGGAAGTAGGAGGGATATGCGAGCGTTCCGCGATCTTCGCGTCTGGAAAAAGGCCCACCAACTCACCCTGGACATTTACAAGGCTACGGTGGCTTTTCCGAGCGAAGAAAAGTATGGGCTCACCAGCCAGATCCGCCGGTCTTGCGAGTCCATCCCGGCAAACATCGCCGAGGGGTGCGGTCGAATTGGCGGGAGTGAACTGGGCCGCTATCTCGGAATTGCTATGGGTTCGGCGAGCGAACTCGGGTACCAACTGTTGCTCGCGCATGACCTGCGCCTCCTGAATTCTGTCGAGTACGACCGACTCTCGGGAGATGGTACGGAAGTAAAACGGATGCTCACGAGTTTCATTAAGACGCTAAACGCCCAGAACTGACGGCTGACCGCTGACTGCAGAAGGATAAAGTTATGGCATTCCCCACCCATCGACCACGACGGCTTCGCCGCACGGAAGTCCTGCGCGGCATGGTGCGCGAAACGCGCCTGAGCGCGAGTTCACTCGTGTATCCGCTCTTCGTGTGTCCGGGCACGAAAGTGAAAAACGAGATCAAGTCTATGCCCGGCAACTACCGCTGGTCGGTGGACCTGCTGGTGGAAGAGTGCAAGGCGGCGAGCGACGTGGGCGTTCCCGCGGTGATTCTTTTCGGAATCCCTGAGAGCAAGGACGAGGTCGGCTCCGGAGCGTACGCGCCGGACGGCATCGTGCAGCGCGCCGTCCGAGCCTTGAAAAAGGCGCTCCCGGACCTGCTGGTCATCTGCGACGTTTGCCTGGATGAGTACACCAGCCACGGCCACTGCGGCCTGATCAAGGGCGGCGAAATCGACAACGACTCGACGCTGCCGCTGCTGGCCAAGACGGCGCTCACGCAGGTCGAAGCCGGGGCTGACATCGTGGCTCCGTCCGACATGATGGATGGCCGCGTGGGCGCCATTCGCCGCGAACTCGACGCCCACGGTTTCACCCAGACGCCCATCCTTGCGTACTCGGCGAAATACGCCTCGGCGTTCTACGGGCCGTTCCGCGAGGCCGCGGACTCGGCGCCCAAGTTCGGCGACCGCAAGTCTTATCAGATGGATCCCGCCAACCAGCGCGAAGCGCTGCGCGAGATTGCGCTCGACATCGAAGAGGGCGCGGACATCATCATGGTGAAGCCCGCGCTGCCCTACCTCGACATCCTCGCCCTGGCGCGACGCGAATTCGATGTGCCCCTCGCCGCTTATCAGGTGAGCGGGGAATTCTCCCTCATCGAAGCCGCCGCGCGAGCGGGTTGGATCGATCGCGAGCGCACCATCCTCGAAACCCTTACCGCCATCCGGCGCGCCGGCGCGGACATGATCCTGACCTACTTCGCGAAAGAGGTCGCGCGGCGGCTGGCATGCTGACCCTTATGCGCCGCGCTTCTCGCCGCCACACGACGGCGTGGTTCCGCGGAGTCGTCCCGATCCTGACGATTATCGCGCTGCTTCCAGCGCCGGTATCGGCGCGGCAGCACGGCCATCGCCGCGGTTCGCTGGACTGGCGCATTGACGCCATCCTGCGCGCCAGCGGGGCCGAGCACGGCTTTTGGGGCATCGAGGTGGCGGAACTGCCCAAGGGCAAGATCCTTTACCGCCGCAACACCGATCATCTCTTTCTCCCCGCTTCCAACCTGAAATTGTTTACCACCGCCGCCGCGCTCCAGACTCTGGGCCCGGATTTTGTTTTTCGCACCACGGTCGAGAGCGAAACGCCGCCCGACCCCCAGGGCCGCGTCCAGGACTTGTATCTGGTTGGCCGTGGCGACCCCAACCTGGGCAGCCGCGTCCTGCCGTATCGATACCAACAGCCCCAAAAGGGCCTCACCGCGACAGCTGGCAGCCAGCCGCCCGCGGATCGAGTCTTTCAGGAACTTGCCGAGCTGGTGAGGGCGCGCGGCGTTCGCGAAGTGATAGGGAAGTTGGTTGCCGACGACACGTATTACCTCTACGAGCCGTACAGTCACAACTGGGCGATCGATGACATGCAGTGGGGCTACGGTGCGCCGGTGACGGCGCTGGCGTTCAACGACAACGCCCTCGAACTGCATTTCCGCCCGGGCGCGAAAGCCGGCGACCCGGCGCAGGTCTGGCTCGACCCAGTAGCCGATTATTACGAACTGAATAACCGCGTGCTGACGTCTGCAGCCGGCACGGAGAAACAGATCTTCATCGAGCGCGCACCCGGCTCGATGGAACTGGATGCTTGGGGACAAATCCCCGCCGACGCCGTCGAGGACAGCGATACGGTGGCCATCGAACACCCGCCGCAACTCGCCGGCGAGATTTTCCGCAAGGCGCTCGAGGCGCGCGGCATTACGGTGCGTGGCTCGGTGTCCGTCGCGGAAGTGACGCGCCCTGAGGCGGCCATGTCGCCCGGCCTTTTTCCGCCCGCGCCGCACGGCGTGGTTCTGGCGCAGCACGATTCTCTGCCGCTGCGTGAGGATATCAAGCTCACGCTCAAGGTGAGCCAGAACCTGCATGCCGACATGCTCCTGCGCACCCTGGCTCACGAAACCCAGCATTACGGCAGCCTCACGGTAGGATTGGAGATTTTGAACCGGTTCGCGGAGACGGCAGGCGCCTCGCCGGGGTCAACCTATTTTGCCGATGGCTCAGGGCTTTCGCGCGAAGATCTCGTTGCGCCCGACGCCCTGCTGAGGCTGCTTCTGTTTATGGCGCGCTCGCCGCGCTTCGCGGTGTTCTTTGATGCGCTGCCCGTGGCGGGGCTCGATGGAACACTGGCGGAGCGCTTCCGCGGCAGCCGCGTGGAAGGTCGCATCAATGCTAAGACCGGTTCGGTCGAGCACGTGAACACTCTTTCCGGTTACATGGAATTGCCCTCCGGCAAGCGCCTGGCATTTTCGATTATGGGTAACAGCTACACGCTGCGCAGCCGCGAGGGCGCCACCGTGGTCGATCACATCGCCCTGGCGCTCTACGATTGGTACGCGCGGCGAAAGCGCCTGTAGCGGCGATGTCCCCATCGCCGCGCGCTATTTGAACCGGAATACGATGCCGGCGGTGAGAGCGAGGTCGTGGCTGGCGCCGGTGAAGAACGACGGCTGGCCGGTTACGTAGTCGCGCAGCTCAAAGCGCAACGCGAAGTGACGCCGAAGGACGATGTCCGCTCCGCCACCGTAATTGAAGGCGAGCTGATTGCTGTTATTTATGTAAGAAGAAACTGGCGGGGGAAACACCAGGAGAACATATGCAAACCGTGGTCCGCTAAAGCGGCTGATCCCCAGTCCGGCGGTGGCAAAAGGCTGTAGTGGGGTTCTCGTCCACAGGTAGCGGACGTAGTTGAACGAAATAAGGTCAACTCGATTGTAGATGGTTCCGCTCGATACCGTTCCTTGCTGGGCCGTGAAGCGGTTGGGGCTGTACGAGTAGCTGGCCTCAATGGCGTTACGACGGGTAAAGCGCACGCGCCCTCCGAAGAAGAGCCGTCCGCTTTTGGTATAAGAACCTGTCGCCGGAGAACCCGGGCAGAATTGCGTGGGAGTGCAGGGCGCGCCTGTCGGGCCCGGTAATATGCCCGAGCCCTGATTCAAGAAGGAACCGCCGCCCTCGGCAAAGATCTCGAATCGCGGAGGATCATCCTGGGCCACAGCGGAGAGCGGTGCAAGTATTGAAGTAGCCAGCAAGAAAATCCGGAGGGGTCGCATAGGTTCCTTTCGACGACCGATGTACAGCCCGGCGGACGAGACCGTCGCCAGGCACGCTCGCCAGAGCTTGCGCGTCGAAGTCCGCTGAATTGGATGCCAAGGTCTCCCATCCGGTTATCTGCAAAATGGTTACTGCGGACCCCGGAATGCAACAAGTTGTGGATTGGTTTAGGGTCTTCGTGGACTGTTCCTGGGCGCTGCGTGAGGACATATTGTCGTTAGACCTGGCATGCGTGGAAGTCGCTTGCAGCGGTCAGTGAGGGCGCCGAAAGGTTGATCGTCATCCTGTGAAAACAGTCACCGTTTTCGGCAGTTCGCTTCCCCGCGACGGCAGCGAGGCTTACAGAGATGCGGCGCACTTGGGCGACCTTCTGGCCAAGGCAGGCTTTGCTGTTTGCAACGGCGGCTATTCCGGACTGATGGAGGCCACGGCGCGAGGCGCGCGTGAGGCCGGCGGACACACCATTGGCGTCACTTGCTCGATCTGGCCCGCCAAGTCCAATCCTTGGATCGGTGAAGAGGTCCGAACGTCATCTTTTCCCGAACGCCTCATGACGCTTATCGAGCGCGGCGATGCCTACATCGTCTTGCCGGGCGGCACCGGCACGTTGGCGGAGCTGGCCCTCGTCTGGGAGATGATGAACAAGTCGAGCCTTTCACCCACGGTGGGCGGACGGAAACCCCTCCTCGTGATGGCTCCCTACTGGCAGCCGGTCATCGATTGTCTGAAGCAGGAAGCCCTGCTCAATTCTTACGAGCCACGGCGGCAAGTGGCCGCGATGGAAATCGTCACCCTGGTGACGAGCCCCGAGGAGGCGGTCGAATGCCTGCAGAGGCTCCTGTAGGGCCGACTTCGGTT
>JAIQGA010000143.1 GCA_020072925.1 Terriglobia bacterium | reverse complement strand
CGGCGGTTACGCGCGCGACGAGTTTGTAAACGCGGGCCGGCGATGTGATGGAATGCGCGACCGGAAGAAGCCGGGCGCCTGATGCAGGGTTCGGCCCATCGCACCGAACGCGACGCTCTTTGTGAAAAATATTTTCACGGGAAGCCCATTTCGTTCTAGAATTTTGGCCCGCGGGAAATCTGCGTGGCATCGTCCACTGACTCGTCGGGAAAGGAGAGGTGAGCATGAGAAATGTCTATCGGCTGGCGCTCTATGCTGCCCTGATCCTGTGTTTCTGCGCCCAAGCGTTCGCCCAATTGGGCATGTTTTCGAAGGAACAACGCATCGAGTTCACCCGGGAATGGAAGGGGGACCGCTTCCCGGACGGGCGCCCCAAGGTTCCTGATGAGCTGCTCGAGCGGCTGAAAACGGTGGATGCGGAGGAGGCATGGGGCGAGCTCAAGGGACTAGGCTATGATTACCAGTTCGCGGGCGGCTGGAAAACGCTCAACACCGGCAGCCAGAGGATGGTGGGGCGCGTGGTGACGGCGGTCTTCATGCCGCTGCGCCCGGACGTGAACGCGGTGATTAAGGAAAAGGGGAAACAGGAAGGGCACACTGCGGCAGGCGAAAATTCGTGGGTGATCGAGACGCTTCAGCCGGGCGACGTTCTGGTGGTGGACCTGTTCGGCAAAATCCAGGATGGCACGTTTGCCGGTGACAACCTGGGCACCGCGATCTACGCGAAGTCTCACAACGGGCTGATTGTCGACGGATCGGTGCGCGATGCGACGGGGCTTTCAGAGATCAAAGGGCTGCAAATCTTCGTCCGCGATTTCGATCCCTCCGCGCTCGCGGGCGTCATGCTCATGGGAATCAATGTGCCCATCCGCATCGGCCGCGCGACCGTGATGCCGGGCGACATCGTCGTGAGTGACGCCGAGGGTGTCACGTTTATCCCGCCACAGCTCTGTGAGAAGGTCGCCGATTCCGCGGAGATGACGCATCTCGTGGACGAGTGGGGCCACAAGATGCTCCGTGAAGGAAAGTATGCTCCCGGCCAGATCGACGGCAAGTGGACCAAGGAAATGATTGAAGAGTTCAACGTGTACGTGGCTCAAAAGGGCTCCAAGCTGCGCATGAAGGAACAGTAAACAGCGCGCCGGCTTCCACCACTTCATCCAGGTTTCGGGAGGACGCACGAGAGCCGCCTGGAATTTGGGCGGAGAAGCGGTGCGCAATAAAATTGCAGGGAGGCAAAGCATGGAGGAGAATCGTCACCATGTAGTCGGCCGCCGGAATATTCTGAAGTCCTCGGCCGCGGCATTGGGAGGTGCACTGATGGGCAGTGAACCGTTGGAGGCTCATCCGAAGGGGGTCAATACCAACTCTCGCCCCTCCGAACTGAAGATCACCGACCTGCGCATCGCGCACATCACCAAGGCGCCCATGAATTGCCCGATTATTCGTATCGACACGAATCAGGGCATCCACGGCCTGGGGGAAGTGCGCGACGGCGCCAGCCCGACCTACGCGCTGATCCTGAAGAGCCGCTTGCTGGGTGAGAATCCCTGCAACGTCGACCGGTTGTTCCGCAAGATCAAGCAATTCGGAGGGCACTCGCGCCAGGCGGGCGGCGTATGCGGCGTGGAGATGGCGCTGTGGGACCTGGCGGGCAAGGCGTATAACGTACCCGTCTTCCAGATGCTGGGCGGGCGGTTCCGGGACAAGATCCGCATCTACGCCGATACGACCGAATCGCACGATCCCAAGGTCTATGGCCAGCGGCTGAAGGAGCGCATGGAGCGCGGCCTGACCTGGCTGAAAATGGACCTGGGGTACGACCTCGTGGAGAACACGCCGGGAACGGTTACTCAGCCTTCCGGGATGAGCGCCTACGAACAGGAATTCACGCCTCATATGTTCACAGGGATCGAACTTACCGACAAGGCGATCGGCTTGATGGCGGATTATGTAGCGCAGGTGAGGGAGGTGGTCGGCATGGAGATCCCGCTTTCGGCGGACCACTTCGGCCACATCGGGGTGAATACCTGCATTCGCCTGGGCCGCGCCTTCGAGCGATTCAATCTGGAGTGGCTCGAGGACATGATCCCATGGCAGTACACGGACCTCTGGCGGCAGATCACAGATTCAATCCCCGTCCCGACCTTGACCGGGGAAGATATTTACCTGAAGGAAGATTTCCACAAACTGTGCAGCACGCACGCCATCCGCAAGATTCATCCCGACCTGGCGACTTCCGGGGGGATTCTCGAGACCAAGAAGATCGGTGATATGGCGGAGGAGTTGGGCGTACCCATGGCCATGCACTTCGCGGGCTCGCCCGTGGCGTGCCTGGCGAGCGTGCACTGCGCTGCCGCCACGCAGAATTTCCTGGCGCTCGAAAACCACTCGCTCGACGTCCCGTGGTGGGACGACTTGGTTTCAGGAGTGGAGAAGCCGATCGTGAACCGCGGTTATATCAAAGTCCCCGAGGCGGCGGGCCTCGGCGTGACGCTGAACGACGACGTGGTGAAAGAACATCTGATGCCGGGCACGGGGTTTTTCCAACCCACGGAGGAGTGGAACAAGGAACGCTCCTGGGACCGGCTGTGGAGCTAGCGGAAAAAGGCGGGTGCAGCAGCCGACACGAGGAATCACGACGCAACGCTACGTCTCCTGGCACGGCGTTCGCGGAGGGCCTTCCCGCTTGCCGAAGGGTGGATTCTCCGGGTAGTCACTCAGCGATAATGACTTTTTCAGTTATTAGCCTATCGACTAAAGAGGATCCGCAAGAGCCCGTGTGACATTTGGTTGTACCTGCCGCCTTGCGAAAAATCTTTTCATCCCGCCCTCTAGAATTCGAAAAAAAAGCGCTTGACAGGGGATTTTCTGAATGGTAGAGTGCGCATCAGATTCTAGGTAGTGGGGTCATTTATTTGTACTATTGGCTGAGAGAACAGAGATTGAAGACCGCGCAATCCATGTCTTACTGCCGCTCGGATAGGTAGCCCGAGCGATTCCACTTGCACAAGCGTCGAGGTCTAAGGGTATGCAGTCCAGAACACGAAGGAGAAACGCATGCCTCGTTTGACTTGCCGTACCCTGCTGGTATTAGGCTTGTCTTTTTTGTTCTGCGCGAGCACGATTTGGGCGCAGAGCAATCGCGCGACGATTACGGGAACCGTGACGGACCCTTCGGGAGCCGTGATCGCGGGCGCAACCCTAACGGCCACTAACTCGGCAACCGGCCTGAGCACCAAAACCACAAGCAGTTCGTCCGGTAACTTCACGATCCCGCTATTGCAGGTGGGCACCTATGAAGTGACCGCCGAGCAGACCGGCTTCAAGAAGTTCATCGCACCTCAGGTGCTTCTGGAAGTCGGGCAGACCGTCTCGGTGGACATTCATATGCAGGTGGGCGCCGTCACCCAAACCGTTGAGGTTACGGGCGCAGCGGCCCCCGTGCAACGTGATACCTCTGACCGGGGGACGATCGTATCGAGCCGGGATGTCCTGGAGTTGCCAATTGTCGGAGTCGGCGAACAACGGAACCCTGGGTACTTCATGATCCTCGCTCCGGGCGTAACGGGCCGCGGGGTCTCCTACAGCGGCTCACCGCGCATGCTCAACACTACGGTCAACGGCAGCCAGAGCGCCAGCAACGAGTTTCAGGTCGATGGCGCGCTTATCGGCAGCGCGGCCGAATGGGCTGGGGACTTCCGCAACATCCCCTTTCCCCAGGACGCGGTAGGGGAATACAAAGTCATGACGCTGAACCCTCCTGCGGAATACGGAAGGACGGGGCAAGGAATCACCAGCTTTACGATCAAGTCCGGGACCAACCAGTTCCACGGCTCAGCCTACGAATTTATCCGCAACTGCGCCGGGAAGGGCAATTTTTGCCTGGACTCCCGGGGCTTCTTCGCCGGGGCGCCGCCCGTGAACAAACAGAACGAATTCGGAGCTACCGTGGGCGGGCCAATTCGCAAAGACAAGACGTTCTTCTTCGGCTGGTACCAGGGCTTTCGCCTGCGGAAACAAGCAAGTAACTCCCTGGATACTGTTCCGACCCAAGCCATGCGGGGCGGCGACTTGAGCAACATTCTCGTCACCTCGAACACAGTGGGAACAGATGCCCTTGGCCGGCCAGTTTACCAGGGCGAGATTTACGACCCGGCGACTGAGAGGACCGTCGCGGCGGGCGCGGCCGACACGGTCACGGGTTTGACCAACACGACCGCCAGCAGTGCCATCATCCGTGACGGATTTGGGTTTAACCCCGTAAGCGGTGCGCCGATCGCTGGCGCGGCCAACGTCATACCTTCGGGCCGGATTAGCCCTGTGGCTGCGAAGATCTTTTCGTATTTCCCTAACCCGAGTCTTCCCGGCCAACAATTCGGCTACACATTGAATTGGCTGACCGCCTACAAATCGATCAATAACGTTAATTCGTGGGGAACCAAAATCGACCACGCGATTTCCGAGAGCCATCGCATTTCGGGAGAGTTTATGTGGTTGAAAAACCCCACCGTCACGGGCGGTCGTTATCCTGATCCCATCGGTGAAGGCGGCATCAGCACCACGCAGCAGGATGTCGCGCGCTTCAGCCACGATTGGTTCATTCGACCGAACTTGGTCAACCATTGGGTGGCCGGTTATAACCGGTGGCAAGGGGGTTCTATTTCGAGTGCCGGGACAGGATGGCCTGCAAAACTCGGATGGTCCGGCGTCCCCCAGACCGGTCCAGGGTCGGTCTTCCCCGGCTTAAACATAGGCGGGCTGGGTAACACCTATGGGAACGGCGGGCAGGGCGTTGACGCCACCAACGTTTTCACCTTTGACGAGAGCCTGACTTGGACCAAGAGCAAACATACGATCAAGGCCGGTTTCGGGTATGTCAAGATGCAACAGAACGATGCCGGCTTCGGTCGCCAGTCCGGGTACCTCAGCTTTAATGCTGGTCTCACCTCACTGCCCGGGCCTTGGTACGTGGATGGCTGCAGCCCCGGTGGCCCCTGCCCGGGAATGGGAGCAGCAAGCTTCCTGCTCGGTTTGGGTAGCTACGCGGAGGCCGACGTCTACGCCGCCGGCAATGCCGACCGGATGGGCCAGTACTCGGGGTATGTCCAAGACGATTTCAAAGCGACCTCCAAGCTCACTTTGAACATTGGACTTCGCTACGACTTGCTCCTCCCAACCGTCGCTGCACACAACCAGATGTCCTGGATGGACCCCACGGTCGTCAATCCTGACCTCGGAATTAAGGGGGCGATGGTGTTTGCTTCGCCTTCTCGACGCTCGCCGATATCCGCCTGGACGAAGGGCTTCGGTCCGAGAGCCGGTCTGGCTTACGCATTCAACGACAAGACTGTGCTCCGCATGGGGTATGGAATTCTCTACACCTTGGGCGGCGGACAGCGCTCCACGCGAGGGAGCATGGTGCAGGGCTTCAATTCACAGAACCTCATTGGCGAGGATGCAAGCTCGGGGTACGTGGGACTCTTGCCGTCCTTCGACTTGAACGCCGGCTGGCCGGCTTCCAGGTTCCCGGCTCCGCCCTTCATTAGCCCGTCCTATGGCTTGGGTGGTTCCCCACACCCGATTTTCCCCGGGGATGGGCGCCCACCCATGATTCAGAACTGGACGATCGGCATTCAGCGGCAACTGCCCGGCCAGATTCTATTTGACGTGGCCTACGTCGGGACCCAGGGAACCCACTTGGTTAGCCGCCTGAGTCCGACCAATGAGACGCCGACCAGTTACCTCTTCGACCCAACCATCGGTGGGACCTCAAGAGCCAGCAGCCTGTTGTTCCAAGGCATCGGGGTTCCGGCAGTGCAGGCTATCTCCGTCGTCCAGGCCATGCCAGTCGACCCTGCAACCGGCGACCATTCTCCCTATCCAGGGTTTGAAGCCCAATACGGGGGAAGCGCCACGTTGGGTCAAGCCTTGCGGCCATTCCCGCAATACACCCGTGAGGCTAATTTCCAGATGCGCGACTTTGCCGAGGGTGTAGGAGTGTCAACCTACAATGCACTCCAGGTCCAAGCTCGGAAACAGTTCTCCCAGGGCTTGACGTTCCTGATCTCGTACACCTGGTCCAAGACGCTGACGGACGCGGAGAGTATCTTCAACGAATTCTCAGGGTTCACTCAGGATTATTACAACAATAAGGCCGAGAAAGCCTTGAGCATCAATGATTACCCCCAAAACCTGGTGGTTTCCTACGAATACCAACTGCCTTTTGGCCCTGGCAAGCGCTTCATGAACGTCGGCGGGCCGGCGGGCAAGGTTGTGGGAGGCTGGAGCATCGCGGGAATCCAGCAGTACCAGAGCGGTCGTCCCCAGATGGTCTACACCGGGAGCAATCCCTATGATCCCTACTTCGGACCCAACAGCTTCATTATGCGTCCGAACGTGGTCCCCGGTGTCCCGCAGAAGTCGCAGGCGATTCTTTCCGGCAACTTCGATCCCAACCGGGATTCTCTCCTGAATCCCAACGCCTGGACTGACCCGACTTGGGGAACTCTGGGTAATGCTCCGCGCTCGAACGGTGGCATCCGCTTGCCTGGATACTTGAACGAGGACATCACGTTCCTGAAGCGGACCAACATTACGGAGCGTTTCGCCCTTGAATTCCGTGCGGACTTCCTCAACATCTTCAACCGCACGGTCCTGGGTCCTGACCAGGGTGGTGACCAGTACGATTCCATCCTGCAGGGCAACGCTCTCGACTGGGGAGCTGGTTCCTTTGGGCATTTGACGAGCCAGGGGAACTACCCCCGTGAAATCCAGTTCGGGCTGAAGATGACCTTCTAGTCCGTAACTAGTTACCTCTCAGAAGGCTGCGGGCCGCCCAAGACTGGCGGCTCGCAGCCTTTTTGTTTCCTGGCAATTCGTACCAGCAATTTCGAACAAAACCCCTCACCCGGTTCGCTACGCTCGCCACCCACTCCCCAAGGGCGAGGGCCATTCTCCCGAAGGATAGCGCCGAGGCAGTGGATTAACGGATTCTCAGCCATCTCCCTTGGGGAGAGGGTGTCCCGATCAGATCGGGACGGGTGAGGGGTTGCTTACGCGCATAGGTCGCCACAGTTCCCGCCAGTTACCATCAGGCCTCTTCGAGGAGCCAGCATCAAGTAACGCCGCCAGCCTTGCCGGCGGATAATTGCTGCGCCCGACCGCAGGATCTTCAATTGTGGGTTTCTGATTCCTTTTGCTTCAGGTAGTTTTCTTGAAGGAGGTACTTGTCTCTATCCCGACCTTCCTTGTCCAGCTTCTGGAAGGTCTGAAGCTCTGCCTGGCTCTTCTGCTTGTCGCCCAGGCGCGCATAGAGCTCGGAAAGTTGGAAGTGCACTTCTTTGTAGTTGGGGTCCTGGCTGAGCGCTTTCTTGAATGTTTCGAGGGCCTGCTGCTGGTCGCCTGTGCCGGCGTAACACTTCCCGAGGAGAAAGTAGGCTTGCGTCATCTGGGGGTAGACAGAGAGAGTGATTTGAAGGTGCGGGATCGCCTGCTGAAAGTTCTTCTGGCTTACCAGTATGTCTGCCAGGTAGAAGTTCGCAAGCGGCTGGTAGGGATCCTCCTGCAAAGCTAATTTCAATTCTTCCTGGGCATGTTCGGAATCCCTTTCCGTCCAATAGACCTGCCCCATTGCGAAGTGCATGCCTGCGAAGTTGGGATTCTTCTTCAAGACCTCCTTATATTCCAGGATGGCTTCACTATATCGGCGGCTTTCCGCGAGGCCGTCGGCCCTCAGGGCGTGACTCCATTCGGAATCGGGGGCCACCTTCGCGATCTCTCGACCTATCTGCTGAGTAGCCAGCTTGTAGTAGACAGCTAGTTGATAGAGGACCTCGGCGTCCTGGGGGTCCTGAGTGCGCAGCCTCTCCAATTCTGCGATGGCTTCGGGCGTCTTGCCTGAGGCATTGAGGGCAAGGGCGAGGTAGTATCTCGCATGCCTGTCCCGAGGGTTTCCTACGAGCTCCTGTTTCTCGGCCTGAGCAGCTTTGTCGAACTCGTTCAAACCATAATAAGAGATTCCCAGAAGTCCGTTGACACCGGGGTAAAGCGGCGCTCGCGTCAGAATCTGCTGAAAGGCTTCGACAGATCCCTTGAACTTGAGCTGCTTCTGGCAGACCACACCCAAGGCCTTGAGGATTTCCGGGTCGTCCGGCACCGCGAGCAATGCTTGTCGGTAGGCCTTCTCGGCTCCAGTATAATCCTTCGCTTTCATTGACTCAGCAGCTTGGGAAAGCAAGGTCTCCGGAGCTTGTGTTGGTGACTGCGCGAGCACCAGATGAAGCGGGACAGCCAAAAGCATGAATCCACAGATGAAACAGACACCAACCTTTACATCGGTGAAGGTCAGGAATGCCTCTTTCCGTGGATATTGTCCGTGCCGCGAGGAGTTCATGTTCATTGTTTCGGGGAGGCCGATTGTTTCTCGTCGGTCATGCCCTCGGTCAGTTTGTGAAATCCCTCTAATCTCTTTGCCTTCTTTTCTCTTTCTTGCGCGTAAAGCTTTTGGAAGATTTGAAGTTCCTCTTTGGCCTTGGCTGGTTGTTTGAGCTTCTGATACATCTGTGCGAGCTGGTAATGAACGTTCTTGTCGTTTGGATCCACCTGGGCGGCCTTTTCGAAAAGCTTGACGGCGTCCTCGAGCCTTCCCTCATCCGCGTAGCACTTGGCCAGCAGGAAGTACCCCTTCATGTAAGTAGGGTTCGAGGCGACAACGATCTCCAGGCGCGGCATGGCTTCCTTGATCTTGGCGGCCTTGATCAGGATGTCCGCCAGGTAATAGTTGGCCTTGGGATGGTTGGGATCCTCTTGCAAGGCAAGGCGGAGTTCTTTCTCAGCGTTCGCGTAGTCAACCTTGTTGTAATAGAGTTCACCGAGTGCAAAATGCACGCCCGTGAAGTTTGGATCCTTGGCGAGGACCTGCTTGTACTCCGCAATTGCTTCTGGATACTTCTCCTCCTCGGTATGACTCTCGGCCCTCAAAACGAGCATGTATACCGAATTCTGATCCAAATCGGCCAGTTGATCGATCGCCTGGAGCGTCGCAGACTTGAGAAACCGGATCAATTGATAAAGAGCCTTCTTGTCTTTAGGGTCCTGTTGCAGGAGGAGTTCGTATTGCCGCAACGCGTCGGCATTGCGGTTGAGCGACCGATACGCCTGGGCTTCGTAGTAATAGGCGCGACGATACTTGGGGTTAGCCGCCAACTCTTTGTTGAACGATTCAATGGCCTTCTCGTACTGATTGAGGCCGAAGTAGGACATCCCCTCGTAGAAGTTGACTTCGGGATATTGAGGAGCACTCTTCAGGACTTGGTCGAAGGTGTCGATGGATTCCTGAAACTTCAATTCCGTCTGGTAAATGATGCCCAGCCGCTTAAGGATTTCCGGCTGGTTGGGATAGTTCCTGGCGGCGTCTTGATAGATCTTCTCCGCACCCGAGTAATCCTGGCGTTTCTCGCAATCCGCCGCCTTACGAAGGTAGTCGTCGAGGTTTGGCGGTTGCGTTTGCGCCCCGAGGCGTATTCCACCTGAGGAGGCGAAAAAGAGCAGAGAAAGCCCGCATATAATCCGCATTGAAATCCGATGGACCATGGGTTTAGGCATAGCTCAAACCAGGACAACCGTCCGAGTAGCTGCATGGAACATCAAGTGTTCTCCAACCGGTCAGCCGTGGCGCGGTGTACGGGTGGTGTCTGGACAGCGAGATCTGGAAAGGGGATCGCCAGCCGCTCGCCCAGAGTCGTCGCTTCCTGCAGGTGCAACTCCCGGCATAGAAAAACTCTAGCCGAAATTCGCTGCTTAATAAAGGGGTATTTGCAGGCGCGAGGCGTGCAAAACTCTGTCCGAACAGTTTTCTCGGCTCGCACAGTTCAAGGTCCTGCGCTCCCGCTCACGGCTTCGATGACCGTCGCAGCAGGGCCGCCCAACCCGGCGGGCCAATCCCCGGCTCATTGCTTTCCAGTCTGATTTGCCGCAGCCATTCAATATCAAAAAGCGGTAGCAAATCAAATCTCAACTCCTCTTCGGTGACTCCCGAGCGGTTCCGATTCGGGCCCTCTTCGTCTGCACGCGCGGCCAGAAGCAGGAATTGGGTGCCGGGGCGGGAAAGGTGACGGAGCGTGTCCAGGTAGGCGTTCAGGTTTTGATCCCTCACTACGTGATAGCAGCCACGGTCATAAATGAAGTCGAAGGGCACGAGGTTCGGTGGCGCCAGCACATTGGCGAGCAGCCATGCCGCCGAAACTCCCGCGGCGCGCGCCTTCCGCTCGCCCAGACTCAACGCCGTCGGGGCAATGTCGAGCGCCGTCACCTGAAAGCCCTTGCGGGCCAGATAAATTGCGTCCGTCCCTGAGCCACAGCACAGATCCACGGCACGGCAGGGATGAATCTTGCCCTCGCTCACGGCTTTTTGAAGCTCGTCGGCGGGCTTCCCGATGTCCCACGCGGGAGGCCGTTTGCCTTGATAATCGGCATCCCACTGCTCCATCAGCCGGACTCCCTCAGGCCCGTGCGGAAGGATTCCCGCGGCCAGCGGTTGATTCGCGAGGAGCGGTTTGCCGTCAGCAGTGGAGACCGCGATCTCACCGGCGCCTTGATCGGGTGGCGGCAGAGTCAGGCGAACGATCCGATCTTCCGTCCAGAGCTTTAGCTTCCACTGGCCGTGAACTGTCGTTAGTTCGGAACGCGTGCGCGGATTGCGGCTTGCAGCGGGGCGAACCTCCAGGAAATGGAGAAAGCGCGCTTTCCCGGAATTGTCCAGTGAGAAAACTTCCGTACTCTCAACCCGCGGATTTTCTCCATGTGCTCGCTCGCCAGGAGCGTTCGTTCTCTGGGGATACAAAGTTTCGCACGAAACCTTCCAGCCGCTTTCATTGTTTATCCGGCCGATGGCTTCGGCCGTGTTCGCTGGTTCGAACCACCAGTCGATGGGACGTCGAGGTGCCGCGTCAATGACTTCATCGTCCACCACAAATACCGAGGGCTTCAGGATGATTACTCGCCGCATGATGCGTGGGGCGCTCCCGGGTGTGTTGGGGCTTTGGGCATTCGTGGCTTGTCCGGCAGTATCACCCACAGCGTAAATGAAGAACCGACTTTCTTCAAATGCCGTCATGTGCAAGCTGCTTTCACTAGCCTGCTGGAGAACCACCTTCGCCACCGAGTCGTATGGGTCCCCAGACCCGAGCGACCTCGCGATCCGAAGGACCTCTGAGGCGGAAAGGGAAATGCTCGGGACCCTGCCCGTAGCGTGCGCCTGCGGCTCGGCAAAGTGGCGGTCCGCAGCGCCAAACAAGAATACGATTAGGGCCGCGACTACCCACCTGCGCGACCGGCCTGCTTTGCCATCAGCCATATACCTCTTCAGCTTTTCCACAGGAATTTCCTGCGTGTAAAGTGTTCGTTCAGAGTTGTCGCTCCGATGGGCATGGTATGAGCACGTAGGGTCATGAGGGAAGGATAATGGTCACGTCTGGTTCGACTCGTCGCCGAGGGTCCAAGTGCTGGACTGCCGAAGGACGATTGCCGATTGTAATGCAAATCTGCCGAGCGCTGGGGAACAAAGTTCGTCCCACGGGCGGAACATTAATGCGTCGGAAGGGGATCACCTTTATGGTGCTCCCGCAGCAGCATACGAGCGGGAGGGCCGTAAAGGCCCTCCCCTACGGCGGGAAGTCCAAGCCGCGCGCGGCCTTAACACGGCCAGGATGGCCGTGCTACGGCGGGAAATTCATTCGGCGCAGGAGGTCCTGAAAGCGTGGGTCGGAGCGAATGGGGTCGAAGAAGGCCTCCGTCTTCATCTGCGGCATCGAGGCGTTTCGCTCCCCGTAGCACTTTTCCAGCGCGGCGAATGCGTGGTCCTTGTCTCCGAGGCCCGCGTAAGCAATCGCCATATTGTACGGGTCAACGTGTCCGCGCCGCGCTTCGCGTTCCAGGTTCTCAACGATCTTAAGCGCTGCCTTCTTCTTGCCGGCCATTGCATACAGGTAGGCGAGGTATGGGCTGCCCTGATCTCCCCACCTTCTGGATTCTGTGAGGGCCTCGGGGTACATGCCCTTATATATGTAGCCCGAATAGATCTGGAAACGCGCGGCTCCGGATCCCGGTTCCAATTCGAGCACTTTTTGATTTTGTGCGATGGCCTCATCATAGCGACGCGCGTTCATCAAGACAAACGCGACTTCCCCGATGGCCAAGGGCGAAAGCGGATCAAGCTCCACACCCCGCCGGGCCTCTCTGAGGCCCTCATCGAACCGGGACATAATCGACAGATACAGCGCATACATCAAGTGTGCGTCCGGGCTGCCCGGGTTCAGCTCGATGGCGCGTTTGAATTCGCGCTCCGCACCCGCCCAATCCCAGTCGAAGTTGAGCTTGGCGATCCCCAGCGCCGTGTGCGCCTCTGCAAGACCAGGATCGAGCGCCAAGGCTTTCTCTGCCGCGGACTTCCCTTTCGGAAAGACTTCACTTGGCGGTTGAAAGTAACCCAGAATCGTGTAGGAGAGTGCTAAACCCCCATATGCGGGGGCATAAGTCGGGTCTAACTGGGCGGCCTGGCCGAAGTACTCCGCGGCCTTGAAGGGGTTGATTTCATTCCAGAAGTGCCGGCCCTTGAGATACGCGACGTACGCTTCGGGATTGACGGCTCGCGTGCTGGTCAGGTGAGACTCCTGCTGGGGTGTGAGTTCCACTCTCACGCCTTCCGCAATGGCGCGCGCCACCTCGCCTTGCAGGACCAGCACGTCCTGCAAGTCGCTCTCGTAGGTCTGAGCCCACAGGTGGCGATCAGTCGGCGCATAGATTACTTTGGCCGTGATGCGGACGCGGTTGCCCGAGCGCAGAACGCTCCCTTCCACGAGCGCATCGACATTCAATTCCCGCGCAATCTGCGGCAAGGGTTTCTTTGTGCCCTTGTATCGCATTGCCGAGGTGCGGGAAATGATCCGCAGCGACCTTATTCTCGCCAGGGTCGTGATCAATTCGTCGGTCATGCCGTCGGCGAAATATTCCTGCTCCGGATCGTGCGAGAGGTTTTCGAGCGGCAGCACGGCGAGGGACTCGATTTTCGGCAGGGGCACGCCATGGCGTGTCCCTACGGAGTTCATGAGCCGGTCCCGTATGCCCGCCACGTCGAGGGCGAGCATTACGGCCAGCGAGGCAACCACGGCACACGCCGCGAGCGCGATGACCCAGCCCATTCGTCGGGGCGGTTCGCGAACCGCCCCTACTTGCTGTACCGGCGACATCCCCGCCGCCGGTGTCGTCGCTGGGGACACCGGCGCGGACGTAGAGACGGCCCGTCGGGCCGTCTCTACAGAGGCGATGAACTGGTCTCCCCGCTGCTGGGCCGTCTCCACCGGCGCAATGAACCGATACCCCCGCCGCGGCAGCGTCTCGATGTAGCGCGGCTTCTCAGCATCGTCGCTCAGGACTTCGCGGAGTTTCTTGATCGAACTGTTGACGCTGTGCTCGAAGTCAATGAAGGTGTCCGCCGGCCAGAGGGCCTCGCGGATTTCTTCCCGCGTGATCAACTCTCCTGGCCGCTCCATTAGCATGGCCAGGATGCGGAACGGCTGGATTTGCAGCTTAAGTTTTAGCCCGTGTTTGCGCAGTTCCCCGGTCTTGAGGTCGGCTTCAAATGCGCCGAAGCGAAGGAGGCGAGGCATTGTGGCAGGCTCGCTCATGGAAACCGCCTCCGCATAGCGCGCAGTTTACCACTCCGATAACCGGGTAGCCACGGTTAAATCGCAGTTGGATTTAACCGTGGGTTCGAAAACACAAAAGCCCCACGGTCAGGAAAATCCTGACCGTGGCTACCAGCATTGTATGAGCGCGTATGATGATAAGGGAACCCCATGGGTCGAGTCTGCGTGCTTCATCATCTTCCGTAAGTCAGCGCGGGCGTGACGATATCTTCGACGGCTTGGGGGTCACCGGCAGCGGGGCCGTGCCACACGCTCCCGCCATAGGTGGTGACGAAAATGAAATCGGGGTTTCGCAAATCAGGAATTACCCGATGGCCCCACTTGAAGTTGAAGCCCCGGATGCGGCTCCAGGTTTCGCCGCGATCGCTGGAGCGCCAGGCGGAAGACTCAAAGCCGCAGGCGTAAAGGACCCGCGAATCGCGAGGGTCGATGGTGATGTCGTAAACGTG
>JAIQGA010000142.1 GCA_020072925.1 Terriglobia bacterium | reverse complement strand
ATTTCGGTGGGCAAATGCGCTTCGCGAAACGCCGCAAGCGCTTTTGCTACACGCGGAGCGACCTGAGCGGCCTGGGCCCGCCGCTCCTCTGCCGTACCCCAGACATTTCCGAAGTAAGTCATCAGGCCCTGCAACCTCAGTCCCGGCAACTGCTCGATCTTTCGCCCCAGTTCAGCGCACGCGGGACCCGGCTCGAGTCCACAGCGGTGCACGCCCACATCGAATTCCACCAGCACGCCCACCGTCGCCCCGCGGGAGGCAGCGGCGCGAGAAAGTTCCTGCGCGGTCGCTTCGGAGTCGAGCGAAAGAAGTACGCGCCGAGTCAGCGCGATGTCCGCCAGACGGCGCAATTTCTCTGCCCCAAATATCGGATAGGCGACGAGAATATCGTCAAATCCCGCGCCCGCCATCACCTCCGCTTCGCCCACCTTCGCCACTGTCAAGCCTATGGCGCCGCGCTCGAGCTGCCGGCGCGCCACTTCCGGCGTCTTGTGGGTTTTGGTATGGGGACGCAATCCCACTCCCTGCTTCGCGCAGAGTTCCGCCATGGCGCCGAGGTTTCGCTCCAACACCTCGAGGTCAATCGTCAGCGCGGGCGTCGAAAGCTCACTGATATGCATAAAGCTCCTGATAACAAATCAGCTTTCACGCTCTTCAATGATTCAATGTTTCAATGAGCAAATGAATCAATCCCGTGTCCCGTCACTTTCGTTTCGGCTTCCGCACTCTCGCGATGCAGTCAATCTCCACCTTAATCTTCGGCAATTGCGCGCCGACGGTGGTCCGGGCAGGAGGGTCCTCGGGAAAGAATTCGCGATAGACCTCGTTCATGGCATCGAAATCCTTCATGTCGGAAAGGAATACGCCCACCCGGACCACCTCGCGCAGAGAACTTCCGGCGGCGTCGAGGATGGCGCGGACATTCTCCAGCGTGCGGCGCGTTTCGGCCCGGATGTCGCCGAGCTCCAGCTCATCCGTGCGGGGATTGACCGGCCCCTGCCCTGCCACAAACACAAACCCATCCGCCACGATCGCGGGAGAGTATGGCCCGCGCGGCCGCGGCGAGTCGGCACTGCGGATCACTTTGCGCATGGTCGCTCCTCAAAAATGCTGAATTCAGAATGATGAATAGTGAACTTCCATCCCCGCGCTGCCCGAGATTGCCACAATGAAAAACTTTCCTGCCGTTTTTGAACCGTCCCAGTATAATGGCGCCCTTTGACGCGGTAAAGGGAAAGCCGCGACTAGGCCTGAACCCGGGAATCGCGGATTCAACCACGAGTTTGGATTGCCCGGCCACGATTTCTATGGCAACGCGAACCACTCCCTCCGATGCGAGCAGCGCGGCGCGGGCGCTTCCTCGGGCTATTGGCCCGCTGGGCTCGACCGCCGTTGTGGTCGGCACGATTATCGGTTCCGGCATTTTCCTGGTGCCGCACAATGTGGCGCAGCAGGTGGGGTCCGTCGGGAGTCTGTTTCTCACCTGGATCGTGGGCGGAGCGCTCTCCCTGGCCGGGGCGCTCTCCCTGGCCGAGCTTGGAACGGCCATGCCCGAAGCCGGAGGCGTTTACGTTTACCTGCGCGAGGCCTATGGCAAGCTCTTCGCGTTCCTATACGGCTGGGGCGTGCTGCTGGTGATCAATTCGGGCTCCATCGCGACGTTGGGCGTGGCGTTCGGGATTTACAGCGCCAGCCTGATTCCGCTCTCGGCTTTTCAGCAAAAGCTCGTGGCCGCGGGAGTCATCGCGCTGCTTACTTTCATCAACATCCTGGGTGTGCGAAAGGGCGCCGCGGTGCAAACCATCTTCACGCTGGCAAAGTTGACGGGCCTGGCCATCATCATGGGTTTCGCCCTGTTTGCCACGCGCGCAGTGCCCGTTGTGGCGACTCAACCGCTTCCCACCCCGCACACAACATTCAGTTCCTTCGGCGTGGCGCTGATCGGCGTCCTTTGGGCGTGCGAAGGCTGGCACATGCTCTCCTTTAATGCCGGCGAGGTCAAAGACCCCGCGCGAGTGCTCCCCCGAAGTTACCTTTTGGGGACTTCGCTGGTAGTGGCCGTCTACCTGGGCGCCAACTGGGCATACTTGCGCGTGCTGCCGCTTCCCGCCCTCGCGCAGAACCAGCGCGTGGCCTTCAAGGCCATGGAAGTGTTTGCGGGCTCCTGGGGGGCGACCTTCGTTTCGGTGCTGATTCTCTGCTCGATTTTCGGGGCGCTCAATGGCAATGTGCTGGGCGGACCTCGCGTGTATTTCGCGATGGCGCGCGATCGCGTTTTTTTCGCTTCCGTGGGGCGCGTGCACCCCAAATTCGAAACCCCCGCGCTCGCCATCCTGATTCAAGGCATATGGGCGATCGTGCTCGCGGTAAGCGGCACGTTCGAGCAGCTCTACACGTACGTCATCACCAGCGGCTGGCTCTTTTATGGCGCGGCAACATTGGCGGTAGTGATCCTGCGCCGCCGACGGCCGGCACTCGCGCGGCCGTATCGAGTGTGGGGTTACCCTGCAGTCCCGATCGCCTTCACCCTGGTAGCCTTCGCCATTATCGCCAATGCCTTCGTGCGAAAGCCCGGCGAATCGCTGATCGGGATTGGGATTATTCTATTGGGTGTGCCGATTTATCTGGGCTGGACTGTCCTGCTGCGACGCCGTAATACATAACCCATGGACCGCGTGGCACTGAACAACTGGCTGGAGGCTTATGGCCGCGCGTGGGAAACGCGCGACCCGGCGGCCGTGGCGCAACTGTTTACACTCGACGCCCTTTATTGGGAACGGCCCTTCACCGAACCCCTGCGCGGCCGCGACGCCATTCGAGAGTACTGGTCCCGCGTCGTAGCGCGCTCACAGGAGCAAATCCAGTTCGGCTTTGAAATCGTTGCCCTCGATAAAAACCGGGGCGTCGCGCGCTGGTGGGCTTCTTTTGTGCGCGTTTCTTCGAACCAGCGCGTTCAGCTCGACGGGATCTTTATGCTCACCTTCAGCGATGAGAATCTCTGCTGTGAACTTCGCGAGTGGTGGCATCGGCAGGACCAGTCGCCTGCGTCATAGGCCGCGGCGCCCGCCCCATAACGTCCCCGTTCCTAGGTGGGAAGCTGAGCCTTGTCGTCAGTCAAGGTTTGCTAGCTGAGATTCTCAGGAATGAGGAATTCCACGACCACCAAGTCATGCCAACGGCCCTCGAGCTTGGTGTGTTTCAGGTGGATGCCGACCTCGCGCCAGCCCGTCATGCGGCAGAGCGTGCGTCCTGCGTCGTTATGGGCCAGAAAGCGGCCGATGAGCTTGAAGTGCCCGCAGGCCCTCGCCGTGGTCTGAATCGCACGCATCAGTTCACGGCCTACACCGTGCCGGCGGTAATCGCGATCGATATAAATCAGAAGTTCGGCGATGCCCTCCATGTGTGGCCGGACGTGGTAGGGGCTGAGCGCCGCCCACCCCAGCACCCTCCCGCTTAGCTCCGCAACCAGCAGAGGATATTTCCCGGCATGGTCGTTGACCCAGTGCGCCTGCTGTTCCGCCGTGACCAGAAAATTCTCAAACGTGGCGAGGTTATCCTGCGTCGCCTGAAGGTAAATGCGCGCGATCTCGGCGGCATCCTGGGTTGTCGCCGGGCGCACCTGCAACTGAAACCGTGGGCGAACGGGAGAAACGGAATTGGGTGTGCTCATTTTCGTTTCCGCAGGACGCTGCATCATAGCAAGAGTCGCGGACTTTACCAAGCATCTTGCACAGCCAGCTTACTCGCGACGCGGAACTCCCCGGCGGCGCAAGCAGCGATCGGCCGGTGACCCAAAGAGTCTAGCCCCTTCCCACCGGCGGAATGTCCACCGCCCCCTTTACACGAATGGTATCATCACCAGTGAAGTCCGATGTTAGGCGCGGTCCCGTCCACGCTTGCCGTGCTGCTGGTAGGTGCACGACTGCCGCGGTGGTCGCGCGGGATTCGTCCGTTCTAAGACCCGGCGATTTCTGGCGGCCTGATCTTGATCATCGTGGTCCCGCCCGACGCTGAATTCCGCTCGGAAGGCGAGTGGCGCTTGCGAAAGACGGCCGCGCGCCAAACCAAACACTTCGGGCGGTCGGAAAAGCTCGCCGCTCAATCCCTGGATATGGAGAATGACCGACATGAACAAGGCAATCTTCAAACTGTTCCGGCTTGGTCTTATAGCAGCAGTGGTGCTGCTGTTCCCGATCGCACTCTCTTCTGCAGACAGGAGCAAGAAGACTCCGGCGGCCCAGGGCCCCCAGAGCGCGGGTGAGAAGATCTTTCACTCGAACTGCGCGATGTGCCACAACGCCGATTCAACCAAAGATAAACTCGGCCCGGGGTTGCAGGGTCTTTTCAAGAACAAGGAACTTCCGAAAAGCCATAAGCCCGCCACTGAAGAAAACGTCCGGACGCAGATCGAGAAGGGCAGCCCCCACGCGAAGCCCATGGGCATGCCGGCGTTCAAAGGCAAGCTCACCCCCAGCCAGATCGATGACCTCATCGCTTACCTGAAGACGCTTTGAACATCGGAGGGGCAAAGCTCAGCGGCGGCCGGACAAAGTCAAAACCTCTTCGTATCGGCGCGCACGCGGTCCAAGTACTTTCGCGTGGCCACTTCGATGCGCACCGTCTCGCCAGGCTTGATGAAATGCGGCACCAGGATTTCCATGCCATTCTCCAGCGTGGCGTCTTTGAAGGTATTGTCCTGCTGCTGGTGGACCGGCTGGGCCGTGGTGGTGACCTTCACTTCGACAATCTCGGGAAACACAATGCTGACGGGCTGGCCCTCGTAGAGTTCCACGGGGACTTCCATCTCTGCCTGGAGAAAAGCGGTGGCTGGCCCGATCGATTCCAGTGGAATCGAAACTTGCTCGTAGCTTTGGGGATTCATGAACGTCGCGGAGTCAGCGTCGCTGAAAAGATATTCCATCTGCTGCCGTTCGAGCTGCGTGTCGTCGAGGCGCTCTTCCGGCCGGAAGCGCAATTCCTTGAACGTGCCTTTGATGACGTTGCGCAACTTCGCGTGCACGCTCCCGGGCATTTTCCCTTGCCCGATGTGATAGGCGGATTCGAGGACTTTGAAGAGGTCCTCACCAATCTTGAGAACCGTGCCGGGACGAAGCTGGGAGGCGAGCACCATTTCGACCTCGCAGGGTCACTAAGGCAAGGGAGTCTTTCGCTTCTTCGGCCCAGCCGCTAGGCGCAGCGCCATGGCAGCCACCGGATCCACGTCGCAGTTTCGCGCGTCAATGGAGCCCGGCAAAGGGGCCGACGACACGATTATGCTACGCGACCAGGACGCTGGCAAGCTCCGGCGCACGCGGCAGCTCGCAGTGACTGCCAGCCATCGCTTCCCAGTTCTACATTTCGTTTCTGCGCGCTCAGTCTGCCCAGGCCAGGTAGCCGGGGACGATGAGGTTCACCAGGGGGACAATCATCAAGATGCCCCACCAATTCGGCTTCTGTCGCGCTTCCGCAATCGCCATCCAGACGATGATGAGGATTATGATGTTGACGAGCGGAATCAGGCAGAGAATAAACCACCAGAGGGGCTTCTTAGCAATATTCAGCATCAAGAAGATATTGACAATGGGAATCCACGCCATCCAGCCATTCGGGGTATTGGTCTTCTTCGCGATGGTCTGAAGAGCCAGCGACAGATAGATGTAAAACGCCGCTCCAATCAGCAGGAAAACCACCATTACTACGCCGAAGGCAGCGACGGTGCCCGCACCCGGGCCCTCCTCTTGCGCACAGAGCACCCCGCCGGAAACCAACAACGCCCCAACAAGCAACACGAGCTTTGACCAGACTCGACCCTGCAATTTCATCGCATCAACCTCCGTCAGAATTTATTATCGGAACCTTGGCGCCCAGGCAGGGGTGGCTTACCGCGCCCGGCCAATGACTTCCGCGTTTGGGCTCTATACGGCAAGACCGCGACCTCACCGAACTGGCTTGGTTATAGCGACTACCCTACCTGCGCGAACTCTAGGGCAGACTGTGGGCGTTGTCAAGCGCTTCATTTCGTATCCGTGCGGACGCGCAAGGGCACTTGAAGTCTGAATTTATTTGCAGGAACGATTCATCGCCGGCTGGGGGCAGGAATTTGCACGATGACGCGGCACGGGGCGTGGTGCGCCACGTACTGGGTCGTCGAGCCGAGCAGAAAATCGCGTTCGGCGCGGGGATGAGGCTTATGGTGACCCACGATGAGCAAGTCTACGCCTTGGTCTTTCGCCTCGCCGACCACCGCTTCGCCGGCGGTGCGCGCGCGAACCAGGCACGGCGCCAGCTTCTGATGGAGGCGTTCGGCCACCTGCTGCGCAGCCGCGAGAATGTCTTTGCCGGGGCGGTCCAAGGTTTCCTCACTGGCGTCGATGGGCGTGGCGGCGGGCACCTCGACCACGTGCAGCGCGATCAATTCGCCCTCCATGCCCTGCGCCAGTTGGCAGGCCAGGGTCACCAGGCTCTCTGACGACTCCAGGTCCCGCAATGCCACCATCACTTTCGTTTTGGCCACGTCGCCCTCCTCTCGCTCGGATAAAAACCAGGAAGAATTTCACACGGAGGACACGGAGAAAAATCCACGACGGAGGCCGCAGAGAAGCCGCGGTCTTTTCCCTTCTCTGTGTCCTCTGTGTCCACTTTGTTCTCTGTGATCTCTGTGTTATGTCTTGTGCATTGACTCTTCTTATGTTTATAGAAGCTCCATACGCACTACTGTTACAGCCTGACCGCCCAGCTTGACGCGCGGACCCGCCAGACAAACGCGCACCACGCCGCCTCGCGCTGAGGCTTGATAAGCGATAAGCTCGTTCTTGCCGAGGCGCGCGCCCCAAAATGGCCCGAGGCAACAATGCGCCGACCCCGTGACGGGGTCTTCATTGACGCCCGATTGCGGCGCGAAAAACCGGGAAACAAAATCGTACTCGGGAGATGCCGAGCGGCTGCTGACGATCACACCCCGCGCCGAAATCCTTCCCAACCGTGTGAAATCCGGCTTCAGGCCGCGCACCAATTCATCCGAATCGAGTTCCACCAAGTAGTCGAAGCGATTCATGCCGACATAGCGCGGCGTCGCGCCCAGAGCTTGCGCAAGTTCCGGCGGGGCCGGCGCGGGTTTATCGGGCTCGGCGGGAAAATCCATCTCGATCCAATCATCCTTCCGCTCCGCCGTCAGCAGGCCGCTGCGCGTGTAGAAGCGCGCCGTATGTTCGGGAGCCAGAAACCCTGCTTCCCACAGGACGTGCGCGCTGGCTAGCGTCGCATGCCCGCACAAATCCACTTCCACCGTAGGAGTCAGCCAGCGCAAATTGTATCCATCGCCCTGCGGAACCAGAAAAGCCGTTTCCGACAGATTCATCTCGCGCGCTATGTCCCGCATCCAGGCGTCATCGCGCGCCGCCGGTAGAATGCAGACCGCGGCGGGATTGCCGCGGAATGGCTGATTCGTGAAGGCATCAACCTGGTAGATCGTGAGGCGCATGGGAAGGTCTCTGGCTGCAGTAAAGTCGACAGTCCACAGTTGACAGTCAAGAAAAACTAACCACAACGAGCCTGCAATTCTTGGTAGACCGTGAAGAACTTTAGCTCCAAAATCCGACTAAGGAAATCAAGCCACTAGGTGCGTTTCGCTTCCGCAAACCTGGGCGGTTCTCACCAGCCGCGCGCCGGAGGCGGTCATCTCTTCGAGGGCGCGGCGTCCGCCTTCTTCCGTGATGGCCCGGATGGCGTCCACCACCAGGTCCACCGCCAAGCCGCGTTGGCGCAGGGTGCGGACCGAAGAAAGCACGCAATACTCGGTGGCCACGCCGAACACTACGAAGCGCCGAGGCCCGAGCCACGATAGGATGGCAACGAAGTTGGCGTTCGTCGAGACGTCGTATTCCTGCTTCTCGACAATGAGCTGTCCCGCAAGGTGCTTGCCGGGATGAAACGCCTTTGGACGATTGGGGACCGCGACCGCCGACGACAGCTCCGTTTCGGGAATGCGGCGCTGGCCTGGAGTTCCGACCACGCAATGCAGAGGCCACTCGGAGAACGAAGGGTCATCGGGCGAGTGCGCATCCGCGGAAGAGATGATGGGGATGCCACGTTCCTGCGCGCAAGCCATGAGCGTTCGCAGGTTCGGCACGATCTGCTCCGCTCCAGGCACATACAGGCTCCCGCTGGGCAACATGAAATCCACCTGCGTGTCCACGTCGAGAAAAACCAGCGGCTCGGTCATGCTCGTCTTGCCTCGCGTAGCACGGGCGTCCGATGGCGTGAAGGAATTTCGCTGTAGCGGCGTCTATGACCGCCGCTCCGGGATTTTTCGACTCCGTCGGCGCTCATAGAGCGCCGCTACAGGACGGCCGTGCTACGAGGCGTCTCCTCGCGAATCCCGCTGTGCGCTGAGCGCCTGCGGCGCTTCGACGTAACGCTCGCGCACTTCCTTCAGAAGCCGATCAAGCTGCGCGCTCTTCGCCACGGGATAAGTCGGGGCATCGCGCAACGCATGGTAGGCCTCGGGCCAGCGGTCGAGGTGGGCGAGGGTCCGGGCGCGGATGCCCTGAATTGGCGCCGTGGGTTCCAACCGCCTGCCACCGCGCATCACGGGCTGGAGTAGCGCCTCAGCTTCTGGAGGATCCTCGCCGCAGCAGGCAATGACGTCGTGGTGATACTTTCCTCCGCGCGAAAACCGAAAAACCTGTTTGCGCCCTGGCGAATACACCTTTTGCTCGCTGAATTTCGTCTTGTACTCGATTCGGCCGTCATGTTCGATCTCGACCAGTTTGTAAACCACGCTCAAGGTCGGAACGTCCCGCGAAGTGGCGAGGTCGGTCCCGACGCCGAAGAGGTCGATAGGCGCGCCGTGCGTCAGCAGCTCTTCGATCTTGAATTCGTTAAGATCTCCGCTCGCGACGATCTTGGTCTCCTTGAGCCCATGCCGGTTGAGGATTTCGCGCACGGCGCGGCTTTTCTCGAGGAGATCGCCGCTGTCCAGGCGCACGCCGGGGACCTTGCGCCCCAGCGTGGCGGCGGTCTCGGCGCCTTGCAGCGGCTCGTAAGTGTCGATAAGAAGAATGGCCGACTCGGGGAAAGTCTCAAGCAGCGCTTCGAAGCTCCGCCGCTCCGAAGAAAACACCTGGGTCCAGGAATGGGCGGCGGTGCCCGCCAGCGGAATGCCGTAGCGGTAACCCGCAAGCACGTTGGAGGTCGCCGCACACCCTCCCACGTAGGCTGCGCGCGCGGCGCGCACACCCGCTTCGGGACCGTGCGCCCGCCGCGTGCCGAACTCGAGCACGCCGCGCCCTCGCGCCGCGCGCACCACGCGCGCCGCCTTCGAGGCGATCAAGGTCTCAAAATTGACCACGGAAAGCAGATAGGTTTCCACCACCTGCGCTTCCAGGATGGGCGCCGTCACCTGGAGAATCGGCTCGTCAGCGAAAACCGGCGTCCCTTCCGCTACGGCGCTCACGTCGCCCGTAAAACGGAATTGCCGGAGATGTTCGAAAAATGCCGGCGAGACGGTTTTGAAAGCGGGCAAGCCTTGGAGATAGTTAACGTCACCCTCGGTAAAATGTAGGTTTTCAAGATAGCCGAGGGCCGCGTCCAGGCCCGCCGCTACCAGGTAAGCGCGCTCTTGCGGCATCGATCGCACGAAGAGCTCGAACGTGGCGCGGCAATCGACGCGGTGCTCGAAATAGGCCGCCGCCATCGTCAGCTCGTACAAATCCACCAGTAGCGCGCGATCCGAATTGGTTTGCGGTGTTGCCACTGGTTTCCCTTTTGCCTGGTGGGGCAGCAACGCTTGACCCTCCGCCCGCGAGTCAAAGGTTTGCAGAGGCGCGCTCGCCCCGAGAAAATCAGTATGTTCTTTGCCGTATCCCAGAGTCAAGCCACAGGGGCTTGAGGGCTCGTCGCATTGTTCTCACGGTGGCTTACGCAGCGCGTGATGCACGCAATCATCGCGAGACTCTCCATGCCCTCAATTACATTCCAGCTTCAACACAGAGGCCGCAGAGTGCCTCCGTGAACTCTGTGTTGAGGCTTTTGTTCGCACAGAGGGCGCAGAGAGGGCGGAGCTGAGCACCTAACCCAGACCAGCATAGCACGGTCTGTGCTCCCCCGGTTGAAAGACCGGCCGCCTCCTAGCCTCGAATGCTTGTCACTTGTTTTCGGCGCAGGGTAGTGGGGAAATTAGATGTTGTAACGGCGAGTTCACCACGCCAAATGGCGGCGTAAAGCCGCCCCTACATCAAACTGACCCGCGACCCGGCGGATTTTCGGGTCAGGACTCCACGAGGTGTGGCGGTCGCAGCCAGAAACCAGGGGTTTGTTGCCAACTGGCTGATCGCTGATTGGCGTCGGAGAGGCTAACGTTGTCCCATGGCGCGATCCACGGCCTCGAGGAGGGGATCCGGAGGCTGCGCCACCCCCTGGGCATTGACGACCGCGAAGTTGTAGGTCGTGCCTCTCCTGAGACGAATGTGGAAGGCGCCGATGGCTGCGAGATACAGGGCGTTCCTTTTGACTTCCCGGATATCACTCAGAGCGAGGTCAAACGAGTGCACGCCGGTAGTACTGCGATATTGCAACCTGCCGTTTCCGATGATCATGATCCCCACGCAAAAGGTGCGCCCGGTCTGCCCGTGATCGTGTTCAACCAGGAAGGATACGACACCGGCATTCGTCGCATTCGACATCGTTCCCGTCGTGCCGGCCGAACCGGAGACGCCCTGCGCCCCGCCGCCGGGCATGAGCGCCGCGCGGCTGCCCAGGCGGACGCCGGTAGTCCTCACCGTCGATCCGTCGTTGTACGTCACGTCGGCGACTGTCCCGACCCGCATTGCGGCAAGCGCTTGCTGAACTTGTGACGCAGACCCAACATTGCGCCCCTCGATTCGGAGGATGGTGTAGCCGGTCCGCAACCCGGCCCTATCCGCCGGGCCGCCAGGGACCACATCGGAAATCATCACGCCCCGGCCGCTTGCCGGAGGCGTGGTGGACATCAGCACACCCAAGCTCGCGGCGTCCCCACCACTGGGTTGCGTGTTAGCCGAGGCAGGAGGCGGCTGCGCAGCTTGCCGCGCGACCAGCGAGGCGCTTACCGTAGCCGTCTGCCCCCCCTGCAAGGTGACATCCTGCTCGTAGTCCTGGTAGCGTGCGTGCGAAAGCCGGACGAGATGGCTGCCAGCCGAAAGCCGGCTGAGCTTCAGCCTGCCCTCGGAACTGGTGGTGCCTACCGGTTCATCATCAACGTAAACCTGGGCGTTGCCGGGCTGCGCATCAATCATCAGCACCGGCGGACCCGAGGACCGCGGAGGCGGTGCAGGCTCCTCAGTATGGGGCGGCGCGGCGGGCTTGGGAGCCAGCCCGCGCAGGACTTCGATGAGGCCGTCGTCGGCTCCCGCGTCGCGCAGTTCCCTTTCCGTCGCCCCTGTCATGGGAAAGCTGATGCCCTGGTCACGCGCCACCTGTGCGACCCGCTCGGGCGGAACTTCCCCTTTCAACAGACCTATCACATCTTCCTTCGCGAGCGGCTTGCCGGATCTCTGCGCCCACGCGTCCGTAAGGGCCGGGAGAGCGATACACGCCAGGATTAGTAGAGCGGTCATCATCTTGCCCACGCCCGCACGCCCATCTGTGGATTCCCGCTTGCGCGGGAATGACGAACCGGTCCTCCCCAAGCGCGCCCGGAGTTGTGGTCTGTGGTTAGCGGGGAGCATGCTTCCGCCTCTTATATCGCCGCAAACGAGCCGCGTCAACATAATCGACCAGACCATGAACGTTTATCAGGCGCTTGAGCCCCTCATGGCTGCACGTAACGCTGTTCGGCCTCTTTTGCACTTTGCGCTTTCTTGATCAGGCTGCCCAATTCTGCATTGCCCGGGTCCAAGCGGAGGCCCGCTTGAAACTCCTCGATGGCCTTGTCGTACTCACCCTGCTCCATGTAGTAATTGCCCAGCGTGATGTGGCCCTTGACCTTTTTCGGGTCGACAACCTGCTTGGGCGGTTCCTGCACGACCCGTTCAGACGTCCGGGTGCGGGAACGCTCAACCCGACCCGGGGCTGTTCCCGGCTCCACGGGCGTAGTCACCCGCTCGGGGGGAGCGCCTTCCGGCTTTTGCCTAGCGGCCGATGAACCCGCGCCTGGGGCAGGTCCGCCAGCCGGGGTTCCTCCCTGCGTTGTGTTAGTTTGCTGATCGCTCGGCGTCACACCAGAGCCGCCGGAAGTTCCTGAACCAGGGGCAGTATGTCGGCCCAGGAAATACCATCCCCCAACTCCCAGCACCACGGCTAGGCACGCCACCACAATCCATAGTCCGGCGTGGGAAGGCTCCGGAGGCTTTGCCGCCATGGGCACGGGAGGCCGGACTTCTAAATGCCGAACGGGCTGAACGGGAGGAGGCGGGGGCGCCTGCACTGAGGGTCCTTGCGGCGCGCCCTCTACCGTCGGCGCACCACGCGGTGTGGCCGGAGCGGGCAGCGGCGGCGCCGCGGGCTGCATTTCCTCTGTGGTCAGGCGCTTCGTCGGCGGCAGGCCAGGTCTGCGGGCGTACGCCGTGCCTTGTTCGGCGGCCTCGATCTCCTCGATCAGCACGCGCGCATTCGCCGGCCGTTGGTCGGGGCTCTTTGAGAGAAGTCGCATGGTCAGCGCAACCATGGGCTCAGGCAGATTCAGCTCCGGGTGAGACAGGTTGATGGGTGCCGGAGGCTTCTGCAAGTGCGCCAGGATCATCTCCATCGTCGTGTCTGCCTTGAAGGGCAGGTCGGCGCTCAGCATCTGGTACATGACGACGCCCAGCGAATACAGATCCGAGCGGCCGTCCAACTGGTCGCCGCGCATCCCCATGGCCTGCTCGGGGGACATGTACTGCGGCGTGCCAATCACCATGCCGGTCTCCGTCAGGGTCATGGAGGATTTGGCGTCGCGACGCGCTTCTTTCATCTTGGCAATGCCGAAGTCAAGCACTTTGGCCTGCTCGCCCTGCGCGGTCTCGATCAGCACGATGTTTTCCGGCTTGATATCGCGATGGATCATGTTGATGCAGTGCGCGGCGTCAAGCGCGGAAGCGACCTGCTTGATGATCGCGCACACGCGCGGCACGGGAAGCGGCCCTTCCTCGCGGATGAGGTTCTTGAGGCTGCGGCCTTCGATGAACTCCATCACGATGAACGGCCGGCCGTCCTCGGCTTCGTCAATGTCGTCCACGCGAACCGCGTTGGGATGCTGGAGCTTGCGCGTAATCACCGCCTCGTGCTTGAAGCGCTTCACGAAGAGCTCATCCGTCATCAGCTCCGGAGACATCACCTTCAGGGCGCGCACTTCATCGAAGGCCAGGTGCGACGCCTTGTAGACCGAGCCCATCCCGCCCTGGCCGATCTTGGCCAGCAGGCGATATTTGCCGCGCACGACGCTGCCGACGGCCCAGGCGCCGGCCTCGACCAACTGCGTGCCGTCCTGCGGACAAACCGCAAAGTTCGTGGGAAAACTTCCCTGGCAAGTGGGACAACTCTTCATGGCCTTCCCTGTGCTTTCACTTGCGGCAAAGTATAACACAGCGCTCGCGCGGCGGGTCGAAGACTCGAGGCGACGCGCCCCGCCGGGAGGCATCGCCGCCCAGGCTCATGAGGACGCGAGAGCGCGGAACCGTCGCGCGTCTTCCAGCATGGAGACGTTATTGAAGAGGACGTAACAGGGCGTGTGTTGTCGCGCAAGGCTCAGCAATTCCGCCAGGTCTGCGTCGCTGAACCGGTAACGATATCCCGAGCGGCCATGCAGCCGAAAATAGCCCAAGCCGCGCTCCGGGAGGGTCTGCGCAAACGGGTCACCGCCCTGCACGAGATTCAACTCCGCGCAGAGCTCCTGGACTTCTTCGGGCTTCCAATCGCCGCGAGGCTCCCAGACAAATGTCAGCCCTTCTCCAAAACCCGAGGAGGTTCTCGACCGCTGCACTTCACGAAAGAAAGAACGCAGATTATTCTTGTGTTCAGCAGTGGGCGTGAAGCGCGCGGGACACTGAAACAGGATCACGCTGCTCCCGAGCAATCGCGCACAGTCGAGCGTTCGCTCCCAGGCCATCATGACCGTGGAGTTCAGGCGAAAAGCTCCGGCCTCGCGCCTCTGTTTGTCGCTGAGAGCCTCCCTCAAGCGCCGGTAGGCAGGGCTTGTGGCTTCGTGGGTAATCACTTGCCAGGCCTTAAGTGTGAATTCAAACT
>JAIQGA010000431.1 GCA_020072925.1 Terriglobia bacterium | reverse complement strand
CTGTCGCTCGGAGCGAGATTCGCAATAATGGAGTCGCTCGGTAGGCCACTGAACAACATGTTGTAGCTCCAGCCGGAGGTGAGTTGAAGTGCCTGGGGAGTAATCCGTAGGTTCAATGTCGTTGAGTTCTCGTTGCGGATGGAGTAATACTTGGTGTACGTCTGGTTCAGTGCGAGGAAATCGGCTGGTGTGTTGGTCATCGTAATTCCACAGCCGCCGGTAATCTTCGAGATGGTTGCCGGCAGGAAACGCGATGCCTCGCTTGAGCCGTAGCCCGCTCCAAAGCAGGCTGTTGGCGCGCAGGTCCAACTGGACCTTGCGAGCCAGCGTATCGATGCCGGGCGAATTGGTTTTCACCTCTGCCCAGAGCCCCGTCCAATCTCCCTTATACGTCGGAATGGAATTACTATATTTAGAAAGTATGTAATCAAAGAATTCCTTCGGGGTTGCGACACGCAACTGCGGCTGTCGTCCGGAGGCATTCCACTTCCGGACCCAGGGCAGGAGGTGGTCCCTTTCCACGGTGGGGGAGATGAAATCGTGGACGTACATCACGAGTACGGCGTCGTACTTGTAACCCGCCTTCTGGTAGGTTTCCTGAAGGCGCCGCATGCCGAGCTCCATCACCTCGAGTGGCGGCTTACCCTGAAGTTCCTTGGGAAGCAGATTCGGCAGGTTTCCGTACGGGTCCGGCGTGGTGGGTGCGACGTAGTATTCCTGCATGCCCTCGACGTAGCCGCCCACTTTCCCCTGGCTGATCCAGGTGAGCACGCGGCTGCCGTCCGGACCTTCCCAGTAGAACGGCACATGGCCGGGCGCCAGGCTGGTGCCTCCGCCAATGAAGAGATTCGCCCCCGCGAGGAAGTAGCGCACCCGACTGCCCGCCAGCACCTGCGGAACACGTTCGCTGTAGCCGGGGACATCGTCCATGGTGACCAGCTCGGGGAAGTCGAGCCCCAGCGCGCGCGTCATGCGGAAGCTGTCCTGGGTGAGGAGGTTTAGCTCCTCCGAATCCATGAATTCCGTGTGCATGCTTCCGTAAGCACCGCTGATTTCGATCTGCCCGCGCTTTACCAGGTCACGCAGCAACTGGAGCCGCTTCGGGTCGTCCGTGCGCTTCAGCCATTCATTGAGCTGCCAGATGCTTTCGATGGTCCAACGGTATTCGGGATCGGCGGCGGCGCAGTCGATGACTTCATCAATATGCGTCTTAAGGCGCGGGAGAATTGCCTCAGGACTGGTCAGGAAGCCGCGGTCCCAATGCGAATAGGGGATTACGTAAACCGTGCGGATTTGGCCGAAGGCCGCGGTCGCCGATAACAGTGCCGAAAGGATTATGGAATTGCGGGCGGCGGCCAGCCAGCGCGGCGTGGCCTGGAGGAGATTCTTGGGATTCTGCGTGTGATTCATGAGGGTCTCACCTTGGGTCGGAGAGGCAGACTGGCGAATACATTGCGGGGCAACAAAGACTTGCGGCGGGGCGTTCCTGCTCGGACCGCCCCGCCGGAGAAATTCAACAGTGGGTCACCATAGCAACTTCAGAGCGAATTGAATTTGTCTCGAAGTTCCGAGACCTACGAGGTTGCCAAGGGTGCTGGTGCTCTGTCCAAAACGCGTATTGGGGACGCAAGTGTTGGGTGTGGCAGAGGTCGCGTAACTGTTGCAAAGCGTGGAATCGGGGTTGTTGAAGTTGGGATGGTTCAGGATGTTGAAGAAATCACTCCGGAATTCCAAATTCATTTTTTCGGTCAGCGGGAATCGCTTCTGCATCGAGATATCCCACTGGAAGAAAGCCGGACCCGTCATGCTATTTCGACCCACGGTACCGGGGACGGCCCCGACAGGCCCGCTAAACGAGAACGCTCCCGCATTAAGCTGGCTGTCGGGGATGCTGTAATTCGGGGGTGTGATGGATTGCCCCGGTATGTAATTCGGGCGCTGGGGGTCGGCGGCAAACACGCCCGGCTGCAAGCCGATGGTGAACGGCAGCCCTGAGCGCGCCTGAAGTATCGTCGCCGCATGCCAGTCGCCAAGAACTCCTCGGACGACAGCGGCCTGACTATGCAGGGCAGGGAGATCGTACAGCGCGTCGGCGGTGAAGTTATGGCGCACGTCGATGTCCCCGTTTCCATGGTCGAGGTTGATGTTGCGGGAGTTCTCGAAGGCGCCAAAGATGTTAACCGTGTTATCGATTTCGTGGCCCCAGGAATAGTTGGCGTCGAAGGTAAATCGCGCTGCACGACGCCGCACACCAACCTGCAGCGAGTTGTAGTTCGAACCCAGGAAGTTCCCGAGGAACCTCTCGTCACCGAAACCCGGGTAGGGTCGAACTCCTGTATTGATATCGATGACGTTCAATTCAAGTCCCGCGAACGCCGCCCCTGCGGGAAGTTTAACCCCGTGGTTGCCCACGTACCCGACGGTGAGGACCGTCTGAGGAAGGATTTCCTGCTGAATGTTGATCTCCCATTGCTCGGTGTAGCTGTCGCGGGCGTTGGGATCGAAGGCGTTCACAGTGGAGGCCGCGACGGAAGGCAACACGGCAGGAACCGGGAACGTGATCGGGAAATCAAAGACCGTCAGCGACACGTTTGGGAAATTATTCGAGGGCAGTGAGTTGACGGCCCCTTGCAGCAGGGGCAGATAGGAAATCCCGCCGAAGCCGCGGATCACCGTCTTGCCCTTCCCGAACGGGTCGTAAGAGAAGCCGACTCTTGGCGCGAAGTTGTTGCGGTCGGGGTTATACAGGCCTCCGTGAGTTGGAGCCGGATTCGTCTGCGTGCCAAAGTGGAAATTCGAGACGCGCCCATTGACCTCCAGCCAGGGCGTATTGTACTCGTAGCGCACGCCGAGATTGAAAGTCAAACGCGGAGTGACCTTCCAGTCGTCCTGGGCGTAGAAATCC
>JAIQGA010000430.1 GCA_020072925.1 Terriglobia bacterium | reverse complement strand
TGCCGGAAGTTGGTGGACTGCACCATCGTTACGAACGACGCGCAGCCTGTAGTGTCGACTTATTCTCATCCACAGCTTCAAGAAAGAAACCCACCACACAGCTTGAGATCGTCCCCGAGCCTCAACCCGCATAGCACTCCATGCCAGCTACACCAATATTTGAGCCGACGCCGAGGTGGGTGGCGGAGCGCCCGAACAAAGAGGGGATTGCGCCTTGGCATCCCGCGGGAGCCTTCGTGACGGATCGAATTCTTGGTAACGACACGCCGAGAAATCCGGATTAAAGCACGGAGGTCGGGGCATTGACCAGCGATAGGAGTCTTACGCATGAGCAGCGGGGTGATGACGGAAAGGTACAGACGAAGAAGGCTTGGGGCGCCACACGAGATCCGGCCACCGCGCGGGCGCCCATACGGTACACAACGGAACGTTTGCTGATCTCGAGCGTGCTTACATGTCGGCGAAATCGACCATGGCGGGTTTGGTGCGGAATCCACGCGTCTTAACGGCGTCGTAAGTAATCCCGAGTGCAAGCCAAATCCCCCCGATAATCTTGGCGGGCGTGGGCAGGCTCAGCCAAATCCCTAAACAAATCAGAAACCCGAGTACGGGCATCGCAGCATCAGCCACAAAGCGCCGCTTCCGTCCTGGCTGGCCCTTGATGTAAAACGTGCTGAGGGTGGCAAGATTAACTCCCATGAAAGCTAGAAAGGCACCGAAGTTCAGACACTCGACGCCTACTTCGTAACTTAGAAGAAGCGCGCCCGCAAAAGCCAACAGGCCGACAATCCAAATGTTGTACGTCGGACTGTTTTTCTTCTGGTCGAGGTAGGCGAAAACGCGGCGCGGCAAAACATTGTCGCGGCCCATCCCGAATAGCAGGCGCGCAGCGCCCACCTGCGCGCTGAGTCCCGCGCCCACATTCGCGAGGATGAGGGTGAATGCCAGGGCCTGGAAGAGCACCCAGCCCCCAACCCGCATTGTCACATCCATAAACGCCGTTTCCATGTTGGGAAAGCTTCGCCAGTCTGGCCAGACGCGCTGGGCGAGGTAGATTTGCAGGCCGCTGAACAAGCCTGTGAATATGCAGACTAGCACTACAGCGAGCAGAACATTACGTTTGGGATTTTCCACGTCCTCGGCCAGCGTGGTGATTCCGTCAAATCCAATGTAGGTGATGGCAGCGAAAGAAGTGGCCGTTGCAATCGCACCGAACCGGAAAGTCCGGGGATCGTAAAAAGGCTGTGAGGAAAGGAGTGCGCCCAAGCCCTGGGTGTGGATAATGAATCGAATGGCTAGTGCGATGAAGGCGCATATCACTGTGCACATGATGGCGAGAAGAACAATGTTGGAATGCGCCGTGGAACGGATACCACGCAGGTTCAGATAGGTCATGGTGCCGGCGAAAAGCGCCGCCAACACTCCATACAAAATCCGGGGGGGCACTTGAGGAAGGAGCGGAGCCAATATGCGCTGGACGGTTAGCGATCCATAGATGGTGCAGATAAGAGGATTGATCAGGTAATCAAGGAACATTGCCCAGCCGGCGAGGAAGCCCAGATGAGAGTTCAGGCCCCGTCCTACATACGTGTAGGCCGAACCCGCAACCGGGTAGAGGGCAGCCATTCGCCCGTAACTGAACGCCGTCAACACCATGGCCAGCATAGCAATGAAGATCGTGGTCACCATGTGGCCGTCCGAAAGCTTCTGACCCAATCCGAGCAAGGGAACGGCCGCGATCGGCATGATGATGACGATTCCATAAAAAATGAGGTCGTGAAGCTTCAAAACACGCCGGAGATGCGGCACGCTAGAAGTCGCGGCGGCCACTGTCTGTTGGGTTGTGCTCATTTATCGATTTACCTTGGTCTACGCAGCTTTTTCCGCCATTAATCTTGTAGAGCCGCAGACCTGCAAAAAACGCAGGTCTGCGTTACCAACTCATTTGGCCAATGGCCGGGGCCATTAGGAAGCCGAGTGATCTAGCTCCAGTTCATATCCGCTACTTGACAGCTGAGAGGACCTTGTCAAAGGCACGAACAATGTCCTGTTCATCCTGTTCGGTCAGGCAAGAAGGAATAGCCATCAATATGCTCCGCTCAAACAGGCTGTCCGCTTTAGGGCAGGTCCCTTTGCTATAGTCATGAACCAGGTCACGATTCTCAGCCAACTTCCACGGGAAGCCGCGGCCGTCCACGCTGGTCTTGTTTACCAGACTGACGTTGTTGGTGTAGAGGTGAAGGCCCCAGTCGGTCATCACGACGTTGGAAATGCCTTGGGAGGATGTGACAATTCCTTCGGCCCGCAAGCCTTTATTGACCCGTTTCGCACAATCTGCGTCGGCATAAGTTGTAATCAAGAAACAGCCGGTGTCTCCCTCCGGGTCAACTATCCTCCTCAATTGCACGCGAGGGAATTTTTGTAGGGCCTCCCGGATTCGATACTTGCTGCGGTGCATGGCAGCGGTAATTTTGGGCAACTTTTTCAACTGCACGCGTAGTATGGCTGCGCGCAACTCGTCCAGCCGATAGCCCATGCCCCAGGAGCATAGGTCCAGATTATCAAACATTAACCGCCCGTTTTCGTCCCGGGCATAACCCATATCGTGGCAGGCGTGGGCCCGCTGGAAAAGAAGCGGGTCGTTCGTGACTACACTGCCCCCCTCGCCACAGGTCATGTTCTTGTTCATCTGATAGCTGAAGATACCCATATCTCCAAACGTTCCGACCTTATTCCCATGTATGCTGCCGTTATTACACTGGGCACAATCCTCGAGCAGCCACAGGCCGTGCTGCTTCGTGATCTTTAGGACGGCCTCCACGTCTCCCGGTGCGCCGCTCATGTGAACCATGACGATGCCCGTGGTCTTGACGACGGGCGGGACGACGGGCTTGCCGTTGGCGTCC
>JAIQGA010000141.1 GCA_020072925.1 Terriglobia bacterium | reverse complement strand
GTGTAAGCTTGAGGAGGCCCGAAATCTCTTCGATGGAGTAGTCTTCGAGTTCTTTCAAGGTCAGAATGATCCGGTCGTTTTCCGGAGCGCGTTCGAGCAACTTCCCCACGAGGTCTTTCAGGGCGGTGCGTTCCTCTTCGGTCAGCCCGCCGGGCAGTGGACTCTCGGCGCGCGCCTCCAATTCTCTCACACCCTCTTCGCTCATTTCCCAGTGATAAGCAACGCGCGAACTCCGCACGCGGCGCAGGTAATCGTAACAATGATTCACGGCAATCCGCCCCAGCCACGTCCCAAACGAGGACTCGAAATTGTAGCTGCGGATGGCTCGAAAAGCCTTAATGAAAATCTCCTGCGCCAAGTCCTCCACTTCGTCATGACGCCGGACGAGATGATACACCAAAGAGAAAACCCGTCGCCGGTAGTGTTCCACCAGAGGGGCGAAGGCTTCGGAGTCGCCGCGCTGCGCTCGCGTGATCCAGTCCCGCTCCTGAAAGCCCTCCGGTCCCGTATTGGCCATCCTGCTACCATCGCTGGCCTTCCTCATTTCAGAACGACGAGGGAGGCGTGGGTGGGGTTACATACCCCAAGATGTTCATTTTGTCCTATAGATTCCTATTGACCACAAAATCACTTTATGCAAGACTGCGGATATGGTCATTGGAACACGACTCAAGAAGTTAAGAGAAGATCGTAACCTTTCGCAAGGTGATATTGAGAAGCGGACCGGCTTGCTGCGTTGCTACATTTCCCGGGTCGAGAACGGCCATACCGTGCCGTCCATCGAAACCCTGGAGAGGCTGGCGGCGGCAATGGAAATCCCCCTCTATCAGCTTTTCTACGAAGGGGACGAGCCGCCCACCTTGCCGAACCTGAGCAAGCGGCGCACCACCGAAGAGCTGGCTCTGGACGCCGAGCAAGAGAAGGAATTGCGGTTCTTCGAGAAGGTCAAGAGGCTCTTGGCCCGGATCGATGAGAAGGATCGCCAACTCTTGCTTTATATGGCCCAGAAACTGGCCAACCGATAAAGTCCTTCCGCCAGGTTCAACTTGCCCTCCTCGCGTTTCCGCGTGGCAGGGAAAGGATAGTTATTCCCATTCGATGGTCCCTGGCGGCTTCGACGTGATGTCGAAGACCACTCGGTTCACGCCCTTCACCTCATTTACGATTCGTGTCGCCATGCGCTGAAGCAAGGCGGGCGGCAGGGCTGCCCAGTCCGCCGTCATCCCGTCTTCGGATTCGACGGCGCGCACGGCGATGGTGGAGGCGTACGTCCGCGCATCTCCCATGACCCCCACGCTCGACACCGGCAGCAGTACGGCGAAGGATTGCCAGAGGCGAGTGTAGAAACCTGCCGCCCTGATTTCCTCCAGGACAATGGCGTCGGCCTCACGGACCATCCTCAGACGCTCCCCGGTTACCTCCCCCACGATTCGCACCGCCAGTCCCGGGCCTGGGAATGGCTGGCGGCTCACCAGCGTTTCGTCCAGACCCAGTTCGCGACCCACGGCGCGCACTTCGTCCTTGAAGAGTTCGCGCAGAGGCTCGATCAGGCGGAACTTCAGGTCCGGCGGCAAACCGCCCACGTTGTGGTGGCTCTTGATGGTCGCCGAGGGACCCTTGACGGAGACCGACTCAATCACGTCCGGGTAGAGCGTTCCCTGCACCAGGAACTCGACGTCCCCGAGCACCCGCGCTTCCGCCTCAAAGACCCGAATGAATTCCTCCCCAATGATTTTGCGCTTGCGCTCGGGATCGGTGACGCCTTCAAGTCTTTCTAGAAATCTTGTCGACGCGTCGACCGCGCGCACGTTCAGGTGCGCCTGCTCACGGAGCTTGGCGCCAACCTGCGCGAATTCGTTTTTGCGCAACAGCCCGTTGTCCACAAAAACGCAGGTCAGGCGGTCGTCGAGAGCACGCCCCACCAGCGTCGCCGCCACGGCGGAATCCACGCCGCCCGAAAGCGCGCAGAGCGCCCGGCCGCTTCCGACTGTCTCGCGGACGCGCTCGACCGTCTCCTCGATGAAAGAACGCGGGAACCAGTTGGGCTGAATGCCCGCCAGGTCCCGGACATACCGCTTCAGGATTTCGCTTCCCTGCTCCGTGTGCCGGACCTCGGGATGAAACTCCACCGCGTACATCCTGGCGCGGGCATTTTCAATTACGGCGATGGCATTCTCCGTTCGGCCCGTGATGCGGAAGCCCGGCGGCACCTCGGCGACGTGGTCGCCGTGGCTGTTCCAAACCCGCAGGGGCGATTTGAGGCCCCGCAAGAGTTCTGAGGATGGGTCTATCTCGAGCTGGGCAAATCCATATTCCCGGCGCGTGGCGGGCTCAACCTTGCCCCCCAGCTTGTGCGACATCCACTGCAACCCATAGCAGATCCCCAGGACCGGCAGCCCCATCTTGAGCACGCCCTCGTCGCAAACCGGCGAGTCCGGGTCGTAAACCGACGATGGCCCGCCCGAAAGAATCAGAGCCTGAGGTTGCAGTTTTTCGAGTTCTACGGGCTTGATATGGCAAGGCACGATCACCGCGTAGGTCTGCATTTCGCGAACGCGGCGGGCGATGAGTTGCGAGTATTGGGCACCAAAATCCAGAACCACAACGGGGCGAGGATGTTCGGTTGTCATAGCGGCGGCGTTTCCCACGTCACTTCACAACAATATTCACCAGCTTCTGGGGCACAACAATCACTTTCACGATCTGCCGTCCATTCAAGTATTGGTTTACCTTTTCCTCGGCTTGGGCGCGACGTCGAATCTCTTCCTCATCCGCGGTCACCGCCACACGGATGCGCCCGCGCAGCTTGCCGTTGACCTGGACGGGGATTTCCAGCTCTTCCTCGGCCGCAAGCTCGCGATCGAACTCCGGCCATGGGACGCGCAGTAGCGGCTCCTTGTGGCCCAGGCCTTCCCACAGCTCATCCGCGATGTGGGGCGAAAAGAGTGAGAGGATCAGGACCAGGTATTCGAGCGCGGACTTGGTGACTGCCGGACGAATTTTCCCGGCTTCAATAGCCGGTTCAAGTTCGCTCAACTCGTTCACCAATTCCATGGCCATGGCGATGTCGGTGTTGTAATGCCATCGACCTTCCATGTCCTCGGTAACGTGGCGAAGGGTTTGATGCGCCTTGCGGAGCAGGCGACGCTCTTCGGATGATAGTTCAAGTGGCTCTTTAGATGTACTGGTCCAGGCATTGATATTACAGAGTGTTGCTGCATGTCTTTCGATGATCCGGTAAACCCGATTCAGGAAGCGCGAGGCCCCCTCGATGCCCGTCTCGCTCCAGTCGAAATCCTTTTCCGGCGGAGCCGCAAACAGCATGTAGACCCGCACGGTGTCCGCGCCGTACTTCGCGCACATCTCCACGGGATCAACCACATTGCCCTTGGACTTGGACATGGCCGAGCCGCCCTTGAGCACCATGCCCTGCGTGAACAGTCGCGCCACGGGCTCGGAAAACGAGACCAACCCGATGTCACGCATTACTTTAGTAAAGAACCGCATGTAGATGAGGTGCAGGATGGCGTGCTCGATGCCGCCAATGTACTGGTCCACGGGGAACCAGTAGCGGACGGCTTCCTGATTGACCGGCGAGGTGTCAATCTTCGGGTCGGTGTAGCGGTAGAAATACCAGGACGAATCCACGAAGGTGTCCATGGTATCCGTCTCGCGGCGCGCCGGACCGCCGCATTTGGGGCAACGGGTGTTGACGAACTCCGGCGCCTCCGCCAGCGGCGATTGGCCCTGCCCGGTCAGCTTGACGTTGGATGGAAGCACTACCGGCAATTCTTTTTCGGGGACCGGCACAACGCCGCAGGCGTCGCAATACACCATGGGAATCGGCGTACCCCAATAGCGCTGCCGCGAGATGCCCCAATCCTTCAATCGATACTGGATGGTTCCCTTCCCGAATCCCTTCGCTTCGGCGTCGCGCGTCATGCGCTCAATGGCCTGCTCTGACGTGAGGCCTGTGTACGGCCCCGAGTTCACCAGCTTCCCGTATTCGACATAGGCTTCCGTAGGGGCGGGTTTCAAACCCGTCCCTACGTTCGCGGGGACGATCACGGTGCGAATCGGCAGCCCGTACACCGTGCAGAACTCGAAATCGCGCTGGTCGTGGGCCGGCACGGCCATCACCGCGCCCGTGCCGTATTCCATGAGGACGAAGTTCGCCACCCAAACAGGGACTTCCTCCCCATTGTAGGGATTCCGGGCCTTGAAGCCCGTATCCACGCCCTGCTTCTCGAAATTGACTTCCACACGGGTGCGAATGGCGGAGGCCTTGATGCGCTCGACTTCCAGGCGGAGCTTTTCCGGCGACGGCGCGCTCGCGATCAACTTTTCCACCAGCGGATGCTCCGAAGCCACAAAAACCGCGGTGCAGCCGAAGATCGTGTCCACGCGCGTAGTGAACACCCGAATGCGCTCGCCCAGCGAGGGCAGCGCAAAATCCACTTCCGTCCCCAGCGATTTGCCGATCCAGTTCTGCTGCATGGCGAGCACGCGCTCCGGCCAGCGCACCAGTTCCTTCATGTCATCGAGAAGTTGGTCGGAATAGGCGGTGATTTTCAGGAACCATTGTTCGAGCTCGCGCTCGACCACGGGCGTATCTTCGTGCCGCCAGCAACAGCCGTTCACCACCTGCTCGTTGGCCAGCACCGTGCAGCACACCGGGCACCAGTTCACGCGGCTCTGCTTCCGGTAAGCCGAGCCCCGCTCGTACATCTTGAGGAACATCCACTGGTTCCAGCGGTAGTATTCCGGGACGCAACTGGCGATCTCGCGCCGCCAGTCGTAGCTGAATCCCAGGCGCTGCAACTGGCCGCGCATGCGGTCGATGTAGGTGAAGGTGAACTCCGAAGGGTGCCGCTGGTGCTTGATGGCGGCGTTTTCAGCGGGCAGGCCGAAGGCGTCCCAGCCGATGGGATGGATCACGTTAAAACCCTTCATCCATTTGTAACGCGCCAGCGCGTCGCCCAGCGAATAGTTCCGCACATGTCCCATGTGAATGTCGCCGGAAGGGTACGGCAGCATTTCCAGGACGTAGTACTTCTTCTTTCCCGGCTGAACGTCGGCTTCGAAGAGCTTTTCTTCCGCCCAGCGCTTTTGCCACTTGGCTTCGATGTGTTGCGGGTTGTAGTTCGCGTCCATTTTCTCTGTGTCGAATGCGGATTTGTGAAACCCGAGATCTAATCGAACCGCGCGCCGCCACCAGGCTGATTAGACGTGCGGCTTCCCAAGAAGACAAGCTTCCATTGAGGGCCTTCCCGGGCGAATGGAGAAGTCGCCATAGCAGAGTTTGCGCAGAATAGAATCTGGGCGTAGATGCCAACTTGCCCAAGTGAGGGGTGAGTCTCCATTCATGTCCTTGGCGTCAATGGGTGCTCCCGCGTCCAGAAGGAGCTGGATCGTGTCTTCGCTGGCGAAGGCTGCGGCGCGGTGTAACGGGGTCTCACCCCTAGTTCTGCAATCCCGCATGAAGTCGCCGGTTTCCGCAGAAGGCTTCGTCAAACAGTTTGGATTTGCCCCATGAGCGAGCAGGGTTTTGACCACATAGTGGTGCGCTAGACTGTTGGCTTTCGAGAGCGCCGCGTGCAACGGCACTTCGCCGTTTTCCAGTAGAGGGCGATTGACGTCCGCGCCCTCTTCGATGAGGAATTCACAGAGGCGCCAGTGGCCGTGGAAACAGGCACCGTTCAAATCGAGGTTCTCTCCCAACGATGCGAGGGATCCGCCGTTTGCAAGCAGAAACTTCATGGCGCTCACGTCCCCGTAGTAGGCGCACAACCTGATTAGAGGCACTCCGTCTCTGTCCACAGAATTCGCGGCGTGACCTTCCGCCAGAAAATTGAACACCAGGTCGGTGCGCCCGTCCGAGATTCTATCGAGCATGATGTTCCTCCTGGCGTCCAAAGGCCCCGCCACCGTTTATCGAGGCTCTGCCAGTTTCCTCATAACACGAAGATTGCGCTTGTCGTCGCCTGGCCGGTCCACGGGTGTTTCGCAGATAAACGGGATCTCGCGCAGCTTGGGGTGGCGCACGATACGGCCGAAGGCCTTCGCGCCGATCTTCCCTTTTCCAATGTGTTCGTGCCGGTCGGCGTGCGAGCCGAAAGCCGTTTTCGAGTCGTTGGCGTGAATCACCCGCACGTTCTTGAGTCCGATGGTGGCATCCAACTGCTTCACCATCTGGTCGAGGCCAGCGGGAGTATGAATCGAGTAACCGGCTTCGAAGCTGTGCGCCGTATCGATGCAGGCGCCCATGGGCAAGTCGCGTTCAGCGCCCGCGATAATTTCCGCAACTTCCTCGAACGTCCTGCCGATGGTGGCCCCCTGCCCCGCCGTGTTCTCGATGAGGATCCGCAGGCCATCCAAGCTCAGGCCGCGCGCGGCTTCCCGCAACGAATCGACGCACGTGGCGATGGCTTCCCGAGCACTGCCGCCCTTGGCGCTGCCGGGGTGGGTCACGAGGAATTCCGCGCCCAGCGCCACAGCGCGCGCGATTTCGCGCCGGAAGGCGACGATGGACTTCTCCCGGATGCTCGGGTCGGCGGAAGCGAGGTTAATCAAGTAGTTGTCATGCACGACCACCGGAGCCAGACCATATCCTGCGCGTGCTTCTCGGAAACGCTCGCACTGCTCCGCCGTGGGGTCCAAGGTCTTCCAGCCGCGCGGGTTAGCGGAAAACATCTGGAACGTGTCGCAGCCGATTTTCCGGGCATGATGCGCCGCGTTCTCCAGCGCGCCGGCAATCGAAGTGTGCACGCCCACTCTCATCCATCGCTCCCGGGGTTTAAACTTTTATCTTAACAAACGCCTCGCGAAAGCGTCAACGAACGCGGCTGCGTGGTAGCGCGGGCGTCCCGCCCGCAGGCGGCCAGGATGGCCGCGCTCCCATGGGGACATGGATGGCGACCTCGCGCGGCGGGGCTTCTGGTGTTATAATAGAGTTTATGGTGCAGAGTGAGGCTGCCTAGGCGGCTACGCTTCACCACCAGCAATCCGGGCGATTCACAAATCTCAATAACCGCGTTAGGGCGCGAGGCTGGCGCCCTGGGGAGGACCGCAATGCCGGCACGCATTCTCACTGACCAGGAAGTTTCCCAATACCACCGGGACGGGTACGTCAAGCTCCCGGGCTTGTTTGATGCGGAGGAGATCGGCCTGCTCCGAAGGGCGCGAGAAATTGACAAGGCAATGCGCGACGACCAGAACACATTGCAGGTGCGCGATGGCGAAGGCGGGGTGGTCAAGCTGGCGCTCTGGAACGATCCGGAGCAGGACATTTACGGACTGTTTTCGCGCTCGGCGCGCGTTGTCGATTCCGTCGAACGTCTGCTGGACGGTGAGGCGTATCACTGGCACTCCAAGTTGATCCAGAAGGATCCCTTCGTAGGCGGCGCGTGGCGCTGGCACCAGGACTACGGCTACTGGTATTACGACTACTGCCTCTTCCCCTTGATGACCAGCGTGATGATTGCCATCGACGCGGCCACGCCGGAAAACGGCTGCCTGCAAGTCCTCAAAGGCTCGCACCTGATCGGACGGATCGACCACGAGCGGGCCGGCGACCAGGCGGGCGCGGACTTGGAACGGGTCGCAGCCGCAGAAAAAGTACTCGAGCGCGTCTACTGCAACCTGGAAATCGGGGACGTGCTCTTCCTCCACTGCAATACCCTCCACCGCTCGGACATGAACAGGTCGCCGAAGCCGCGCTGGGCGCTGATTTGCTGCTACAATGCGGCTCGCAACAATCCTTACCAGGAAACCCGCCACGCCACCTACAAGCCGCTCGAAAAGGTCTCCGACAGCGCCATCAAGGAAGCCGGCTTGGTGCTTACTGAGAAGCACTTCTATGCACGCGAGGCGGGAAAAGACTATTAGTGTCCTCGGGTACAAGATTGCCGCCAAAACCGGGCAAACTGGGGTACCACGGCCATCCTGCCGAGTCCTACGAGCGCAGGACACTCGCAAGACGCAGCGCGGCCGTCTCGGCCGTGCACGGGCAAAATGCCCGTGTTACAGATGATGGTTTATTCGACGAGTTTTTTGAGGGGCAGGCTGAAACCAGGAAATAAGGGCGAGGTCAAGGCGTCCGCGGCCGCAAGCTTCGCAGCAAGTTCCAATCCTCCCACAGCACGGCGATAGATATCCGCCGATGGCACGTCGGGGTCAATGACCCAATATTCCTGAACCCCGTACTGCCCGTATAGCTTCAGTTTAATGGATCGGTCCCTCTTCGCCGTCGTTTCCGACAAAACCTCAACGACCAGATCGGGAGCCCCCTGCACATTCTTGGGAGTCAGCACCGAGGCCCGTGCCTTGGAGATGTAGAGCAGATCAGGCTCGACCACGTCGAATTCGCAGAAGACCACGTCAAACGGCGAGACGAACACCTCGCCTAACTTGTGATTCTCAACGAATCCGGCTAGGTAGCTGGTCAGGCGGGTGACGACGCGCTGGTGAACAAGATACGGCGCTGGTGTTACAAAGAGTTTTCCGTCAATGATTTCGTAGCGCTTGCCATCGTCCGGGAGCTGGCAGAAGTCGTCGTAAATAAGGCGAGTGTCAACCGGCATGGGGGCATTATACCACCCCCTTTTGTCTCCGCCCCGGCTCTGTAGATTTAGGCCTGGGCGCTGCACTTTCGAGAAAAGCTGATTCGGCGGCTGGACTCTGCAAACGTCCCACCCCGACCCTGGAGGGCTGCTATACTAGCCCGCCCTGTACCCTGGGAGATTCACGTCAGCTCAGGAGGTTCTCATGTTTCGTCTCCGGCTGTGCCTCTGTGCTTTTTTGCTCTTGGCTACCGGCCTCGCGGTGGAGGCTCAGCAGAGCCCTTTTTTCCCCAAAGATACTTACGACAAACTGGTTAATGAAATTTCGGGTGACATCGCCTATGACAATCTCCGCACGCTGGTGATGTATCACGCGCCGAGTGGTGGGTCGGAGGGCTTCCGCCAGGAAGCGCAGTGGGTCGCGGAGCGCGCCAGGAGCTACGGTCTCGAAGACGTCAAATTCATTCCCTTGCCCGCCTGGCGCACCTCTCCTGATGCGCCGGACCAGAATTGGACGCTCCGAAGTGGCGAACTATGGGTCGTCGAGCCGAAAATGCTGAAGTTGGGTGACGTCCGCGAAACGCCCACTTCCGTCGCGGACAATAGCCCCTCCGTTGACCTCACCGCCGAACTCGTGGACGTGGGGGAAGGCGTGGACGACAACGATTACGCGGGCAAGGACGTTTCCGGCAAAGTTGTTCTGGCCTATGGTTCCCTTGACAAGGTGAAGGAATTGGCCTGCTGGGCGCGTGGCGCAGCGGGCATCGTTTCCTACTATTCGACGCGCGTGAACCCCTGGACCGACCACCCCGACCAGGTGGCGTGGTCGCGGGTCAGTGTTTCAAAGGAAAGTGAGAAGGCCGCGCCGCCGGTCTTCATGGTCTCGCCGCGCATGGGCTTGATGCTCAGCCGCTGGCTCAGCGGCCACGGCCCTACACACATCTTCACGGAGACCCCGGAGAAGCCGGCGTCGCCGCCCGTCCTGCGCGTGCATCTGAAAATCCAGTCCGAGGTGACGAAACCGGGCACGCAGGGCCTGGTGGAAGGATGGATTCGCGGCACCACGGACCACGAGCATGCCATCGGGCTGACGGCGCACTTGCAGGAAGAAAAAACCTCCGCCAATGACGACCGCAGCGGCTGCGCGAGCCTGCTCGAGATTGCCCGCGCGCTCGAAGCCATGATCGCCGATGGCCGCCTTCCTCGCCCCAAACGCGATATCCGTTTCTGGTGGACCAACGAAATCGGCGCGGAGCTCGAGTATTTTTCCGAGCATCCGCAAGAAGGCCGGCGCATCATCGCGGATATCAACCAGGACATGGTCGGCGCGCGGCAATCCCTGGAAGGGCGCGTGCAGCAAGTCAGCCTCACGCCCTACTCGCGCTGGAGTTTTCTCGACGACGTGGTGGCGAGCGTCATCTCCAGCCTCGTGGACGGCAACAACGCTTACCTGGCTTCGTGGCAGAACCAGAATCCCGCGCCCTTCTCGCGCCCGATCTTCGCGCATCTGGGCAGCCGCGAACCCTACCATGCCGAGGTGGTGCATTACTTCGACAGCACCGATCACATGGTGTTCAACACTGGAGCCATCGGCATTCCCGGCGTGACGTTCACGAATTGGCCTGATGAATACATCCACTCGACTGACGATGACTTATGGCAGATCGACCAGACGCAACTCCAGCGCAACGCCGTGGCCGTGGCGGGCATTGCGCTTTATCTTGCCAACCTTGGCGAAGCCGACGTGCCAACGCTCCTGGGAGTGATGGCCGGCGAAGCGCGTGAGCGCATCTCGCACGATTTGGCCGTCGGCACGGCGCGCCTGGCTGCGGCGCCAGCCGCGGAGCGCCAGGCTGCCTACCAGGACGCCTTGAACTTGCTCGACCAGGCGGCACAGCGCGAAATCCGAGGCCTCGAATCCGTGCGCCCTTACGCCGCGCCGAATATGCAAAAACTTCTCAATAGCCTGACCGAAGACATGAAGCTTACCGAAATCAACCATCGGCAGCGTCTGGAAGAATGGTATCGGGCCTTGGGAGGAAGGCCGGCGGCAGGCCCCGACCCGCTGGAGAAATCGCTCGCCACGCAGGTGCCGCGCAATGCGGGAACGCTGGGCGAGTACCTGCGCCACGCGTCGGAGGTGGAAGGCCCCAAAAGCCTCCACCCGCTCATGCAAGCGGAGGCGCTCAATTACGTTGATGGCCTGCATTCCATCCTGGAGATTTACCACGCCGTGCGCGCCGAAAGTCTCTCCGCCGGCGAGTGGTACTACGGCACGGTGACGCTTCAGGATATCGATACGCTGTTCAAGGCCGCCGCCAAGGAGAAAGCCGTCGAGATCACGACCAAGACGCCATAGGAACGGCCGCGGCGGGAAACCGCGCGGAAGCGTTTTGCCGCGCAATGCGCTGGTTTATACTTGGCGCGACGTAAGATCCGGAAGCGCAGAACCCCGGTCGATCCAAAGGCCCTGCACGACGGCTGCTTGCGGGTGCGCCAAAACCAAGGGATGGGTCCAATGAAGGTCCTGATCGCAGAAGCCGATACGGTATGCCGCCGAGCGCTGGAGAGCCTGCTGGCAGGCTGGGGATACCAGACGGCGGGCGCCAGCAACCGTGTAGAAGCGCTTGAACTGCTCGAGCGTGAAAAGTGCCCCGGGCTGATCATTGTGGGCGGACTCACCACACTGGGAGAGCGCGTGCAGCTCATCCAGGAGATTCGCAAGCAGCGGGAAGAGCCCTATGCTTACATCATCGTTCGCGGGGCGCCGAACCGCGCGGAGGAAGTTAAAGAGGCGCTCGACGCCGGAGCCGATGATTACCTGACAAATCCCTCCGACGCGCAGGAACTGAAAACTTGCGTGCGGGCTGGGCGGCGAATCGTGCAATTGCGCGAAGAACTTCTGCGCGCCCGCGAGACGATTCGCTATCAATTGAACCACGATCCACTGACCGGCCTGTGGAACCGCGCGGCGATCATCGAAATCCTGCACCGCGAGCTGACGCGGTCGCGCCGCGAGGGGACCTGCGTCGGCGTGATGATGGCGGCGCTCGACGGTCTGAAGAGCATCAATGATGTGTACGGACATGCCGCCGGCGATCAGGCGGTGCGCATCGCGGCGCGACGGATGCGCTCTTCCCTGCGCCCCTACGACGAAATCGGCCGATACGGGGGTGGTGTGTTTTTGCTGGTTGTCCCCGGCAACAACTTTCGCAATGTCCTCAAGTTGGCTGAGCGGGTCCAGGTTAGCATCAGCGCGCAGCCCATGGAACTTCCGCAGGTCGGAAAGGTTTCGCCGGTTCCGGACAGTGACACCAGAGTGACCATCAGCGTGGGCGTCACCGTCGGCACGAAGGAAGACGAAGCCGATGCGATTATCCACGCCGTCGAAGAAGGCATTGAACGTGCCAAAAGCCAGGGGACAAACCGCATCGCGCAGGTCACAAGCCCCCACGCCATCCTGGATTCGCGGGACCTCGGGATCGGCTAATTCGCCCGCCAGCCCTTCCTGACCCCGCTGTAGCGCCGCTCTGCGAGGCGGCGTCAGGCAAACACCTGATCGTCGCTGGGAAGCGGCAGCCATAACCCGCAAATGGCCTCCAGCATTAACCGGTGCTCGCCGGTCATAGACCGGCGCTACAGCGGCGTGGCACGTCGCGGTTGCTTGATTTCCGGATATCTGGTAACTATTAGGAATCTCCCGGGTGCGGGCGATGGTGCCTGTCCCATTTCTCTGTCGGAGGCAGCAGCGCGATGAAGTCCACCCGGTATGCTTTTTTCGTTTTTCTGGCCGTCACAACCCCTGCCCTGGCGCAAAACGACTTCTCTCAATTCCGCAACTTGGAATTCTTCGGTGGCTTTTCCCACGGGACTTTCACCGTCAACGATTATCATAAAGACTTTGACGGCTTCGCGGTGAGCGCGGCCACGGACTGGGCGGACCACTTCGGCTACGAATTCGAATACGCGCGGCAGTACGGCTCCGATCAGGTCGTGCCGGTGCTTCCCTTTCCACCGCCCGGGAGTTCCCAGCCGCCAAGGTATATTTTCCCCTCCATCAAGGAGAGCCAACTGCTGTTTGGGCTCCGCAATCCTGCCCATTGGAAGGGCCTGCGGGTCTTCGGTCATACGCTGATGGGCGCTTCCAAGACTCCCAACCACACCAAGTTCACTCTGTGCCTGGGGGGAGGCATGGACCTACCGCTTTCCGAGCACTTTTCCTTGCGCGTCCTGCAGGTGGACTATATCCCGCAGGGACAAAGGCAGGACTACCAGCCCAGCGCCTGGGGCAACAACATTCGTTTTCAGACGGGAATCGTGTATACGATCGGGCCGCATTGAAGGAGAACAGTTCAAGAGTTGAAGAGTTAAAGAAAAGGTTGAAGTGCCTACGGGCCAGGGAGCGGCCTTCTCTTTGAACTCTTCAACGCTTAGACCCTTCGGCTTTTCAACTCTTCAACCGCTTTACCGCACCTCAAACTTCAATTCGTAATTCGCCGTAGTATTGGCGACGTTGTCGGTGAGGATGTATTTCTCCGTATAGGTTCCCTTCTCCAGACTTGAGGGCAAGGAAACGTTGCCTGTGATGGGTACATAGAACGTCGGCGGGTGGTACACAAACGTATCGTTGAGCGTGATGAAATTGGGCTGGTCGAGCAGCTTGTCCCCTTTCGGCCCCAGGACCTGAAGAGCGAGGCGTGCGTCCGAGCGGTCGTCGCGGAACTGGATTCCCGCCACCTTTCCCGACATGTAAACCGTCGCGCCCGGCGAAACGATTGCCGGGTCTGCGGCGGGCCCGCCTTCCGAGAGCGCCAATTGCAGATCTCGGATCTCAGCCTGCGTCGGTGCCGGCAATGGCGCGCCCTCCACCGCGAAGGAGGCGAATTGCTCCACATCCACGTTTTTGACGTTGTCGTGGACCTTGATCTGGATCCTGTACGCTCCCGGCGGCGCGTAATGCGGAATATCGAACCAAAAAGTTATCGGTCGTGTTTTCGCGTCGCCCAGAGGACGATCGGTGGTGTCTTGATAAGGCTTGTAGACCATCAGGCCGTTCGGGTCGACCGGAACCACGGAGTCCACCAGATGAATCTGGCCCTGGGCGTCGGTGGTCAGCCCTATGAACTCATATTTCGTGTAGACCTTCTCGCCGGGCTTGAACGGGCCTTCGGGGCGAGGCGGACCGTCTTTGTCCTGAAGAAAAGCGAAATTGATAACTTGCAGCGAACCGCTCGCCAGCGAGGGCGGCGGGCTCAAGAGGGTCGAAGAAGTTAAAGTAGAACTTGAAGTCGTGGTGACCATCGAACCCGCTGGCGCGCTGCGGTGAAGCCGATACGCCTGCCAGAAGCCCCCGCCCAGAAGCCCCAGCCAGACGACCACCAGGACCGCCTTCAGCGCTGCGCCCGGCGCGGCTTCGATGACCACCGTGTGCGCGAGGTGATCGCCGATCCGTTGGCGCTTCTTGGAGAATATCGCCACCAAGAAACCCACCAGGTAAACGAAGAAGCTGTCGATAATCCGCAAGAGATTGCGGACAAGCGAAGCGCCCAGCGAGCAGCGGGCTCCGCTCACGCTGCGGACTCGCACGCCAATGATTCCCTTCCCGAGCGTGGCGCCCGCGAGACCCTCGAGCAGCCAGTAATACAGGAACGCGAAGAGTAACACCGCGCCGATCACGATGAGTGCCGGC
>JAIQGA010000429.1 GCA_020072925.1 Terriglobia bacterium | reverse complement strand
AGTGTTTAGGAGCAGCCCGACGTCGAGCCGCAATTCATGCAGCGGTAGCAGGCGCCGTTGCGGACCATGATGGCGCCGCAATCGGGGCAACTCGGAGCGTCGTCGGCCTGTTCGACCCCGACCAGGCTGGGTTGCACGGCGCCGTTGGGAAACACCGTCGCCCGCTCGCCGGCGGCTCGCGAGAATTGCGACGCCAGCCCCGTAGCCTTTTCCAGGTCCGAACCGTTCAGCGCCGAGACGCTGGCGTCTTCCTGCGGTTGCGCGTCCTTGGGCAGAAACTTGAACGCCAGCCAGCGGAAGATGTAGTCCATGATGGACTTCGCGTACTTGATATCCGGGTTGAGCGTCCAGCCGCTGGGCTCGAAGCGCATATGGCTGAACTTGTCGCAGAGGACCTTGAGCGGCACGCCGTACTGCAAAGCCAGCGAAACCGCCGTGGCGAACGAGTCCATCAGCCCGGAGACCGTCGAGCCCTCCTTGGCCATGGTGATGAAGATCTCGCCGGGCTGGCCGTCCTCATAGAGGCCCACGGTCAGGTAGCCCTCGTGCCCGCTGATCGAGAATTTGTGCGTGATGGCGCGGCGTTCGTCGGCGAGCTTGCGGCGGTAGGGCCGCGCGGGCTCGGCGGCACTCGGGACTCGGGATTCGGGACTCGGTATTGCTTCTGATTTCATACTCCTGACTTCCGACTCCTTCTTCATATCTGAGGTATTGAGCGGCTGCGTGCGCTTGGAGCCGTCGCGGTAAATGGCGATCGCCTTCAGGCCCAGGCGCCACCCCTCGATATACACATTCATGATTTCGTCGGGCGTGGCTTCCTCCGGCATGTTAACGGTTTTGGAAATGGCGCCGGAAAGGAACGGTTGCACCGCCGCCATCATGCGCACGTGGCCCATGTAATGGATGGCGCGCTTGCCGTTGGCGGGCTTCAGCGAGCAGTCGAAAACCGGCAGGTGTTCCGGCTTCAGGTGCGGCGCGCCCTCGATGGTGCCCTGCTGGTCGATATGATTCACGATCTCGGCGGCCTGCTGGTCCGTATAGCCGAGCCTGAGCAGCGCCGTGGGCACCACGTTGTTGACGATCTTGATCAGCCCGCCGCCCACCAGCTTCTTGTACTTTACCAGCGCCAGGTCCGGCTCGATCCCCGTGGTATCGCAGTCCATCATGAAGCCGATGGTTCCCGTGGGCGCCAGCACCGTCACCTGGGCGTTCCGATAGCCGTACTTCATGCCGCTCGCCAGGCAATCGTCCCAAGCCTTCCGCGCCGCTTCCCCGAGGCTCTCCGCCACGCTCCGCGGATTAATCCGGGAGAGCGCGTTACGGTGCATGGCGATCACGCCCAGGAAGGAATCGCGGTTGATCGGGTAGCCCTCGCAAGGTCCCAGTTCCGCAGCAATGCGCGAAGATTGCAGGTAAGCCTCTCCGTGCATCAGGGCGGTGATGCCCGCGGCGAAGTCGCGCCCGCCGTCAGAATCGTAAGGCAGGCCGTTGGCCATGAGCAGCGCGCCCAGGTTGGCGTATCCCAGACCCAGCGGGCGAAAGTTGTGGGAGTTCCGCGCAATCTTCTCCGTAGGATAGCTGGCGTTGTCGACCAGGATTTCCTGCGCCGTAATCATGACGTCCACGGCGTGGCGGAACGCCTCCACGTCGAGCTTGCCATCCGGGGTGAGAAACCTCATCAGGTTCAGCGACGCCAAGTTGCACGCCGAATCGTCCAGGAACATATATTCGCTACAGGGATTCGAGGCGTTGATAGGCGCCGTCGCCTTCGACGTATGCCACTTGTTAATCGTGGTGTGGAACTGCATCCCAGGGTCGCCGCATTGCCAGGCCGCTTCCGCGATCTCACGCATCAGGTCGCGAGCGCGGTAAGACTTGACGGGCTCGCCGTTGGTCACCCGGCGCGTAGCCCAATCCTTGTCTTCCACCACCGCCTTCATGAACTCGTCGGTAATGCGCACGCTGTTGTTGGCATTCTGGAAGAAGATCGAGCTGTAAGCCTCGCCGTCGAGCGACGAGTCGTAGCCGGCGTCAACCAGCGTCCAGGCTTTCCGTTCTTCGCGGGCTTTGCAGGTAATGAATTCGTGGATGTCCGGATGATCGATGTTGAGGATCACCATCTTGGCGGCGCGCCGCGTCTTGCCGCCCGATTTGATCACGCCCGCAAAAGCGTCGTAGCCCTTCATAAACGAGAGGGGACCGGAGGCCATGCCGCCACCCGACAGTGACTCGACGGAGGATCGCAGTGGCGAGAGGTTCGTGCCGGTGCCCGAACCCCACTTGAAGAGCATCCCCTCGGTTCTGGCCAGGGTGAGGATGCTGTCGAGGTTATCTTGAACGGAGTTAATGAAACAGGCGGAGCACTGCGGATGACGGTAGGCCTCGGTCTCCTTTTTCACGCCGCCCGTGGCCGGGTCCCAATACCATCCGCCGCCTTCCGACGACCGGCGGTACTTGTGCCACAGGCCGCAATTGAACCAGACGGGGGAATTAAACGACGCCTTCTGGCGCACCAGCAGGTGCGTCAGCTCGTCGTGAAAAGCCTTGGCGTCCTCCTCGCCGCGGAAGTAGCCGCCCTCCACGCCCCACTGGGCGATGGTGTCGGCAACGCGGCGAATAAGCTGCCGGATGCTCCCTTCGCGCTCCGGCGTCCCCAGTTTGCCGTGAAAATATTTCGAGGCAACAATATTAGTCGCTGTCTGCGACCAGTCTTTCGGCGTCTCCACCCCGCGCTGCTCGAAGATGACCTCGCCCTTTTCATTCTGGATCGTGGTGGTCCGCTGCTCCCACTCGATTTCCTCAAAGGGAGAAAGGCCTGCTTTAGTAGAAAAGCGTTTGAAGGTCAAGCCCTGTCTACCTTGCGTCTCACTGGTGGGAGCCGGGGTTTTGGTGGCTGTTGAGACAGCCTCCCGC
>JAIQGA010000140.1 GCA_020072925.1 Terriglobia bacterium | reverse complement strand
CCACCAGCCGTCGCAGCCGTTCATCCAGAAAGACCGACAACAAACCAAATCTGTCTCGGGTACGCTCCGCGTCTACCATGCCCGGAGTATACGACAGAATGGTTCAACTTGTTACACTTATTATTTGACAGACCCTTAGTACCGTGTTCGGGATTTAAGACGATCTTCAGAAGGCTGTGGATTCGTTTGAAGCTTAGGGCAATGCGCGGAAGGCGTCCGTGTCGCCTGGAAGCCAGACGGTTTGCAGCGCCGCATGCCCCTTCACACTCTCCGGAGGCAGAGGCGTGGCATTCCCGCCGTACCTACCTGTTGTTTTGAACCAGATTCGCGTTGTTCTGTAAGCAGTCTTTAGTTCTTCAACCCAACGTATCGAGGCGGCCCATGGAAATGGAATATGAGCAGGAGGAAGGTGGTCGGAAGGAGGATGAACGGAAAGAACTCCGTTGGAACATCCCTGTTCCTGTTACCGTTAGAGGCGTCCGGAGTGACGGCACTGAATTCAGTGAGGAAATCATCACTACCGACGCCAGCGCGTCGGGAATGTGCTTGCTCCTCAAAGTCGATTTACGCGAGGGCGATCAGATTACCATCACAGCCCCGGAGGAAAAATTTGAGTCGCGCGCGACCGTCCGGCACGTGAGTATTTTGGGGCCCAACATGAACCGCATCCGCATAGACTTCCCCCATGGGACAAGATTCAACCGGGACGCCGCCCCGAAAAAGTATGTTTACGACTATCTTTTAGGAGATTGGATCGGATATATCCTCGAAGGGACGTACTACAATTCAAAACACGAGCCTTTCGGGAAGGTCGAAAACAACGATATCGTTGATCTGGACTCCGGAACCGTTCTGTTCAAGATCCGAACGGGTCGAGTCTACGACCAGCGGAGCTATTGTATTGGGCACCTGATTTGACCATCGAATTCCAAGGCAATAGCGGCTCGAAACAATCGGCCGCGATGATGGCCTATCTAGCTTGCTTCTTTCCTCCCATCCTGATGTGATCTGGCTTGAGGGGATGGCTTTCATCCAATCCGAGGGTTATGCGGATATTCGCATGGGTGGCATCGCGGCCTGTCGAGCGACCCGGCCTTGAAAAGTGAATCCGTGCAGTCGGAGGCAGGCTATTCGTATCGGAGCGCCACCATCGGGTCGACCTTCGTCGCGCGCCGCGCTGGTATCCAAGCTGCCAGCATGGCCACTACGAACAGGCAAAGCATACCCATGCAGAGCGTGACTGGACTAGTCGGAGCGACTCCGAACAGCAGACTTCTGATTAATCGGGTTGCGGCTAGCCGATGCCGGCGCATGAGAGAGTCCGACTCTCCGTTGGCCTCATAGCATTGCGCCAGGTTTTGAACTGCCGCCTTGAAGCCGTCTGGAGGGAACAAGTCATCCATCCCAACCCAAGGAACTCATGGGTCATTCGCAAATTTCGGTTACAATGAGACATGTCCATCCCACTCCAGAGCACAAATGCCAAGTGGTGGACAAGCATGAGCGATTCAAGGTTGCCCAGGCACTGACAGCGTAGGAAAACCCCTCGGGGTTACCTGATGAAACTGGAAGGGATCTTGCACCAAGGAATTGAGGGGCGAAGCCGGAGGGATGGGTGAGTGGTTGAAACCGGCGGTCTTGAAAACCGTTAGCCTCGAAAGGGGCTCGGGGGTTCGAATCCCTCTCCCTCCGCCATTCCAATTCGCTTCTACGAGCCGCGCGCGCGAAGTTGGCGGGAAAGGTCTTTCACCCTTTCGGCCAGGGCGGGCAAGCTAGAGAAATGCGCGTACAGGCGCTTGAATTGCGCCAGGCGCCGCGCGGGCCTTCCCCAGACCGTCTCGCCTTCGCGCACGATTTTGCCGGGCAGGATGCCGGCGCCGCCGCCCAGCACCGCTCGCGCCTCGACGCGCGCGTGATCGCCGATGCCCACCTGTCCGCCCATCACCACGTAATCGCCAATCTCCACGCTGCCGGAAATGCCGGTCTGTGCCGCAATCACGCAATGCCGCCCGACGCGCACATTGTGGGCGATCTGCACGAGGTTGTCGATCTTCGTGCCCTCACCGACGACCGTCGTTCCGAGCGAACCGCGGTCCACCGTGGAGTTGCTACCAATCTCGACGTCGTCCTCGATGATGACTTGACCCAATTGCGGGAATTTGACGTGCCGGCCTTCGGCAAAGACGTATCCGAACCCGTCCCCGCCCACCACGACTCCAGCGTGGAGAATGACGCGGTTCCCGAGACGCGCGCCGGGATAGATGGTGACGCGCGGATACAGAACACACTCCGCGCCGACTTGCGCGCCCTCGCCGAGAAAAACTCCCGCGCCCAGGCACGTGCCCGCACCGACGGCGACTCCGCTTTCGATCACCACGTACGGACCGACGCTGACCTTCTCGCCAAGCACGGCGTCCGAAGCGATCAAGGCCGTGGGATGAATGCCGGGCACGATTTCGCGCGCCGGGCAAAGCACCTGCGCGGCGCCGATGAACGCCAGCTTGGGATGCACGACGGCGATGGCCGTCTGCCCCGCCAAGGTCACGTCCGACGATACCAGGACGCAGCCAGCGTGCGAATGGGCGGCGCTCTCAATGGCACGTGCGCCTTCCGCGTAGGCCAAGTCCTCTGGGCCGGCGCCTTCCAGGCTCGCGACGCCGCGAATTTCGCGCGCAGTTTCGCCGTGAGCCGCGCCGTTCAGAAGTTCTGCGAGTTGTTGGACGGTCATGGAAACACCTCGTCGAAGGTCGAACGTCGAAGGTCGAAAGTGAAAATCGGCCGAGGACGTGGTCTTTACTTTCGACCTTCAACTTTCGACTTTCAACTCTTTCTCAGTGCAGCGGCGGCTCGCCCGGCGGGCGGGTTTTCCAGCGGCGATGCACCCACAACCATTGTTCGGGATAACGGCGAATGTATTCCTCGATGAGGCGCGTGAAGTTCGCGGTGTTGACGCGAATTTCCTCCTCGGGATCATCGCGCTGAATCCACTCGACGGGCTCGAAGCGCAGCCGATATTTGCGCAGTTTGGCATCCCAGATCACCAGGCCCAGCACAATGGCCGCGCCCGTTTTCTTGGCGACGCGCGCCGGGCCGGTGGTGGTGCAGGCGGCGCGGCCGAAGAAATCCACGAAAACGCCTTCGCCGGGTAGCATGTTCTGATCAATTAAAATGCCCACTGCCCTGCCTTGCGCAAAGGCGCGCAGCACCTGGCGGGCGAAGTCCCGCTTCTCAATCGCCGTGCCGCCGCTCAGGCAGCGATAGTGGTTGATCAGGCGGTCCATCAGCGGATTATCGAGTTCCCGAACGATGAAGTGGCAGGGGTAACCATAGACCCCGTGCGCGAAGGAGCCGAGCTCCCAGTTTCCGAAATGCGCGGTCAGGAAGAGCACGCCGCGGCCTTGGCTTTGAGCGCGCTCGTAGTGCTCGAATCCGTCGTAGATAATCAGGCGCTCAATGTTCTGGTGGTTCCAACGCGGGAAGTGCGCGAAGTCCGCCAGCATGCGCCCGAAGTTCCGGAAGAGGCCGAACAGCATGCGGCGGCGCTGGCGGGGCGTCCAGTCGGGGAAGGCCATTCTCAGGTTGAGGTGCCCAACCCGCCGCAAGCGCGGCCAGAACCAGTAGCTGAGTGCAGCGAGCACGGCGCAGGCCGCACGCGCCAGGCGATGGGGAAGCGCGCCCAGCGCCTTCAGGACGCCCCAGGCAAGTCCGTACTCCAGGCGATGGCGAATTGAGGGCCGCGCGCCGGGCTCGGCGGACGATGGGGTGGTGGCAGAATGATTAGCCGTCGCGGGCTCCATGCACCCTTTGCTTACCTCCGCATGACCTGATGAGGAAGGCCGGGGCGGCGTTCCCGAGCCCCCGTCACTGCCCCGTTCAGTTCGCCCGCAGCGGCAGGTTCTGGAGGAAGAAATTCAAGATCTGACCTTCGTACTCGTTCTTCTCGGCGCCGGAAGTAAGCACGGACTGTGACCGCTCCAGAACCAGCAGTTTCTTCGGCTGGGGAGCGAGGTTATACAAGACCTCGGTGATCTGGGCCAGGGCCGGCTTGTCTCGCCCCGAGATAAAGAGCTTGGGCACTTTCTCGAGATGGGAAAGGTCGGCGCCCAGCGGGTAGGGCTTCGATCCCCAAGTGAAGAGGCGGAATTCCGCTTCGGTCAGCAAATGGAACACAGGACTTGAGCCTCCCAGGGTCTCGTCTATCTGGGTATCAAAAAACTGGCTGGGTTTTTCGTAAATGCTGTCAACCGCAATGGCCTTGACCAGGGGGGTACGTTCTGCGACCGCCAAAGCCGCGTACGCTCCGAGGGTCGTTCCAAACAGGCCGACGCGATTGGGATTGACCGCGGGCTGCTTGCCCAGGGTCTCGATTGCCGCGCTCAGATCGTCCGCCTGGCGAGCGCCCAGATTGGAGAACCCCTCTTTCGCCTTGGGCCCGCCGAAATTGAAAATATACACGTTGAAATGGTTCTCGCGCAGGACGGTGCCCAGCGAGAGCATGTCGGAGCGATTAGCGTTATAGCCGTGACAGAGGATAACGACCGGCGCGCCTTTCAATCCCAGCAGCAACCAGCCTTCGTGTTCTCCACCCTGCTTGTCCTTGAAATTAAGGGATACATAATTGCTCAAGAGATAAGTGGCCGGGGTGACGGTTTCGGTATCGTTGTGCGTGGTCACAACGCGATACGTGAGCATACCTCCCAGCATCGCCAGAACTACCGCCAACACGCCCAGCAGGATCAGGAGGCCGCGGGCCAGCCTGAAAAGGGAAGAGGTGGAAATCGGTGATGGACTAGCAACTGCCGCCGCTCGCCGGCGCGCCATACGAGTGCCTCGAGAGTTCTTCTGCCTCCTGCGTTATTACGCGACCATGCGGTTCGCAGGTGGGAAATGCTACCACAACCCGTTTTCCACTCCACAAAAACTTTTGGTGTTTGCTGCGGGCCGCTTCCTTCCGGAGGCACGCAGGAACATCTGAAGCGCCTTGCTCCGCGCCTTCTGCCCCGGCGCAGCGTGTGCTGCCGGTGTGCGGGCCGCAAGCCGAATTGGTCCGAAGGCGACGCGGTTTTTGAGTTATACTGGCGCTGATTTGCCCGCGGGGAAGGACACGCCCCGCCGGCTTTTCAGGACCTTCTTCTCGATGGCCACCATCCCATCTCGCGATACCATGGAATCCGGCTTGGGGTTTGAGATCATCGATATTCGTCGCTTTGAGGCGCAGGACTTCGCGGCCTTGCTGGAGGCGGAAGCGGGCGCCTGGCGGGACGGCCTGCGCTGGGACTTCACCTCCTCGATGCGCGTCATTTCCAATTGCCTGCGTGAAAAACGCCTGCTGGGCTACGCCCTGGTGAGTGGCGGCAGAATCCACGGCTACTGCTTTTATTTCTACGACGGCGAGAAGGGGCTGATTGGCGACCTGTTCGTGGAGAACACCTCGGCAACGCTCGACGACGCTCGGCGTTTGCTCGAGCACGTCGTGGAAACCATCGTGGCGACGCCGGGACTGCGCCGCGTGGAAGCCCAGCTTCCTCACTTCAGTTACGAGCAACTCGAGCCGTGTTTCCATAACCTCTCCTTCGCGGGATACCGGCGCCGCTTCATGGCGCTGTCGCTGGACCAAGCCGCACTGCCGGGCGCGGTGGCGGGTTCCGGCTTGCCTCCTTCGCGACCGGGGGACGGCGCGGCGACGGAGTTCCTGGTTGTTCCCTGGGAGCGACGCTACGACCGCGAAGCCGCCGAGGTCCTCTACGACACCTACCGCCAGCACGTTGATGCGGCCATCAACGACCAGTACAGTTCGGTCGCGGGGACCACGCGCCTGATCGAAAACATCGTGCATCACCAGGGCTGCGGAGAATACCTGCCCAAGGTCTCTCGCGTGGCCCTTCACGCGGCCAGCCAGTGCATTGCGGGCCTGCTGGCCATCACGGCCTTGCGGCCCCGCACCGCGCACATCCCTCAGATCGCGGTGGCGCGACCCTTCCAGGACCGCGGGGTCGGGACGTTGCTGATGGCCTCGGCGTTCAAGGAGCTCGCCGCGCGCGGTTACAGCGAAATCTCGCTCACGGTCACCGATGAGAACCAGGGAGCCGTGCGACTTTACGAACGGCTGCGCTTTGACACCTTCCGCGTGTTCGGGGCGTTTGTCTTCAATCGCTCGTAGAATTCGAGTTCCCGCCCGCGCACCTCACTTCTTCAGCAATTTCTTCTCGAGCTGGCTGATCTGTGCGTTCAGCTCGTTCAATTGGCGGAGGTCGTCGTCCGCCAGCGAAATGGCATTCTGGATGCGCAACAATGCCGCATCGTTGAAGGCGCTGGAATTCCCGTCGCGTGCCGAGTCGAGCATGCCGCTCATGGCCCGAAACTGGCTGGTGACGTCGCGGTAGCGGCGGATAATTGAAGTCAAGTAACCGTCGCGGCGCCGCTCCAGGCTTTGCAAGCTGGCCACAATCCGCCCGGTTTCGGCGACGCGGGAAGAGCCTTCGCTGGCGTCATTGGCCAGCTTGGCGTTGGTCGCTTCCAGGTCGGCGACGCGCAGGCGGGAGGCCTTGGCCTCCTCTTGTGCCGAGTCGACTTCCTGCTGTAGGGCATCAAGACGGCTCTGCCACTCCGCCTGCTCTTTGCGATGGCGCTCTTCGGCGCTGGCGAGCGCCCTTTCGCGCTGGTCACCCGCGCTCAAAAGCTGCGCCTGGAGCTGCGAAACGCTATCCTGGGCGGCACTCAATTCTTTCTTGAGCCGCGCGATTGTGGCGTCGCGCTGGGCGATCGCGATGCGATGTTCATCCACCTGCGGCGGCACAAGCTCGGTCGGGATACTCTCCATCTCGTGCTGGCGAAGCGTTTCCTGGAGCTGGTGAATCTTCGCCTGGTCGGCGCTCTGCTGTTGCCGGTAGCCGGAGAGTTGCCGGGACTGGCGGAAGATCACCACCAGCGCCACCGCCAGGGCAACACCGGCAATCACCACCGCAGCCCGTCGCAAGGACGCGAGTCGCATGATTCTTATCCTGACTTAAGATGGAGGCGCGTGCGCCAGGAGAGATGCACCTCTCCTTCCGAGCACGGGGCGCTCAAATGAATTTGCGTGTTGTTGTGAAGCTTGGCCGGAACCTCCAGGGTCAGCCGCCAGGCGCTGGAAATGCGCGCAAAGGTTTCGGCCAGCGCTTGCGGAATCTCCGCCATGGAGTGGCAAATATCCGCCCTTCCACCCGTCGCCTCGGCCAGCGTCTCCAGACCGTTCTGATAGACCTCGTTCAGCCGGTCCCGCCTGTAGCTGAGATGCACGATGAATAGCGGCGCCTGCAGCGAGGCGAGGTCCTTGCTCAACTTGGAAATCTTCTCTTGGATCAAGGCCTCGGGAAAACGGCGGCTGAGATCGTGCGGGTCGCTTTCGTTGATCACCGGGTTCGTGTAATCCTCACGGTAACTGTAGATGCTGCCGTCGGTGATGTAAAGCACGGAAACTCGCACCGGCGACTTGCGCAGAATGGAGTCGGCGAGGGAAAGCGCCGGGCGCACGGTTTCGAGCAGCCCCGGGGCCCCGCTGACGGAGAGAAAGTCGAGGGCGTTAACTACCGGCTGGCGGTTTGGGCTCGGGTCGGCGAGCACGCGCAGGCCGTCCTGGTCGCGCAGCAGGCCTACCCAGGCGTTGGAAGGCAGCTTGGAGATCTGCGCGAGCACCGCCTGCTTGGCCGCGTCGCTCAACGACAGATCGCTGGTCAGATCAAGGACCAACAGAATGATCTGGTCGCTCGATGGTCCTAACTGCGCGGTGACGGGCGCCGCCTTGCCGTTGAGCGTGGCTTCAAACTTCGGGGCCGGTGCGCAGCTTTTCCCCTCGACCCATGCCGGGATAGAAACGCTGGTCGTTTGGGCATGCAGGCCGGTGACCGCAGAGACGGCCAGCAAGGCAGTCGCGAGCGCAGGGAGGTAGCGACGATGCGCGCTGTAGCGCCGGTGTCTCCGATGGCCGGAGTCCGATGGTCCGATTCCGATCGGACCAGAAATCGGACCCCACCGGCGCTTTTCGGCGCTGAGGACACCCCCGCTCCAGAGGCGATGGTCACTGAATTCTGTCATCTTCATCAGAAGCTGAACTTCAGCCCAAGCTGAATGACCCGCCCGCCATGCGAGCCGATAATCCTGCCGGCATCGATATTGGGGGCGCTGGCCGGGCCGATGTTCGGATCAGGGGAATTCCAGTTCGCGTGATTGAGAAAATTAAACGCCGTGGCGCTGAACTCGAGCGCGCAGTCGGTGCCGAGAGGCTGCCGTTTGGTCAGGCTGAGGTCCATGGAATTGACGCCCGGACCCAGCAAGTTCGGCATGGTCCGCGGGCCGTTACCCATCGTAAAGTCCGGCGGCTGATCAAAGGCCGCGGGGTTGTACCACAGCGACGGGTCCGGGTTAGGCACGTGCGGGTCAACGCCCGGCAGCACGTTCACGTTGAGGGTTGAGAGAACGCTCCCCGTATTATTGAATTCGGGATGCAGCGCCAGAGGCATCCCATCATTCCAATAAGCCGCCCCGCTCACCGACCACCCGCTGAACAAAGGCCCCCGCCAATCCGAAAAACGCAGCAGCGATTGGTCAGGACCGAAGGGGAGTTGATACATGTAGCTCAACTGCAGATACTGCGGCGTGTTCCAAGATGTGAGCGCCCAGTTGTTACGCAAATTGAAGAGGTCCTGATTGCCGTAGGGGCCGGAGTAGTCGTCCAATTCCTTGGAAAACTCATAATACGCAGTGAACGAAAGACCGAAGGAGGCGCGCTTCTCCAGGCGCACGTAGCCGGAATTCCGCTGGTAGCGCCCCGCGGGGTAGAGGCCGTAAAGCTCGAAGCCCTTGTACTGCGGGTAAGGCTGCAGGGTGAGGCGGAAGGCCTCGTTGTAAAGTTCATCGCGAAAGGTCATGAAAGCCGGGTCAAGGGCGTTGGGGTTGACCGCACTGTTGCCCACCAAGATGTCATGCCCGGCGCCGTAATTGGTCCCCAGAGAAAGCAGCATGGAGAAGGGCATCTCGCGTTCGATGGAAAGCGAGGCGCCTTGATATACCGGCTCTCGGCCCGTCAGGTCCACAAAATCCGTCACGGTGTTGTCAGCCGCCGAGGGGCTGAGGTCGGGCAGCGGCGTGGCCAAGGGTGGCAGGCCCGTCCTCAAGTCAGCCGCCGGACTCAGTTGCATGTTGGGTGAGACGAAAGTTTGGCGCGCGTTAAAACCCTGTGTTCCCCATTGGCCGTTGTAAATCGGAATGTGGCCGTGCGAGCGGTAGTACGAGCCGCGCACCACGGTCTTGGCCTCGCCGAAGGGGTTCCAGGCGAAGCCCAGGCTAGGATCGAGATCGATGTTCGCGTCGCGCAAGCCGCGCGGCAGGCCATTCCGCCCGGCAAACGCCAGCGCCCCGGGCAGACCGTTCGAGGGATCGATGATCCTGGGGTCAACCGTACTCTGGCGATCGTATTTTTCTATCCGTGGCGTACGGCGGCTGAGATTCAGGCCGAAGTTGAACGTCAGGTCTTTCGAGAATTCGTACTTGTCGTTCACGGCCAAGGACTGCAAGGAGTCGCGAAAATACGAGGGCGCGGTGATGATCGTGCGCTCCGCATACCCGGGCAGCCCGAGGAGAAAACTGGCGAACGGATTGCCGGTGTTGATAATTCCCGGCAAGCTGGTTATGTCGGGAGAAAACTCGAAATAGCCGGAAGGATAAGGCGGGTTGAAGGAATTCACCTGGTAAAAATCCGCCCGAAAGGCCAGCCGCACCGAGTGCTTTTTCGCCTGAGTCGAGATCGTATTGCCAAACTCGAAGGTGTTGCGTGCGTTGTGCGAGCTCGGATAAGGCGTGCCCATGGCGAGATAGTCGCCGAGCTGATATCGCGGGAACGAGGGTTCGGCCGCGTTCCCGGCATGGACCACGTCGGAATTGAAGCTCAAACTGGCGGAGTTCACCGTCTTGGCGCTGGCTGTAAAGACGTAATTGAGCTCCGTGCGGCGCGAGGTCAGTTGCTGGTCCGGCTGGGTCGGACTCGCAAAGTTCGGGAAGTATTTTGGTGCGCCCAGAAACCCGTCGGAGAGTGTGGTGGTGGACGTCAGCCGGTGCCGGTCGCTGAAGGTGTGGTCCAGCTTGGCGATGAAGCCGTCGGCATTGTCGGTCTCGGGGGCATTCACGAAATAGTTGTTCTGGAAAAACGGGCCAACATCGGTATTGGGCGGCGGGTATAGCGAGAGGGCCTCGACCACCTGCGGCGCCAGGCGGTCCGTAGGGATGACGTTCCCCGGAAAGGGCGAGCGCAGGTATTGCAGATTGCTGGTGGACACGGGCAAGTTCGGGTTGTAGGCAGGATTGGGGGCCGTGGTCGCGGGATCGTAAATGGGCAGCAGATGCCCTGCTTGGTCGACGGTCTGCGAGAAGTCCCCCGTGCGCTGGGCGACCGTGGGGATAGTGTGCAGCGAGGCGCGGAAAATGTGCTCGCGCACACCCTCGTACGACACCATGAAGAAGGTGTTGTTGGGATTCTTGATCAGGTGCGGAATCACCAACGGGCCGCCGACATTGAAGCCGAACTGGTTGCGGCGCAGCGGCGATTTGTTCCCGTGGTTCTGGACCACTTCGTGCGGGATCGCATCGAGGACGTCATTGCGGAAGTTCTCATAAACACGCCCGTGCCAGAGCCATCTCTTGCGCAGGCTCGCCTGCGCTGAGGGCATGCTCTCCGGGCGCATGCCCAAGGCGCGCGTCAGCGCCTTGAACTCGTCTGCCGCACGCGTGAGGGGGTCGGGCTGCTTGGCTGGCGGCGGAACGACTTCGGAGGCGGCGACCCCGATCGAGGCGGCAAGCAGAACGTAGGCAAACCACGAAAGCCGAAGCACACGGAACCTCATACTCGCTTCCCAAAAACTCACTAGTATAAAGCCTTGAGCTCGCCCCGGGCAACCCCGAAGCTACTGCGTGACGGCTGCCGTAGCGCGGGCGTCCCGCCCGTGAGATGCGCCCACGGCCGGACGGCCGAGGTGCGGCGTGGCCTACGTAGCCGAGCGGGTCAAGGGAAAAGGCGGGGAGGCTACTTGCCACCTCCGGAAGCGGAACGGGCGGGCTGGCATTTACCGCCCTTTCGCCTTCAGCAGGTCCTTCAGCTCGTCCATGAACTCGCGCACGTCCTTGAAATCCAGGTAGACCGAGGCGAAGCGCACGTAGGCGACTTTGTCGAGCTTCCTGAGCCGACTCATGACCAGCGCGCCGACCTCCGCGGCGGGGCGCTCGCGCTCCGGCGATTCGGCCACCAGCGCCTCCGCCTCGTTGACGATCTGTTCGAGCTTGGGGTTCGGGACGGGGCGCTTCTCGCAGGCTTTCAGCAGGCCCGCCAGGACCTTCTGGCGATCGAATTTCTCCCGGCGGCCGTCCTTCTTGATGACCATGTAAGGGATTTCGTCAATGCGTTCATAAGTCGTGAAGCGGCGGCCGCACTTCGCGCATTCGCGGCGGCGCCGGATGGTGTCGCCCACCTTGGCCTCGCGCGAATCCACCACTCGGTCTTCCACGTGCCCGCAGAAGGGACATTTCATCGTGGCTCTCTGTACGGGGAAGGCGCCGTGAGCGCATATTCATTCCCGCTCGTGTGCGCCGGGACTGCGCGGTAGAGACGCCCCGGTGGGGCGTCTATACGGGACTTCCTCTTCTTCGACTTCCGCCAGCGCCCGCTCTTCCTCGGCCAGCGCTTCCAGCTTCTTGAACGTCAGTCCTTCCCGAATGAGCAGGACCAGGCCAAGGCCCAAACATGGGACGGACATGATAATCCAAAGCAGGATGGCCGCGCTCGTAGCTTTTTCCACCGACACACTGAAGATTCCGGTGAGGGCCAGGATGATCCCGACCTGGTATCCGCCGCCAATCCCCGGGAATTGAATGACCAGCCCCAGAGCGGCGCAGAAGAGCGTCATCGCCGCCGCCAGCCAGGGCAGGTGGTGGGTCTCACCGCGCAGGGCCCTGAAGACCAGCCAGAATACCATCGTATTCATTACCCAGAGGGCCGCCGTCGAGGCGACGCTTTTCGCCAGTACGCGCCAATCACGGATGACCACCAGACCTTCCGAGAAAGTATGCAGGAAATGGCGCAGGCCGTTGCGGCCCCGAGGGGGCAGAAAATGCAGCGCCCGGAGCAGCCACTCGGTAACGCCCTTCGTGTGCAGGCGGAAAAGCACCAATCCCAGAACCATAACGCCCATCAGCACGAACAGCCCGTCGCCACCCCAATGCACCCAGGCTAGAACGTGTTGTTCGTGAGGCGTTGTAGGCCCGACATGCTCGAAGAAAAGCCAGGCGGCCAGAAGCAAAGCCAGGAAGAGAGAATCGAAAATGCGCTCCAGCACCAACACCGCGACCATGGCGCTGATGGGGACGTTCTCTTTCTTCGCGATGTAGGCGGGGCGCACAAACTCTCCGGGACGTCCAATCAAATAGATCGAGCTGAATCCCAGGACCTGTCCCGCAAAGAGCACTCCCAGCGAGGCCTTCTTGATCGTGCTCATGAAGCACTGCCAGCGATAAGCCCGGAGTGCATAAGTGGTGAAGACGCTGACCAGGGCCCACCCCAGCAGCCCTAGCCGGGCGTCGACAATCGAGGCCCAGAAGCGGTCCCAGCGGAAGTTGCGCCACTCCGGGCTGCCGCTCAGGTTATAGACAATGAGCGCGATAATGACGGCGCCTATTGCCAGCCAGATCCATTGCCGCCGTCCCTTTTTCATGGAGAAGCTCGCGATCCTGTTTCGCTCCGAAACCTATCCGAAGCCTCACCGCATGTCAAGCAACGGGAGGTCCAGCACCTTCATTTTTTTGGATTTCCTGCCGGCCAAAGCGCGGGGGCGAGGCGCCACTGGTTGGTCGCACTCGCCCATCGCGCCGATTTTTCGCAAAAGCTCTTACTTCCCTTGGACCGAGACCGGGATGCGCTGCAGAAGCTCTGGTGCTTGAGCGATGAATTGCCTCTCGGCCTTGGGGACATAGTAGCCAAAAATCGCCCCGACCTCTCTTAGGCGCAAGATCCGGATCCGGAGTTTGCCCCCACTGCGCACCGCGATCAAGGCGCTAGAGCCGGAAAAGTCGCCTCTTGAGATCACCGAATCCGCCATGACGTAGGCCACACCGTTCCGGTTGTGACGAATCATCACGATGTAAGGGGAAGTGCTGGTCTCGACGTTGAATGTGTAGTCGCCTGCGGGCAACACTGCCCTTCCCCAGCGTGCTTCAAAGGGCAGCGTGAACTTTCCCTCGACATTCTGCGCGCTGGCCACGCCGGCGCTCAGTCCGACTGCCAGCACCGCCAAGAACAGGATCCTCACTGACTTGAATCTTTGGGTCACCTTCATAACTCACCTCCAAGCTGAATCTCGCGATCAACGCGATACTTTGCTGGGCACCGCGTGCTTCGCATGGCGCCACCTTAGGCCGGGCTGAAAGACCGATCAATAGACGGAAGCTGAGTTGAGGCTGAGTTTGGGCTGAGCGGGTAACCATAGGCTGGCACGAGGGCTTGCCAGTCGGATGAGCGGGGACTTCTTGGCTGTGCTTGCTTGACTTTCTGGCGGGTGTATAATCCGTCCTACTCGGTGTCCCCCGCTGGGTGGCCATTATGGACGAAAGCGCCCAGGAAGAGTCGGCGCTGCATTTCGGGGTCTTCGACTTAGACCTTGAGACTGGCGAGTTGCGGAAGTCCGGCGTACTTCTGCACCTGCCGCCCCAGCCCTTCAAGATCCTCTCTCTACTCGCCAGCCACCCAAGTCAGTTGGTCACCCGCGAAGAGATCCAGCAGCAGATTTGGGGCAGCGAAACCTTCGTGGATTTCGAGCAAGGGCTCAACTTCGCCATCAAGAAGATTCGGGACGCGCTGGGCGATGATGCGGAGACGCCGCGCTACATCGAGACCCTGCCGCGACGCGGGTATCGCTTTATTGCGGCGGTAGAGACGGCCCGCCGGGCCGTCTCAAACGGGGAGACGCTCCCGCGGAACGTCTCTGCGGCCCCGGAAACCGCGGGGGCGCAGGAAGGTTCTCCGCCACCAACGGCCAGCACTCCCCAACAAATCACCACGGGAGGTTACACGCGCCGCGCCGTCACGGCGCTTGCACAAGGTGTCGAGGAAGAACATCGGGCGCGCCTTCGCTGGCGACGCATGGCAGCACTGGGGCTCGGCCTCGCCGGGGTGGTGGTGGGCTTGGCTGGGCTCATGAGTTTGAACGTCGGAGGCCTGCGCGAGCGTGTGTTGACACTTGTAG
>JAIQGA010000139.1 GCA_020072925.1 Terriglobia bacterium | reverse complement strand
GAGGACGATGACCATCGTGTCCAGGTCGCTGTTCTGCACCTGGCCCAGCAGTTCCAGGCCTTCCCGGAAGGTCCCGTTCTTGGTGTTGAGGTCCAGAAGGGCGACGTCCAGCTCGCCGCTCTCCAGCAGCGTGTAGGCCTGGTCGTAGCTCGTGGCCTTGCGCAGCTCGAAATCGGCCCGCAGCGCTTCGGCGAGTTCGTCCGCGAGCGCTTCATCGCCCGTGACTATCGCCACCGTGGACTTCGCGGAAGTGTGGGACATGCCCTCAACCCGGGAGATGCTCCGCCCGCCGCCCTCCCCGTGTACGCCTCATGTGCCCCTTGCTGGGATACTTCGCGAATTTTAGGAAGCATGGCAACGGAAGTCAATACGTTCGTACGGCCGTCGTCTCGGAGGGGTTTCCACATTTCCTGGGCCACCCTTCTCACCGGGCATGTTTTGGTAGCCACGGTTAATCCGCTTTTGGATTAACCGTGGGTCCTTGAACGGAGAAATCGGACGGTTGGGGTGTCAACACGAAACCTTGTGAACTCGATGTTAAAGAAAGGCCGTGGTTCCCGCTAGGCGGAAACAGCCGCATTACTGCCCTCTCCCTCAGATTCGAGCCATGAAGGCGGAGGGACGACCTCGGCAACTCCCGCTGCAACTGCATCGCGAAAGATTTGCTCAGAGGGAAGACCACTGTCTCGAATCTTAATCGCATCAATAACTTGGTCGTTGACGCATTCCAAAGCGGACCCGTCCTTCTTGGTCGCGCTCCATACGGAGTCCTTGGCTAGCTTGAACCTCAACTTCGGCATCCGTACCGAAGCCAAAATCTCTTTGAACCGCGCGATTGCGGCCCCCTCCTCGGCTGACAAAAACGCCCCCGACCCGCTTATTTCCAATGAAGATTCGAGCTCCCGGAGGGAGTAAAGGTCGGACAGGCCTCTCAGCTCATCCTCACTCGCGGATTCGTTGGTCGGAAAAGCAAGATAGATCATCTTTCCGAGGCTCGGCGGTCTTGTCGCGAATTCGTCTCTCAGGTACGACCGAATTTCGTTTTTCCCCCCCGTGCGCAGCCAAAGGCGCAAACACGCTAGCGCTCCCGTCTGATTCCCCCCTTCGAACATCGAGGCCGGGGCACCAGGACAGTACTTCGTTCGCATTCGCTGTCGGAATGAAGCACTCAGGATGTCGAGATTGATGTTTCGCCACTCCGTTAAGATTTGGTTCTTCTTTGGATCCTCGCACGCTGATAGCACGAGCGCGGCAAAGAAGTCGGCTGTCGCGGTCCGAATCACATTCTCGAGAAGGACTTGTGCCTTCGCGCTGTTTGCGAATGTGTTCGCAACGCTAAAGACAATGCGCCTCGCGGTATCCGCTTCGGCGAGGCCTAGAATGGGCGGCTCCAGCCGATCCGATAAGGCCGCGATTGCTAGGGCGACCGCCTCGGCCTGAAGAGCGCCAAAGCGATCAATTTTGATGGAGATTTGGTCCAGGAAGTTCCATCTCTTTCGAGACGCGACTCCCAACGATTCGAACTCATCGCTGACGTGCCTCTTGCACTCCTCGATGCTAGTCGAGTTGTTCAAGTCGGAAGCCAATCTGCTGAAGGCTGCCTCGCCAAATTGGTCCGCCTGCACCCCATAGATGAAGTATCGCCCAAAGAAGGCTGGATGAAAAATCCTTCGTTCCTTCTTGCTCCGGAGAGGGTCTGGCTCCGCGCCCAATCCCAGTCCGCGAGATTCCTTCACCAAAGGGAACAACTCCGAAAGGAGCTCGATGACCAGCTCTCTTTTGTCGCTGTCCAAGGACTTTTCGAGTTTTTCCAAAAATTGCTTGCGCCGATCAGTCGCTTGCTGCTCGTTTGGACTGAGCTTCTCTGCCCACGTCTCAATCATCCAGGGTGCGTAATAAAAGTACCGGCGATTTACGTAGATATGTTCGTAGATTGTGGGCGCGGCTTCGCGAATGATTTCCAATAATATGAAATCCATGGGATTTATCTCTTCCGCAACCGGTCCCATGGTTGCGATAACCCGGTTGAAGAATAGTTTGATGCGACGGAGGTTTGAAAAACAGCGGTAAATATGGATTTGCCACAGTGGTCCAAAATTCTCATTGAATTCTTTCTGTTCCTGCTCCGTGCGCAGGAGACCGTGGCTTCGGCACAATGTCTCGAATTTATTGTCAAACTCTCGCGCGAGAATACCTCCATCTATCTTCGGGAGCGAAATCTGCACTGGGAAATACTTCTCTAAATACTCCCTCCCCATCTCACTCGACATCCGACTTGCAGAGACCTGTCTCACCAAAGCTTCCTTGTCGAACGCGCATACGTATGTTAGGTTCGAAAACTCGCCACCCCCACGCATCAACTTCAACAGGACCTGCAGTTCTTTCTCATCCATTCGGTCCATGTCGTCAATGACCACCACCCTTACATTTAGTCTCTCCAGGGACCGTTTAACTTGGCGGATTTGGTCTTCCTGCGAAGGTACTCGAAACATTTCCTTCAGCGTACCGCCGAACCTTGGGACAGTGCTTACTAGGAAGCCGCCATAGCGCGCGAAGCCCTGCGGTAGTCTCTCAAGGACGAAGCGCTTTTGCAGTTCTTTGGCGATGCTGTTGAATAAAGTACCTACAAGGACTTGGTCGTTCGTCGCGAGCGAAGATATGAAGGAGACAGTAACAATGTCCCGATAGTTGCTCCTAAGCGCTTCCTTGAGTAGATTAAGCACAGACGTCTTCCCGACCCCGTAGCTCCCCACGACGGCCGCAACTGGGGCAACTCCACTTATTACCTGTTCGATGAGGTCAGAAACGACGGCTTGTCGATCCAAGATGTCCTGAGTCCGGGACTCGATCGGGAGATCTGGGTCAATATTGGTGGCCTTTTTCAGGATGGCAGGTGTCGAAGCCGTGATTACTAGCAGCCGGGATATAGCAACGGAAAGAGCAAGGGAGAGCAGACTGTACAAGTACCTGCTGCCACTGAGGAAGCTGAGCGCAAAAGCGGCAGCAAGTGCCCAAATCCAAAAAAGACCACGGCCGGGTTCCGCCCTCCACGAGGCGAAGAGTCGCCGACTGAAGGAGATCGCCGATGCGGCACAGAGGATTACGGTGGCGGAAATAATGACGACGACCAGGGCCCAGATGTGGCCTGGCCAAACTACAGCCTTAGTTAACTCACGGATGAATGCGGTATTCCCTTTTCGAAGGAGAGACGCTATCGTAGGAAACACCAGCCAGCCAACTGCACCAAGAAGTATCCCACTGATTACCTGCCGATAGTTCTCGCGAGCAAGTTCGGCAAGTTTGGATTTTGGGCGTTCAGACGCGGCCACAAGTCTCCTGTCCACCTATTGCAGCAGGTGCTTCTATATTCTAATCTGCGAGGGCCGAGAGCCCCGGGGTCTTTCCTTCGAATTCCTTCCAGATTCCATCCAGGTGGTGTTGGCCCGGCGGTCCTTCCCACTCGAAGTAAACGACCGCCTTGCGGTCACTGGGCACATAGAATACGGTGCGCGGCTCCTCCATAATGAATCGCCCGCCCTGCGAGCTTCCCTTGGCGCCTACCACGGAACGGATCAGGCGAAACTTTCCGCCCGTCGCACTCACGCCCCCAGCCGTCGGCAGAGGGGCGGGTTGTTGTGCTTGTGCGGCCGCGATCTTCTGAAGCGCCAAGCCGAATGCCAGAAGGACACTGGTGACCACGAACCACTTGAGCCGAAGCCTTGCTACCGTGGGTTTCCTGCGCGTTGTGAACACTACAAAATCCGTTCCCGTGGCTGGCAAGCCGTTGGGGCCGAATTCTAGGAAAGGCTTGCACAGTTGTCAAGATCGTAAAGGGTTACTCCGATCACCCGGACATTACGTCTTCCCTGGGCGCGCCGTGGTCGCCCAACAACCGTCGCCAGTGGACCGTTGCCGGTGGTCAGTCACATGGGGCGATCTGAGGGGTGATTGCGATCTGTAGTTATCCATGAATAATATTCTTGCCATTCAAGTTCAGCATTCATAATCTAACATTGCAGCGAGTGCGGGCTGCCCCACTGACAGGTGTGGGGACATTCCATCCCTGTGGCGACGCCTCCAGGTCTGTGGACCTTTCTGACACTCGTCATTGCAGGTCCCATCCGAGCGCGTACGATGAGTGCAGTCTCCATCAGTCGCCAGTCGGTGGAAGAACGCGTCGGCGGAGGTCTTATGGCGGTTTCGGTACGGGACGTGAAGAATTTCAAGGTGGTCAAGGTCCAGGGCAGCCTCATCTCGGGTGAGCCGGTGAACGCGCTACGAACGTGCATCCACGAACTGCTGTCCGGGGAAACGAAGGAATTCGCGATTGATCTGGCGGGGGTCGATTACCTGGACAGCGGCGGTGTCGGGGCAATCGCAGCAATCAGCTTTTCCACCCGAGAGGCTGGTGGGACGTGCAGGTTCTTTGGCGCCTCAGCGAACGTCATGGACATCCTGAAGAAGGTGAACCTTCATCGAGCCATCCAAATTTTCCCCGATGAATCGGCGGCCTTATCGAAGTCAGCCGCTGCGCGTCCAACGCGTTTTGTGGCCTGAACGCTTAGCGCCTGCTTCTGTCCTGACGCAGGAGGCAACCGGAGTAGCGAGGCCATCCGGGCCAAATGCCAGGGGGAGTGCCACTGGAGCGGGCCGCGCTACTTGCTGGTTGACTCGCTGGTCTTGTAAGGATTGCCGAGCGGGTCCTTGCGCTTGGCGACGGAGTATCCCCAGCGGTCGGTGGTGGCCTGATAGACGTGGTTCTTGCGCAGGGCGACGAATTCCTCCGCGGTCTTCAGCACCTGGTCGGGCCGCAGGCGGCTGCGCACCAGGAAGTCCGGCTCGGGGGGATTGCACGCCAGGGGCACGCCGACGGTCCCCACGTGCTTGGCTTCGCCGGGCAGGCGAGTGATCTGGGCGTTGGTGGGCAGCGCGGCGCTCTGGTAGCGCAGGTCCATACTCCAGCGGACGACGTCGGTCTTATTCTCAAAGCTCGCGTGCGGGGTGCGGTTGGTGAGGAGCAGGACGCCGCCCTTGGGCACGGGGGCGGTGACGGGCTTGCGCCCGCCCAACTCCTCGTCGGGAATCACCAAGTAATGCGCCATATCGTCGAACTCCGGCCCGCACAACTGCTCGGCGACGTCGAGCAGCTTGGGGTTGGTCATCAACCCGAAGAAGCTCGGCAGCACCACTTTCATATCCCACATCGATTTTGAGATCTCCTGGTTTTCCGCGTCCACGTGAGCCAGGCGGTGCTCGAAATCGTATTCCTCATACGTCCGCGAGAGCTGGCCGGCGGCGACGGCCGCGCGGCAGCGCGGGTCGAGGTCGGCGCTGATCTCCTCAATCACGGGCTGCAATTCTGTGTCGTCGAAGAGGCGCTCGATAATCAAGTAGCCCTCTTCCTCCATGTGGCGGAGTTGGCTATCCGTCAGGCGAAACTGCAAGGTGTCGCTTGCCATGGTCGCGCTCCTTGAGGAGTTCAGTGGGACCCCCCCCGGGGTATTCAATTCCTTTTTGGCCCTTTGCCCAGTCTCAGTATACCACTATCCAAGGTGTTAGGTGTCTGGGGCCGGGGACTGGGAGTTGGGGGCGAGCGTCTGGGGACAAACCCAGATGTCGCGACGGGCTTCAGCGCGGCGCCAAAGGACAGGTGCTAGGTTCTCGGTGTTGGGGGCTGGGGAGAAAACCTCAGTATCTAGAACCCAGCCCCCAGTCCCCAGCACCCAGAACCTTTATTCCTTCACGATCCCCGCGATGTAAGTCTGAATCGCTTTGCTTTCATCCATCTCGAGCTCGATGAAGCGCACGCCCATGCGCTCGCCGTGCTCAAGGCGGACGACCGTGGCGCGCGGATTGAGCGAGCCCGGCAACCCAGGGAGGGTGAAGCGCAGCTCGACCTCCTGTCCCACGCTCATACCTCCCGTGCCCTCCATCATCATGCCGCCCTCGCTGATATTCTGGCTGATGGCCTGAAAGCGGTAGGGGCCGGCGCTGCACGCGACCACCGTGCGCAGGGGCAGCCGGACGTAGCTGCGCCGCTCGCGCAGCATCGGCTCGCGCATGACGCGCAGCAGCCCCGCCAGCTTATCCGTATCGATAGGCTTGGGCTGGAAGAACGTCACGCCCGCGCGAAAGCCCGCGCGCATGGTCTCGACGTCGTCGAACCCCGTCAGCATGACGATGGGAATGGCCCCGTTCGAGGTCGAATTGCGGATGTGGCGGACGAGCATGAAGCCGTCCACGTAGGGCATGTGCGCGTCCACAAACGCGGCGTTGAATTTCTCGCGGTCGACCCGATCCGTAGCCACGCGGCTGTCGCGCAGCGCCAGCACCTCGTAGCCCAGGGACTGGAGCAGGTCTTTGACGTATTGCAGAACTTGCGGCTCATCATCCACGACCAGGATCTTCAGAGACATGGACTTGACCTCGCAGAGTTCGCTGAGATACCGGGACGTGCCGCCATTCTAACACCAGTGCCGTTCCAAGTTATGAAGGATACGTATTCAATGATGTCTTTCGGGGCACCGGGCGCGGGAGCGTGGCCATCCCCGGCTACAGGGCCGGCGCAGGCCCGGCGGCATGACGGCTGGAAACGCGCGGCGGGTCCGGCAGCGGGAATTGACGCGCCGGATGATCGCCGAGCCGCAACGCTACGGCATGGACACCCTGCCCCAAGCGGCGTAGCGGGGATATCACATCGCCATGCTGCTCGTGCCGTAACACGGCCATCCTGGCCGTGAGTTGATTTCAAAGGCGGGACGCCCGTGCTGCCGGATCTGGGCGCGAGGAGGTATTGGCGCCCGCATGTTGCGTAATGCCTTTTTGTCCGAATCCGGCCAGTTCTTCTCCTTCTCAGTAGCGTGACCTGGCCACCCGCGTGCTCAGCAATGGGGCGCAGTCTCATCAATCGCGCAATTTGACTTTCAATACCTGCCTAAGGCACGGAGCGAGGTGCAAACCCCATGAGCAGCAGACGAACCTTCCTCAAGACTTCTTCCGGTTTGGCGGCGGCGCTGGCGGCGGGACCCTTCCTTAAGGCGCAGGAGCCGGCCCCGGCCGCGCTCCCCACGGTCCGCTTCGGGCAATACGAGATCAGCCGCCTGATTGTCGGCTGCAACCAGTTTTACGGCTACTCCCACTTCAATCACATCCTGGATGAATTGATGCGCGAGTGGAACACTCCCGAGCGGGTCTGCCAGACCCTTCAGAGTTGCGAAGAGAACGGCATCAACGCCTACCAGTACAGCCATCACGACCGCAGCTTGTCGGACTTTGAGCGGCACCATGCGAATGGCGGGAAGATGCAGGTGATCGGAGTGAACTTCGGGAAGACGCCCATCGAGGACGTGGTGAAGCGCCTGCGGCCCATCGCCATGTACCACCACGGGGAAGCCACCGACGTGCTCTTTCGCGAGGGCAAGATGGACCAGGTGCAGGAGTATACGAAGCGGCTTCGGCAGACGGGCGTCCTGGTGGGCGTCGGAACGCACAAGTCCGAGGTCGTCGAATACGCCGAGGAACGTGGATGGGACGTGGATTTCTACCTGCTCTGCGCCTACAACCGCACGCGCACTCCGGAGGAACTCCGCAAAATCCTGGGGGTCGTGCCCGTGCCTTCCTCGGAAGTCTATTTGGAAACCGATCCTCCCCGGGCTTACAAGGTGGCGCGGCAGACTTCCAAAACCTGCTTCCTGTTCAAGATTCTGGCCGCCGGCCGCCTGACCGGTTCGCCCCAATCCATCGACGCCGCCTTCAAGACCGCCTTCGAGAGCATCAAGCCCAAAGACTGCGTCGTCGTGGGCATGTATCCCCGCTATAAGGATGAGGTCAAGGAAAACGCCGAGCGCGTGCGGCGGATTTTGAGCGCATAAACAATCACACGTCCAAGCAGAACCGGCAAATGACGCGCTGCGCTGGGCTCCGTCGTGTCCAGTTTCCAATTTCGATTTTCCAATTTCCACTTTCGACTCGCGCCTGCCCTTCTGACTCTTGACTTCCGACTTCTTCGTTCATCCTTCATCATTCAGCATTCATAATTCTCTGCGCTTGCTTTTCCCGCGTCCGAGGAGTATATAGTTGTCAAGTTATCCTGTGGTTATAAGCCACTGGGTGGACACATCGAAAGAAGCGTGACTTGCGCGCCATGCGCAAAGTCATGAGGAATTGACCTTTGGCACCTGCTTTGGTGAGTTCACATGATCCCGCTTGCCGCAGCCTTCGGATACTTGGTCACGGCAACCACTATTGTCGCGATCTGGACTCCGTCTGGCGTAGTCATCGGTGCAGATGGCAAAGCGATCCGTGGTGGCGACCTCGCGGAACCCGAAACAACCTGCAAGATCCACGTTCAAAACGGAATAGCATTTGCCTTTACCGATTTTGTCGGGTCCCCATACAGCGGTTTCTTCGCGGAGGGTTATGCTACGAAAGCTCTTTCCGGCGCTGAGCCATTTGAGAGGAAGGTTATTGAATTTGAACGGACGGTGAGCGAGCCACTCTCAGAGGCAGTGAATACGATCCGCACGACTAACCCGCAAGGCTATGAAAGGGACTTCCGGGGAAAGTCCCTCTTGCAAGTTGTTTTTGCTGCGTTTGACGGGGACACACCAAAGATGAAGTACATAAGGTTCGATATAGAGGAAACACAAACCGCGGTGAGGGCAACTATCACGCTAAGATGTGAGTTTCCTTCAGGCAGTGATGTGCCTACCGTTTGGGCGCTCGGCCGGAACTCCGCGATTTCTGCCTACCTCAAAGCAAATTCCAGTTTCTATGACGCCGCGCTGCGGGACCCGAAGAAGGCAATCCAAATGTTGATCGAGTTGGAAATTAAGGCCGAACCCGACTGGGTGGGATATCCAATGAGCGTTGTTCAAGTTTCCAAAGACGGTCCGATTTGGCTGGAGAGGCCGCCGGAGTGTAGGTAACGCGTATCGCAAGGTTGGATTTTCGAATCATGCGGCTTTTCAAAATTTTCGAAAGACATTGAGAAGCCGCAAGTCCATAGAGCAAGTAGCGCGGACCTGCCCTGCAAGGTCCGCGGCTTTCTCAAATACCCAAGGCCCGCAGACCCCAAGAACGGGTGCGCGCAACGCGCTACGGTGTTGGCACCTCTCCATTTCGACCTGGATTGGGCGAAACCCTCCCCGAAAATGCCCGCGGCCGTCACGGAGGACGGAGCAAGTTGATGATAGTCACTGAACCGGTGCAAATTGGTGCGTTGTGGGGTATAGTGAATCCATGGGAGCGTCAGGCAAATCGTTACGTCAGAGTGTCTCGCTGCCCGCCCGATTGGCCAAGCAAGTGAAGTCGCTCGCCAAGACGCGGCGGACCAGCGCCAACCACATCATCGTTGATTTGATCGAGAGCGGAATCGAGGCTAAAGAGCAGGAGAAGCGACGGTTCTTCGAACTCGCCAGTCGATTGAGCGAGTCGAAAGACGCCGACGAACGTGAAAGACTGAAGCAAGAACTCGCGCGCATGACCTTTGGCGAATAGATGCCCAAGATCCAGTGGACTAATCTGCCGCCCGCCCTCCGCGACCACCTCTTTGAACGCCTCCGAGAGCGCAAGATCAAAGTTGAAGACCTGTACCAACTGAAGCTCTGGCGCGAATCTGAACCAGAAGCACCGGAGGGAGCCTGGTACAAGGACTTTGGCTCGTTCAAAATTTGCGGTGAGGGCCGCTTGCCCAAAACATTTCTGCTTGTTGGTCAGCCTGCCAAGGGTAAGCGGCTGTGAGAGGCTGACAGCCGCCGTGGCTGGCGTCTGACTTGGGGCCAGCGTGAAAGGGGATTACCGCACGATGGATTGCCGCTTACGCGGGAAGGACGGGCTGGGGCATTACGGCGTGCAGGTCCGCGCTCCCAACTAACGTGTTCCGGGGGACTCCACTTCGATGATTCAATTCCCCGCTCTCGTACTGGCATTCTGTCAAATCACGCTGAGCATTGGCCCGCCCTGCCAAGGCCTGCAAAGCGCCAAAAAGCGGACCTACGGTTTTCGTCCCTCGCTGCTGACGAAAGAAGAAAGAGCGAGAAAATCCGCAGAGATGGACGAGTTCTGGAAGTTCGCTAAGCAACTGGGTCCGACGGGCGTGAATTGTCTTTCGGACATGGTCAAGGAGGAGAAGGACGATACCTATTTCCTCTTTGACGGCGCCGCACTGCTTTACAGCCTCGACAAGTCCGAGGCCTCGACGGCCGTGGTCCGAGACGCGGCGCTCCGCGCCAGCCTCAATGAGGTGGAACCCTCGGGCTACATCCGCCTGGTGCTCGACCTTTCGCACCATGGGGCGGACGTGGGGCCTCTGGCGGTGAAGTACCTGACCCACTCGAAAGTGGAGACCTACCTTCCGCAGCACGCCATGAAACTCGAGCGGTTAGAGGGCGGAGTGATGCTGTTCGGGAGCATGCCGGCAGCGCAAGTTGATCAACACCTTTCGCCGCTACTGTCTGCGGATAAACCCGAGGTGCGAAATACCGCCGCCATGCTCCTGGCATTCAACATGACGGAAGAATCTTTCAAGGCGCTGAAATCGCCCGGCGTGATCGAGAGCCTCACGGCCAATACACGGAAGGATATGCAAGACTTCACGCACTACACGCCGCCGAAGCCGTTGCCCGCGCCGAAATTCAGCCGGGAGGAAGTCCTGAAATTTCTCCGCCGAATCCCTCACACCACGGAGGAGTTCAAGGCGCTCGAGCCCGAATACATCAAGTACAGGGCAGCGCAGGAATCCAAGCACGGCGACGCGACCAAAAAACGCGATAACAAAGAACTTGCCGAGCAAATTCGCCGCGATATCGAGGAGAGCGAGCCTTTCTTCGGTATCTCCGGCGCCAAACGATTTGAGGAGAGCGCGATTCAGACGCTGACCGCAGACGACCTCAACGAACTCCGCGAGGACCGCCGCAAATCCATCACGGGGGCTTCCGACGAAGCCTTGTATGAATACTTCGCCTACACCCGGATCATCCTGGGAGTCATCAACCGACTCGATCTTTATAAAGAATTGAGAGGCCATTAGTCCGTGCGCCTCCGGTGGCGGAGCGATCACGGCCTCGCGTCGCTGCCCTTTGGAGCGCGCAAGCTTGCTTGCGCTTTCGCGAAGGTGGCATCACGATGCGGCACTTCATAAGCAAGGCGGAAGCAGGCTGCCGTAGTCCGAAGGTGCCGCTACTGGGTTTGGCGAGCGGAGACCTTGGTGCTATGCAGGTCTTCGTAGCGGGCCAAGTGGGGATAAAGAGGAGAGACCCGGAACGGCATTTTCTCCGTGGGGTCATTCAGGGCGACGTTCTTCCGGTTCGGGAAGGTGACGGTCCCGTCCCAGGCGTTCACTTGCACCCTGGAGCCGAGCGGCAGGGCCGCGATCTGGTCGATCTTGGCTGGGTAGAGTTCGGGGGCGATACCCAGCAGGGCGACCATGCGGACCACGCGGCGGTCGTTGGCCAGCCGGTTGCCCAGATGCGGGCCGAACAGGTGCGGCATGACGGGCGCAGCCGCGGCGGCGGCGCGCAGGAACAGGCCGGCGTTTCGCAGCTTCTCGTTGTAAGGTGAATTCTTCAGGAAGTCCAGAGCCTTGTTGTCGGCGGCCTCTTCTTCCTCCTGATTTCGAGCCAGGTCCAGGGTGGCCAGGAGTTCCTCGTCGGAGATGAGCAGCCGGTCGTTGAAGGCATAGCGGGTGCTGACCTTATGGCCGAGCGCGATGTGGGCCAGCTCGTGCGCCAGCACCATGGCGAGGCTAGGCTCGTCGGGCAGGACATCGACCAGACCGCGACTGACCACGACGGTGTAAAGCAGGGGAAAGGACTCCAGGGGGGCGGTCAGCATCACCCGGCAATGCAGTGGCGGCAGGTTATCGAGGTGATTGGTGACCACCAGGTTGTTCAGCACCGTCTCCAGGACCTTATCCACGGGACCGGCCGGCGCGATCAGGCGGGCCTTTTCCAGCCGCTCCAGGACGTTGCGCCCCGCCTCCATTTCCTGCTGGCGCTTGCTTTCGACGGGAGAAAGGTCCGCGCCCTCCTCACTGGCGTCGTGAACGGGGGCGGGGGACTCCACCAGGATCTTCGTCCACTCTTCATCTTTGTGCGGCGCCGTCAGATCGTAGCCCCAAAAGCGCGAATTCGCCTTGTACCGGAGCTCGCTGTCTGCACCCGTCTCTTCGCTGTAGGTGTACACGGGTAACCACTCCCCCGGCCGGAGATTCTCCCGCCAGGAATCGAAATGCGTGTAAAACCCGGAACGCGGTGGGTTCACCCGCGTGCCGTTTAACCGGACGATCGCATAATTACGGTCTTCGACCCAGATGCGCCCTTCGAACGCTCCTGTCACCGGCTTGCCCCGCGGGCTGACGTCGATGGCCAGGCAACGCACATCCCCCAGGTAGTTCCAGCCCACCGGGGTAAAGGTGTAGTGCTGAGCGTCAAAGTAGCGCGCATCCACCATCGCCGAGGTGGCGAAGCTGTCCAGGAAAAGGCGCGGAGCGCGAAAGGGGTTGGAGAGGGTCCGGAAAAAAGCATTGTGGAGGAAGCCGGTGCCCGTCTCCGCGAGGAAGGATATTTGTTCCGGCTTGTCGGAGAACTGCAAGCGGCCCAGGAAATAGGCGTCGTTCGTGGCGGTGTCGCCCAGCTTGGAATCGGGACGGTCGAACTGCAAGTAGGTCTCAACGCGGGGGGAGTATTTTTTCAAATTTGCGACGTATTGCTTCTCACCCGTGACGATGCGCTGGATAATCTGGGCCACCTCGGGAGAAGGAGCCTCGGCTGGGCTCGTCGCGCGGCGCTTGGATTTGCAGTGCCCGGGAATGGGAATAGCCAAAAGCGCGCCCAGGGCCGCCAGCAATGCCCAGCGGGCGGGAGCGTATCCAGTGCGGGCAATGGTCATGATTCTTCTCCAGTCGTCAGCATGACAGGCTAAGGACTTCTTCGACTCACTGCTAGGCCAGGCGGAATTCAATGCGCAGGGTGGCCGGGAAATCCGTGGGCTTGCCGCTTCGCTCTGCGGGCTTGAAGCGAATCTGGAGAGCGGCTTCTTCCGCCATCTGGTCCAACCCATGCCCGAGGGACTTTAGCACACCCACCACCCTGAGGGTACCGTTGGCTTGAAAGACTACGGACAGCACCACTTCACCTTGCACGTGCAGTCGCCGCGCTTCCTCGGTATACCGCGGCGTGGGCTTGGAAAGAATCTCCACGGGCTGGAGGGCGGGCGGAGGGGGCTCGGCGCGCTGGGGCTTTGGCGCGGGCGCGGACTGGGGCGCCGCGCCAAACGCGCCCGTCTTCACGGCGCCGGCAGCCCCACTCGCGGGTCCGCGACCAACTCCGTTGCTCACGCCACCATCGCCGAATCCCGCGTTGGCAACCGTTCGCGCGCTTCCCCGCGCTCCGCCTGTACCGTTTCCCGTGCCGGGGCCGGAGGGCAAGTCAAACGCGCCCAGCATGGGGACGTTTCCCGGATTCCCGCCCTGGGCTTGACCCGGCAGCCCCTGAGGGTAGCCAAAGCCACCTGTCTGCACGCGATTCAAAGGAGTGTGGTCGCTGCTGGCGTGCGCCGCTGCCTGGCTGAACAGGCCCGTGCGGACAACCGGGGCCGGACGCACGGGGCGTGGGCCAGGGGCGGCAGCTACCTGCGTAGGCTTTTGATGTACGCCTACCTTGGGAACAGGGAGCTTGGCCTGGACCGGCGGCTCTTCGATCCTGGGAATGACGCGGGGCAGAGGCTTCATCACAGGCGGGGGAGGTTTGGGGAGGTCGACGTTCTTTGCCACAGCCCTCTTGAGCGGCGGGGCCGTGAGGACGGGCTTCGGCTCGACCGGGGAAGGAAGGGTTATCAGCGCATACCGGTTGACCTGCGGCGCCAGTCTCTGCTGCGCCACTTGGTAGGGGAACCATACGCCCGCCGCCACAAGTAAACCTGTGACAGCAGCGTCAAGAACCCATCCTATCGCGAAGGAAATTCTTCGCCGCTGGATTTCCTCAGGGGAGATTTCCAGTAGACACAAGCCATATTCAGTCCGCATGCGGCCGGCCCCTCCGGCTCCTGACACCTGTCCTCTTGAGATACTTTCCCCTCTCGGTTGGGCAAGAGGGTCTCCAAATATACAGCAGGCTTCCATTTCAGTCAGTTGGAAATAGTGGTCGAAATTGCTATAGCGAGCTTTCAGGAAAAGATTACACGGGAGGGATGTAATCCCTGCCAGCAAAATTCAAACCTCTTCGGACGGGCCCATGACGACTTCAGGTGGCGGACGGAGCCCAGAAACCCCCGTGGCGGGGATGGAGCTTCAACGCCTGTCCTCGGGAAAACAGCGCATCCCTCAGGTGGAATCTTGATTGAATATTCAGGTGATTTTGTCATATGCTCTAGGCACAAGAGAGCGTACAGTATCGGGGAAACCGGGCTTATCGGAACCAGGCCGGTAAGGCAGGACGAAATGTCGCCACGACCTACCTCGAAATCAAGATTCAATCAGGATACGTCTGTCTTCCAAACCCGAGAATGGGGTTCAACCATGAGGACTCGCTCTTTGCTGTCGAAGTGTCTTCTCTTGTTGTGCGCGCTGGCAGTCTGTCTTGGCGCGCCACGCAGCGCGAGATGTCAAGCTGCGTCTTCCGAATCGCCTGTCGCGACCGGAGCGGCGACTTCGACCGTCCCCGCGTCTTCGCCGAGCATCACCCTTCCCGGGCCACTAAGGTCCTTCCTGCGCATGGCTGCGATCAGCCAGCAGGTATCTCCCGAGGACGTGCTGCCACTATTTGCTCACAACGTGGTGACGGACGGATATCGAGGATTCGGCAGGGGAGAGCGGCCCACAGAATACCTGGTCCTGCTGAAGCGTTACGTGCAACAGGCCCGAGAGTTGCTAGCCCTAGCGGGTCCGCAGGATACCATCCAGGTTCAGAATTGTGAGGCGGCGGAACCCTTGCTGAAAATCCTGGGCTATCGGCTCGCCAGGCCCTGCGGTCCCAACACCGCCGTCGAGACCGCCGAGCCGGAACGAGCGTTTCTGACCATCGACTCCGGCTTCCCTCTGACGGACCTGGAAGAGACACTGCGGGGTGGCAAGCCCTTCGTTTATCACTACCCCGCCTTTCAAGTTCCTGTCATCCTCGGTCCGAAAGATTGGACGCAACTGGCGAAAGCCAAGCACGCGAAGGACGACATCCTGGATTGTCTCTTGCTCGATTCCAGTCTGGCCCGGCTCTACTGGGCGATGTCGCGGATCGACGCCAGGACCCAGGAGTCCTTGCTGCATTCGCCGGGATTGGAAAGACTGCTACCGCTGGCGCCGGTCATTGACTATTACGGCACCGACCTGACCATCCGCTTGGGGCATGTCGAGGTCCCAGGCGGTGTGTCTGCCGGACCCGCTTGGAAGAAACTGGTGGGTGCCAGCCCCGACTCGCCTGGAGAATTTGTGCTCAAGCTGCTGACCAAGGACGAGGGCTGGCTGGCAGCCTACTTTGACACCCTGTCTCGAATCAGCCGCACCCGACAAGCCTACTTCACTGACCCACAACGGTTGCAGGCTTTCTATCAGGCGCTCCGCGGTCGAGACATTTATCCGAGCCCGGTTCGGCCCGTATTCCGGCCGAATGCGGGGATCCTGCTGCTCACGGCGCGCCTGCAGTTCGAGCCCAATGGCCAACCGCACATTCCGGGCAATCTGGAGGTGTGGAAGGAAATCATGCGACGCAAATCGGATAGCAGGGCCATCCGCGAATGGGGCCGGCGTGCCAATCACTGGACAAGCCCTGAGCAACTCCTGGAAGCGATGTTCGCCCTCTCGCGGGTCTATTCCGAAGTGTCGCCCGTGCAGGTCTTCCTGATGTTGAGTGATATTGACGAAGGGCGGACGCCTCAAGAGCGCTTAACTCCCCAAACCGCCAGATTGTTGGCCAACGACTACGGGCGGTTCGGCGACCAATATAGGGTTTTTTGCGAATTTCACTCTTTAGATAATGCCGCGATCACCGACTTCCTTCGCACCGCGGAGGCGGTGGACCGCATACCCAACCGTGTGCTGCGGGCCGACGCCATTGGGCTCTTGCAGGCCAACATAGGATTCTGGCAAATCCTGGCGCGGCAGGGTCAGATTGCGCCGGGCGCGTCGAGCAACTGCTGGCGGCGCGTGGTCGATCCCTTTAACCGGATTCGCACGTCGGCAGAGCTCTATGACGCCGCTCGAACCTCCCTGGGTGAAATCATGCGGGTGGCGGGCGGCAAGGCACGCCTTTCCCAGGACGAGTTCATCGCCTTGTTGGCAGGCCCGAATCAGGCCAGCGCGGAGGGCCGACAAATCGAACAGGAGATTGCCAACAAAATCCGCGCCGGCTTCGACTCGCAGCGGCTCGTCTCACTCGACACGCTTCTGACGCTCGGGGATAGATTGGTCCAAACGTCGCAAGGGAAGACGGCGGCCGCGATGCTGATCCCTCTGGCCGGCGAGCTGCGGGAATTTCAGTTGCCCAAACCCCTATTTACTCCCTCCGAAAAAACCGAGTGGACCGCCGGACTGGCCAACAATCCCCACCTCCGCTTGGAAATGGGAACGGACCTGGCGAGAATCCTCAAGTCCCCGCGTTCTCCCAATGACCTGGCCGCGGCGCGCGGTCTGCTGGTTCCCTTCTTGAGAGACACTCTGGTGGGGTTGAATTACGCTTTCTACGCACCCCCCGAGGCGAAGTTGCTCAACAATAATCCGCTCCTGGTCCGGTCGCACGATTTCTCGGGAGAAATGAGCGTAGGGGGAGGACAGGCCTGGAAGACTCCCACGATCGTGGCGCGGGGCTGGACGGCCGCCGGCGGGGCGCATCTGGCGGGCTCGATGGCTGACCTCCCTTATGTGCTCGCGGAGGTTGAGGAAAACTTCGTGGTGCCCGAGAACGTCCAATCGCTGGTTTGGGAAGATCTCGTGCCCACGCTGCTCATCAGTTCTTCTCTGCCGCGCTGGTGGCGCGTGACGGGAGATGAGCTTCACGCAGTGACCCTTTATCAGCGCTTTGGGGAAAACCTCGTCCAAAGTGCAGGGCAGGACGAAAAACTGCGCTCGCGCGTCATGGATATCCTGGAGAATCGTTTGCTGCCGCAGAGATTGGAACAAGTTGACGCGGCGCTGCGCGCAGGGCAACCCAAGGAAGCCCTTTCCCGCCTGGCGCCGGCGGAGACCTTCTATCTGGGGGCTGAGTTCCGCCAGCGATTTCCGCAGGAAGTAGGAGCGTGGGGAAAAGCCGGGCAAGAACTGCTGGCACTCGCGAAGCGTAATCCCCAGGCGGTCAGTTGGGAGCGACTCTCTGAGGATTTCGGCGTGCCCCACCCGGCACTGGCACAGACTTACGCGCGCGATCTGTTCCCTGTGAAACCTCTTCCCACCTACATGGGTTATTCGAGCCGCCTGCTGGCGGAGTCCTGGGATTCCAATAATCTTTACTGGGCCCGCCTCGCGGACGAAATGGGCTATTCGCCGGTGATGCTCAATGTCCTTGCTCCTGAGTTGACGCGACGTATGGTGGGGAAGATCTTCGCCACGCACCTGGAGGATTGGCCCGCGCTTCTCCGCGCCCTGCGTCAAACGGGCCAGGAGTTTCGCGAGGGTAAAATCGCCTCGTTGCCCAAGAGCCGTACGGTCCCTGGCATTTGAAAGCTTGCTGCATGAAGGTGAAATCCTAAGTACGGCCCAACCCCCGCAGAAGGGGGCGAGGCCAACGGAAAGTGACTTATGACGACAAAACAATTTGTAGCATGCTTCATTTTCTTGGCGGTTTTGTCTGCGACGGCCGCGGGCCTCCGGGGCCAGAGCTCGAGTAGTAGCGCGAGTGGCAGCAAGGATGGCGCCACCTACCGGATTCGAGTCAATGTCAACATGGTCCAGTTGAATGTGGCGGTGACCGACAAGAAAGGTGAATACGTCACCGGACTCCGACCCGCCGATTTCGCGGTGTTTGAGGATGACATTCGGGAGAAAATCGCCACCTTTGCCGAGGAGAACGAGCCCCCGCGCAATCTCGAGGACATTGGCCCCGGCAAGGGCGACCCCAAGTTGGTGAAGACCTACGTCGCCAAGGTCCCACGTCGGGGCCATGAGCGCTCTTCGCCCGACATCTTCCGCGAGGTGACGCCCGAACATGCCGCCTCCCTCGTGGCCGGGGCGAGCGTATTCATCCTGTTCGATACCAGTAACTATATGTACCGGGGTTTTGTGTTTGCCCAGGATGCCATCGCCGAGTTCGTGCGCTCGCTGGGTCCTTCCAACCGCATCGCTTTCTATTCATACAGCCGTAACACTTCCCGAGCCGCGACCCTTACTGCCCACCGCTGGCAAGTTTTGCGCGGCGTGCGGGCGACGGTCGCCGGGGATGATGCGGCGCTTTATGACGCCCTGCTGTTGACCCTCGAAGACGCCGCGGGTTTTTCGGGCAAGAGAGCGGTGGTAGTGTTTTCCAACGGGCCGGATAACTCCAGCGTGGTGGCCCCGGAAGACGTTCGCGAGCTTGCCCAATCCGAGGGCGTGGCCATTTACATGATTAGCACGCAGGAAGCCCGGCTCGACCCGATCTCCACCGCGGTCTTCGAGCGCATGAGCATCAGCACCGGCGGCAAAGCCTATTTTGCCAAGAATTGGAGAGAGCAGCAGAAAGCCTTCGCCTCCGTGCGCGATGACCTGGCGCATTTGTATTCACTCACGTACTACCCTCAACCGAATGTGAATTTCGGTTGGCGCCGCATTACCGTGAAACTGGTGGGGGAAAACCTTAAGCGATACCACATTCGCACCCGCAGCGGCTATCGCCCCAAATTGGTCCGCGCCGGAGTGGAGATCACCCAGACACCGTAGGGTTCGGGATCCATGCTCCCGCCACGGGCAACCTTGCGTGGGGATGGCGATCCGACAGCGGCATTCTTGGGGTCACGACTTCTTTGTGAGGGCTTTCTCCACCGCGTCCTGATCTCTCTCAATCACCGTTAAATAGGCGCGTACGGCGCTTTCCGGACGCCTCCGCCCTTGCTCCCATTCCTGCAGCGAGCGCAGGCTCACGGCATAGCGTCTTGAGAATTCTGCCTGAGACAGGCCTAGCTTGGACCGGATCGCCTTCACATCCACATCCTGAGGGATCTCGACGTACCGCATGGGAAGGGCCGCTCTGCCTTCCACATGATCGACAACCTCTTTCATGGCGGCAATCAGGCGCTTCCCCATTTTGGAGTGCTTTGTCTTCGTCATTGGACACCCTTCAAGCGATTTACTAGTTTTACTCTGTTAAGTAGTTCTTGACTTTTGTCCTCTCTCGGGTGTAAGTTTTCAGGGCATGAAATGGAATGCCCGACTTTGGAAGAATAGCGTAGCGCATTTCGCAAAGTTCATGACTCCCTTGGTGGCGAATC
>JAIQGA010000138.1 GCA_020072925.1 Terriglobia bacterium | reverse complement strand
TCTTCCCGGTGCTGCCCGTCACCGCCGCCAGCCTGCCACCCCACTTGCGGCGCACGGCTTGTCCTAGTTGTTGCAGAGCCTGAAGCGTGTTCCCGACCGGGACCAGTGTCGGGGCTGTTGCGGGTTCCGCCTGCCGCCAGAAGGCCGCCTCTACGACCGCGCCCGCGGCGCCGCGCTCGAGCGCCGGGCGTACGAACTCGTGGCCATCGAAGCGTGGGCCGCGCAGGGCGAAAAAGAGCTGCCCGGAAACCACGGTGCGGGAGTCAATCGAGTAGCCGCGGACGACGCGCTCCGGGCTTCCACACGAAGTGCCCAGGAGCGCCGCCACCTCACCCAAGGTCAGTTGCATGGTCGTCGGTCCGCGATACGCGGCGGGAGCAACGTGGCGCTCAGCGCCGCTCGGGCTGCGAGCGCCGCCCGTTGGGGCCCTCAGGGGAGTAACCCAGTTCACGTAGAACCTTCCGCGCTACTTCCCGGTCGTCAAACGGAATGGTCCGGTCCTTCAAAACCTGATAGGTCTCGTGGCCCTTGCCCGCAAGCACCACCGTGTCTCCCGGCCGCGCTTCCGCAAACGCCTTGCGGACCGCCACCTCCCGATCCACTTCGGCGACGTAAGTCTTTCCGGTCTTCTGCAAGCCCACGAGCGCGTCGGCCATGATGAGCAAAGGGTCTTCACCGCGAGGATTATCGGAAGTCAGGACGACGAAATCGCCCAGCGTGCCCGCAGCTTCACCCATGAGGGGTCGCTTCATGCGGTCGCGCTCGCCCCCGCAGCCGAAGAGGATGATCAGTCGCTCACGGGTCAGCTCGCGCGCGGTCTTCAGCACGTTCCGCAACGCATCGTCCGTGTGGGCGTAGTCCACGATCACCAAGAAGGGTTGGCCTTCGTCGATCCGCTCGAAGCGACCGGGAACCGCTTTTAGCGTTGCGATGCCTTTCGCGATCTTGTCCTTCGGCAGGTCCAGGCCGATTCCCGCAGCCGTCGCCGCCAGGATGTTGGCCAGGTTCGCCCGCCCGACGAGCGAAGAGGCCAGTTGCATTTTGCCCAAGGGCGTCAAAAGGGTGCCTTCCAGGCCCGTGGGACTCCGGTTGATCTGTTTTGGCTTGACCTCCGCCTCGGCGTTCATGCCGTAGGTGATGCGGCGCTGAAACGGCAGGTCGAGGAGCTTTACTCCCCAGGCGTCGTCCACATTGACCACCGCGCAGGCGGGTGGAGGGGTTCCCAGGCCCTCAAAGAGGCGGCGCTTGGCCTCAAAGTAATGCTCGAAGTCCTTGTGATAGTCGAGGTGGTCCCGCGTCAGGTTGGTGAAGATTGCGGCGTCAAAACGAAATCCCCAAATGCGTTCCTGCGCCAGCGCGTGCGAGGAGGCTTCCATCACTGCGGCCTTCGCGCCCGCCTCGGCCAACTGGGCAAAGGCCGCAATCAAGTCGAGCGATTCGGGGGTCGTGTTGGTGGCGGGAAACACGCGGTCACCCACGCGATATTCGATGGTGCCAAACAATCCGGCGCGAATCCCCGCCGCGCGAAGGATGCTTTCGAGCAGGTAGGCGGTGGTCGTCTTGCCGTTCGTGCCGGTGATCCCGACCAGCCGAAGCTGTGCTTCCGGGTGGCCGTAGAAGGCGCGCGCGGCGTCCGCGAGGGCACGCCGGATCCTGGGGACCTGGACCCATCGCCCTGCCCCTTCGGGCGTCGCCGGGCGTTCGCTGACCACCGCGACCGCGCCGCGCTCTAAGGCCTGAGGAATGAACTTATGCCCGTCGGCTTTCTCGCCCTGAATGGCAAAGAAGAGAGTGCCCGGCTGGACTCGACGTGAGTCGTACGCTAGAGAGGAGATTTCCGCTTCGGCAACCGCACCCGTCTCGAGGCTCGCCAGTCCCCGGAGCAACTCGCCTAATCTCATTTTCCTCTCGCATTATAACAGCCGTGCGGGCGCGGAGGCCACGGCCGCGGGAGGTCTACGCGGCGCCGCGTGCTAACGCGCCAAGCGAACCCAGATGCGGGTTCGTTCCGGCACGCGCGTTTCGGCTGCCGGCTTTTGCTCAACCACCAGGCCGGAGCCGGAGAGATTCAACTCCAAGCCCAGCTTCTGGCACTCTTCTGCCACCAGGCGCGCCGGAAGACTGGAAAAATCGGGAACTTTAACCAGCGGCCCTTCGTCCAGCATCATCGTGGCGGCTGCCGGCGGGTAGCTCGCCGGGCGGACGGCCGCATCCCCGGCGGGAGGAGTCGGTGAGTACGTCGCGGGGTGAACGGGTGAGGGGGCAGCTCCAGTAAGCTCGTGGTCGTTAGGAAGGTGTCCCGCACGGCTAGCACGCTTCTGGACGGCCGGCTGCGCAAGGTCGGAGGAGATAACCTGAGGCCACCGGGAGGGATTGTCCTGCGGAGTATCGAGGTAATTAAGAGTCTGCTCTGCGATAGACCTGAACACCGGAGCTGCCACCTCTGTCCCATAAATAGCCCCCACAGGAGAGTCGATGGCCACCAGAATGGTCACCACGGGTTTCCCCACAGGGGCGAGGCCAATGAATGATGCGACGTAATGCGAATGCGAATAAGCGCCGGAAGGATCAATCTTTTGCGCGGTGCCCGTCTTGCCGGCGGCCGAGTATCCGGCGGGCCGCGCCGGCTTGCCCGTGCCGCGCTCCACGACCGCGGCCAGCATCTCTTTCAACATCCCCGCGGTCCGTTCGCTCACTACGCGACGGCCGGAGGCGGGGGCAGGCGTTTCGTGCGCCGTGCCCTGAAAGATGTCGCGCACGATGCGCGCCTCGAACAGAATGCCACCGTTGGCGATGGCGGAATAGGCGGCGACCAATTGCAGCGCGGTCACGCCGATTTCCTGGCCCATTGAAATCTCGCCGATGGAAATCCCCGACCAGCGGTTAGGAGGCCGCAGGAGCCCGCGCTCTTCGCCGGGAAGCTCCACGTCCGTTTTCGCGCCGAAGCCGAAATCCCGGATGTACTTGTACAGGCGGTCTTCGCCCAGGCGCAGCCCCAACTTGATCACGCCCACGTCGCTGGAGTTCACCAGCACGTCGGTGACGCTCAAGTCGCCGTAGCGCTTGTGGTCGTGGATGGTGTGCCCCGCCAGGACGATGGCGCCGTTCTGGCAGTTGATGATCTCGTCGGGATTAGTCAGCTTCTCTTCCAGCGCCGCGGCGACGGCGACCAGCTTGAAGGTCGAGCCGGGCTCGAACACCCAACTGACGCCGCGATCCGCGAGCGCCTCGGGGGGACTCTTTTGGTACTCATTGGGATTGAACGTCGGCTCGTTGGCGATGGCCAGGATTTCCCCCGTGTTGGGGTTCTGGACAACGGCCGTTCCGCCGGTCGCGTGGTACTTTTCCACGCCTGCCGCCAGGGCCTTCTCGGCGATGTACTGAATCTTCTCATCCAATGTCAGGACGACGTTCTTGCCGGGCTGTCCGGGCCAGGTGGTGGAATGGAAGGAGCGGTGGCGCGCGTCGGTGGCCAGCAGGACGCGCCCCGGCGTCCCCCGGACGGAGTTATCGAGAGAATACTCGAGCCCTCCCAGCCCCCGGTCATCCATACCCAAGTAGCCTACAACCTGCGAGGCGAGATCGGCCTTGGGGTAGAAGCGTTGCGTTTCCCGCTGGAAATAGATCCCCTTCAAATTCAACTCCCGCACGCGCGTGGCTTCCTGGGTGCTCACCTTGCGTTTCACCCAGCAGAAGGAATGAAAGGCCTGGAAGCGTCCCGCCAGGTCGCCCGCCTCGAGCCCCAGCACCGGGGCCAGCAACCTGGCCACCGTTTCCGGCTCGGGGATTTCGCTGGGCACCGCGAACACCGAATCCACCCCCAGGCTCATGGCCAGCGGATTCATCTGCCGGTCGAAGAGCGTGCCGCGCTCGGGCGCGATCTCGATGGTGCGTTGGCGCTGCCGCTGGGCGCGCGCCAGCAGATCCACATACTGAATCACCTGCAGGTCGTAAAGCCGCGCCAGGATCCCGAGCATCCACAAAACCAGAAAGCCGCTCAGCAACAGACCCCGGCTTGGTACGCGCGACCTGTCGGTATGGGCCGGACTTGCCGGCGACGCGCGAGACGACATCGCACTACCGCACGCGAGGGGCTCCCCCGCTCTCCATCGAAAAATTCCGCGCCAACTGGGGACTCTCGGCGCTGGTCGCTCCCGCCGCGCCGCCCATTTGAATTACCTGCTGCGGCCGGGGCGAGACCAGGCCAAGGTCCCTCCGCGCCAGCGTGTCGATCCTTTGCGGGTCGGCCAGAGACGCCTTCTCGAGGCGCAACTGGCGATTCCACTGCTCAAATGTCGCCTGCTCGCTCTTGAGCTGCTCAATCTCGTAGCCGTTCCGCACGCACTGGAAATGCTGCCGCGCAATGAGCAAACCAAAAAGAAAAACCAGAATGCCCATTACCAGCAGACCGTAACATTCGCGGCGTTTCTCCAGGTCAACCTCGCGTCTCAGGCGCGAGTTGTCGATGTGCTTGACGAAGTAGATTTCCGGGAAACTCGCCCGGCCCGCCGCCGGTTCGTTTCTCGTCCGTCGCCTTGCCCTGGGAAGTGCCAAAGATACTGTTGCCATGATTCTGAACTCTGGGTGCTGGGGATCAGGGGCTTGGGTATTGGGACTTGGTATGTCGCCTTCCTAATCCCTAATCCCTAATCCCTAATTCCTGATCTTCTCCGCCACACGCAGTCGAGCGCTGCGTGCGCGGGGGTTGGCCTGCACTTCTTCCGCGCTGGGACGAACCACTTTGCGCGTGATGATGCGCGCCCGCCCTTCGTGCTGCCACGCCTGGAAAGCCTGTTTCACCAGCCGGTCTTCCAGCGAGTGGTAACTCAGCATGATCACGCGGCCGCCGGGCTGCAGGACGCCCAGGGCCGCCGCCAGAAAGGCGCGCAAATTTTCCAACTCCTCGTTCACCGCCAGGCGCAACGCCAGAAACGTGCGCGTGGCGGGATGAAGGTGGTAAAGGGCCGCCCGGGAGGGGACCTGCGCCAGTTCGGTGGTTGTTCGATACGGACGGCCCTTCACAATGGCTCGCGCGATGCGGCGCGAGTGGCGCTCTTCCCCCAACTTGTAAATCAGATCGGCCAGGTCTCGCTCCGACAGATGATTCACGATCTCATCCGCGGTGCGCAGCGTGGAGGGGTCCATGCGCATATCCAGCGGCCCCGGCCACATAAAACTGAATCCGCGCGAAGCGTCGTTGAGCTGCATCGAGCTCACGCCCAGATCGGCGAGCACGCCGTCGACAGGCGGCTGTCCGCCTGCGGCGTGTAACGCTTCGAGTTCGGGGGTCGCGGTCTATACCCAGCAGCGTGCCGGTTTCGAGCCGCTCCAGCAGCGCTTCCGCGTGCCCTCCCGCTCCCAACGTGGCGTCGATGTAATGCCCGCCCGGCTTGACCGCAAGATACTCAATCGTCTCCCGCAAGAGCGCCGGAACGTGGAGAATCCGGGTGTCGGGCGTGGGGTGTCGGGTGTCGGGACTGGGGACTCGTGATTCGCCACTCGGGACTCGGGAATCATCCTGCTTCGGTGTTTCCTCATTTCCCAAGGCATTCCAACTCCCAATTCGAGTTCTGCGAACCTCGGCGCGAATAGCGGAAGCTTCTTCAATCATCAATCGACAATCTCTGGTCTTCTTCAATCGTCAATCGACAATCGTCAATCGCTAAATCCCAAGGCTTCCCAGGTTCTCCAGGTCGTCATCGGTCAACGGCTCGCGATCGAGGTGCTCGCGATAATTCGCGGCGTTCCAGACGTCGAGGTAATTCAGGTAACCGAGCACCGCCACTTCCCCGCGCATCGCCGCCGACTCGCGCAAATGCGCGGGAATCAGGACCCGCCCCTGCGCGTCGGCGCGCACCTGCTGCCCCCAATAGTTCGTGCGGTCCAGGAAGCGCTTCTTGGACTTGTTCATGGAGGGCACTGCCGCCAGCTTTTCCTCGATCTCGCGCCACACCGGGAACGGGTAGATGCGGGCCGACTGACCGTCGAGGCTAGTTACGTAGAAGTCCTGACCGAAGTTTTCGTCCAGATAGGCCTTGAACGCAGTCGGGATCTTCAGCCGCCCTTTGCCATCCACCGTCGCTGGATAATTGCCGCGCAGCATTGCGGGCGCCCCCAAAACGCCGCGGTGATTTCGCGCGTCCCAGGTCCGTCAGAACGGGCCCAATCTCGACAATAGGTTCTACTTTTTTCTACTTTCTACCACTTTCGACCACGGACTATAAGCTCACTAGGAGGGCTTGTCAAGGGGTTTTTTCATTTTTTTTAAGGGGTTAGCGAGGACGGATTGACACGCCCCAGTTTGTGGCTGCTCCCACGCTTTACCACTACAGTTAGGGGCAGCAAGTCCGAAAGGCAGGGATTAGGGATTAGGGACTGGGGACTCGGGACTGGGCAACGGCTGTCCTGCTGTTCCGCTTTCATCCTTCGTTACACTTCACCCCTTACACTTTTCCTTTCATCCTTTGATGTTCATCCATCATCATTCCGCATTCATCATTCAGACGTCCTCGCCTGCATCGCCTACGGTCCGGAGATGGCGCGCGAGCGCTACATCAAAATCCCCGCGGAACTCCGGCGATGAGGCTCAAGCTCAACGAGGAACTGGAGCACTAGATCCTAAATCCTGCCTTTCTCCCTTCTCGTTTGCTTTTTGGCTGACCCAAGGTAGAATCTCAGAGGGGAGGTCAAGGCCGTGGCAAAGTTCGATCGCATCACAAGTGACCCGGGGCGGTTGAACGGGGAGCCGTGCATTCGCAACATGCGCCTGACTGTGCGTCGTGTGCTCGAGGCACTCGCCATCTATCCTGACCGCACTGAACTCAAGCGCGAGTACCCAGAGCTTGAAGACAAAGATATTCGCCAAGCGCTCGCCTTTGCTGCCACTTATCTTGACGACAAGATCCTGCCGCCAGTCAACGCCCGCTGATGCTGCTTCTTGATCAGGGCCTTCCACGCACTACCGTATCCTGTTTGCGTGACGCGGGTCTCGAAGCCGAACACGTCGGAAACATAGGTCTTGCTGACGCAGATGACCGAACCATCCTCAGTCACGCCCGCCAACACAGCCAAGTCATCATCACCCTGGACGCGGACTTCCACACACTATTAGCTCTTTCGAGGGCTGCGGGGCCGTCCGTGATTCGCATCCGTATCGAAGGCCTGCGCGCTGTGCAGTTGGCGGAACTTCTTGCTGCGGTTCTTGAGCGCTGTGGCGATGACCTGAAGTCGGGCGCAATGGTCACCGTCACCGAGTCCGGTGTCCAAGTCCGAAATTTGCCGGTCTTCCAATCCTGAAATCTTCGATCTCGAATCCGTTCTCCCGCCAATGCCGCCGGGCTAAGGCCCCCGCCCGACGCTGGAAACTTACCCTTCCCTGAGATGCCAGCGCAGCCGCCTCGTTCAAGGCTGCGGCTCTGGCTTCCCCAAGATTGAGAGCCGCGGAGTCATAGAACAACTCCGCGCTACCCTGCTTTCGGAAGCGCAGGTGCAATACCTGGCCTCGTGCATTCCGTCAGCGGAATTGGGGTAGAATGGCGTCGTGCCGGAACTGAGCCGGTTTTTTGGGATCATCATCCGCATGTTCGCCGAACCTCAGGCGCCCCACCACCTGCCGCATTTCCATGCCTACTACCAGAACGAGGTGGCGATCTACAGCATCGAACCGCTCGAAATGATCGGCGGAGGATTGCCGAAGCGTTAGCAGAGGCTTGTAGAAGCCTGGGTGGAACTTCATCGCGAGGAGTTGCTTGCCGATTGGAACCTGCTGCAACAAGGGAGAAGACCTTCGCCCATAAAACCACTAGAATAGAGATTGCTATGGTTCATCCCATCTATCGCGTCCAGTCAGTTCAGGTCCTGAAGCCTTACACGCTTCGGGTGGGCTTTGACGACGGCACGGAACAGCTCATCGATTTCCGGCCGGTTCTGGCCGGAGAGCTTTTCGGGCCGCTCCGCGACCTGGCACTCTTCAACCAGGTAAAAATCGATCCCGAGGTCCATACCCTGGTCTGGCCCAACGGCGCAGACTTCGATCCGGCAACTTTGCACGATTGGCCTGCCTACGCGGATTCCCTCGCCACCCTCGCCCGCCGCTGGGAACTGACCACTGCCTGAGATGGCAGCGAGTAGCGCAGCCTTGTTCTTCAAGGCTGCAGCTTTTGATTGCGGAAGATGAAGAGCCGCGGAGTTGAACGACAACTCCGCGCTACGCCGCTACCACTGACGACTGACCACCGACAACGCACCACGGGCGGCCGTTGATGGACATTTTTCCGTCTTGACATACTGTGTTGCACACAGTATAGTACGCCACATGGTAGAGAATCCCCAGCGCGTTAGCCTGCGGGAGAACCTGGGGCTCGAGTTCCGGCGCGGGGCGCTGGTCCTGGCTGTCCTGAGCCAGCTCCGTCAGGAACAGTACGGCTATTCACTGAAGAAAGCGCTTGCCGAACGCGGACTGGAGATCGACGAGGGCACACTGTACCCGCTGTTGCGGCGTCTGGAAGCACAGGGCCTCCTGCGGAGCCGTTGGAGTCTGGAAGATGGGCGCCCGCGGCGGTACTACCGCACCAGCGCACTGGGTGAGGCGTTGCACGGCGACCTGGCGGCGGACTGGCAATCACTGGCCCGTGCCATGGATCGCCTGCTCCGATGAAAAGAGAGGAGCACCATGGAAGTCATCGATCGGTACGTTCACGAGATTGGAGAACACCTGCCGTGGAATCTGCGCGCGGACGTCGAAGCGGAATTGCGCTCCTTGCTTATGGACAGTATGGAGGAGCGGGCGCGGGCGACGCAGCAGCCCGCGGATGCGCGGCTCGCCGAAGCGGTGGTCCGGGAATTTGGGGCGCCCGAGGAGGTCGCCAAGCGGTATTTGCCGCAGGACCAATATCTGATCGGCCCGCGTCTCTTCCCCGCTTACAAGTTGGCCGTCAAGATTGCCCTCATCGTCATCGCCGCAGTTTCCGGGGCGCTTGTCCTGTCCGCCACCATCACTTCGGCCCTGGGCCACCGCGCTGGCCCGGACCTGCTGGTGCTGGCCCGCACGATCTGGGGGGTCATCTGGGGAATATTCATCAATCTCGCGCTGGTGACCTTGGTGTTCGCCATCATCGAGCGCGTCCGAGCTCGCCGCGAGGTGATGGGTCCGGCGTGGAGCCCGGCGATGCTGCCTCCCGTGAAGGATCCGGACCGCATCTCGCAGGCCGGCATGGTCATCGAGATGTACCTGATTCTGGCGTTTGCGGTGCTGTTCAATTTCTACCCCGAGTGGGTAGGCGTGGCGTTCGTAGACGGCAGACTCCGTTTGACGGGTTTTCTCCTGCCCGCATTCGCCACCTACATGCCGCTGGTGAATGTCTTCTGGGGGCTGGATTTCGCGCTGCACTTGATTGTGCTCTCGCAGGGGCGCTGGCGGCGCGAGACGCGCGCCGCGGAGTTCGCGCTGGGACTCTACGGTGCGGTGATCCTTTATCTCCTTATCATCGGCCCGCCCTTGTTCCAGCTTGACTTCCTGATCAAGGCCGTCCTTAAGGGAGTCCTTGCCCTTGTATTGCTTGGGTCCGCGGTCAGGCTTTACCATCTCCTCACGCGCCGGCCCTTCGAGCCCTGGCGCTTTGCCGAAGGGGCCGCGCCACGCCAGTAGCTATAGATCGTTATCCGCAGATTGCGCAGAGGAAAGTGGATTCCCGCTTGCGCGGGAATGACGTGGCGAAGGGGACCCCTGACGACTGACCGCTCACAACTGACGACTGCCACCTGACCGCTGACGGCCGCCCGGATATAGCGCCTCAAAGCAGTCTGCGCAATCTGCGCAATCTGCGGATGCCCCGTCCGAAAAAGGGCTTGACAACTGGGCTAGGTGAAGATAGCCTATTCCCGTAATGAACCTGGGGAAACGCGGAGCCCGGCCGTTCGGCCTCTTCCCTCCCCCACCGCCCCAGGAGCCGCGACATGGCCTACGAACTCACTCCCCGACGTTTAGCGGCGGCGCGCGCCAATCTCCAGAAGGCCCTTGCGGCGCTGCGCGTGCGCAAGGCGGCGCGCCCGGAGCGGCCGTCCCATCTGCAACACGGATTCTTTGCCCTCGACTTGCGCCGCAGCGTCATCCTCCTGGGCGAGGACGTGCGCGAATACGACGCGCACGTTGAGCGGTTCGAGCGGGTCTTCCGCCCGAAATCCGCTATCGAGCGCCGCATCGTCAGGCGCCTGGCAGAGGCCGCCTGGCGCCTGCTGCGCGGCTATCACGCCCGCGCCAACTCCCAGGCGCGCAAGCTGCGCAAGTTGCTGGAGGCGGAGGCGCCCCGCAGCCCGCTCGACGCCCTTCAAACCCGACGTGTGGCCTTGAACCTCCTCACCTTGTTCGCCGAGGAGGACTACGTCGCCCGGTGCGTTCGAATACTGCGCAACCAGATGGAACGATTGTTTCGCGTTCTCCTGATTGAGCGCACGGGCAGCGACCAGGGATTCCACATCTCCAGTCGAGGTCTGGGCAAGTGGGATCGGCCCGCCCCCTACAAACTATCGGGAAATGCGGCTGCTCGGGACTGCCTGGTTGCTGAAAAACCCGGAAAACTGTCATCCTGAGGAGCCGGAGGCGACGAAGGATCTCTGTATTTGCGGGAACTCACAAATGCAGGGATGCTGCGCTTCACCCAGCATGACAGTCTCATAGGGTTATCCGGCATCCTGCCAGGTTTTTTGGGGCCGCAGAGGCTTTCGAGGCAAAATCCTCCACCATCTTGCCGCCAGATTTCTCCTCGCTCCCGACGAGGCGCGGCGATACAATGCTCCCTCGCCGGGGCGGACCGATCGGTGGCGCAAGGAACGCGCTCGGCCACATTGCAAGGAAAGCCGGGACCAAACATGACTCGACGATTCGCTGTCATGGGCACGCGGGGAGATGCCCAACCGCTCGCCTGGTGGGGCGTTATAGCGCTTGCAGTCTTGAGCCTGCTGAGCGGGTCAATCGTGGCGCGCGGCCAGGACGCCCGCGTCGAGAAGGCGGTCGAGCAGGTTCACGCGGTCGCCAAGCAAGGTCCATTCCAGCCGAATTGGGATTCACTAAAAGCCTACCAGGTGCCGGAATGGTATCAGGACGCGAAGTTCGGAATCTTCATTCACTGGGGCGTATATTCTGTTCCCGCCTTCGACAATGAATGGTATCCGCGTAATATGTACCTGGTGGATAACCCAGTTTATCAACACCACGTGGAGACTTACGGCCCGCAGTCGAAATTTGGATACAAAGATTTCATCCCCATGTTCAAGGCCGAGAACTTCGACGCCGATCGCTGGGCGGACCTGTTCCGGCGCGCCGGCGCGAAGTACGTCGTCCCTGTCGCCGAGCATCACGACGGCTTCGCGATGTTCGACTACGACTTCACCGACTGGAGCGCGGCGAAGATGGGCCCGAAGCGCGACATCGTGGGCGCGCTGGCCACGGCGGTGCGCAAGCAGGGACTGCACTTCGGCGCTTCCTCGCACCGCGCCGAGCACTGCTGGTTCTACGACGGCGGGATGAATTTCGACTCCGATGTGAGAGACCCGCACTGCTCCGGCCTCTACTGGCCGGCCCAGTCCGACAAAACGCAGCCCGACCAGGCATTTCTCGACGACTGGCTGGCGCGCGCTACGGAGATCGTGGACAAGTATCAGCCTGAGGTCGTCTGGTTCGACTGGTGGATCGAGCAACCGTCGTTTCAGGAGTACCTGCAGACGTTCGCGGCCTACTACTACAATCGCGCTGCGCAATGGAAACGCGGGGTCGCCATCAATTACAAGAAGCAAGCGTTCCCGGAGCACGCGGCGGTGCTCGACATCGAGCGCGGGAAAGAGGCGGACATCCGCCCGCTTTTCTGGCAAACCGACACCTCGGTCAGCATCAAGTCCTGGGGATACATTGAGGACGACACCTTCCGCTCGCCCGATTCGCTGGTGCACGAACTGGTGGACATCATCAGCAAAAACGGCTGCCTGCTTTTGAACGTCGGGCCGAAGCCGGACGGGACAATACCGCAGCCCGTCGCGAATATCCTGATCGATATGGGGAAGTGGCTGAAAGTCAACGGCGAAGCGGTTTATGGAACTCGGCCGTGGAAGATTTCGGGAGAAGGCCCGACCAAGGTCGTGGGCGGCTCGTTCAAAGACACAGAAGGCCAGCCCTTCACCTCGCGCGACTTCCGCTTTACGGCCAAGGGCGACACGCTTTATGCCATCGCGCTCGGCTGGCCGGAAAACGGCGAACTGATCGTCCAATCGCTCGGCTCGGCGTCGGCTTATACGAAAGCGAAAATTCGCAACGTGGGATTGCTGGGTTCAAGCGCCAAACTGAAATGGAAAAGCACGGAAGCGGGCCTGGTTGTGCAACTGCCCGCCGCGAAGCCCTGCGACTTCGCCTATACGCTGCGAATTTCCCCCGTGGATCCCGCGTCCCGCTAGCGGCAGCTCCCGGCACTTTTGTTTCTTCCGAGGGCAGTGCGGGAAAGCGCCGCGGGTTTGAGAGTGCGTTGCAAATCACCGGTTTCGTTCGGAAACTCAGGTACAATTGCCTGATCGCATCGGGCACGGAGGAATCATGAGACGAATCTTCCCCGCGCTGCTCGCCGTCATCGGCGCGGCGCTTTTGGCATCGGCCCAGTCTCCTCAGAAAATCCGAGTCCTGATCCTGACCGGCATCAACAATCACGACTGGCGCGCCACGACGCCGGCGCTGCGCGAGATTCTCGAGCGTACCGGCCGCTTCCAGGTTTTTGTCAACGAAGAGGTGCGCGGCAACGGTCCTGAGACCTTCGCGCCTTACGACGTCCTACTCCTCAATTACAACGACTACAAGCAAACGCAAGGACCTTGGTGGGACGAGCGCGCGCGCCAGGCGATGCTCGATTTCGTTCGCAACGGCAAAGGCCTGGTCTCCTACCACGCTGCGAACAACGCCTTCTGGGGTTGGGAGGAATTCGACAAGTTGGTCGGAGGCACGTGGCGCGAGACGGCCGGTCACGCGCCCTACCATACCTATACTGTTAAGATTGTGGACGCCGAAGATCCCATCACCCGCGGGATGCCGGCGTCGTTCGCCGAAACGGACGAGCTCTATCACCAGCTCTCGCTCCAGCCGAATATCCACGTTCTGGCGACCGCCTGGGACGATGCCAAGAACTGCTGGAAGCCCGGCGAGGGCTGCGGAACGGGAAAGGACGAGCCGCTTATCTGGACGCTCAGCTACGGCGCCGGCCGCGTCTTTCAAACGGCACTCGGGCACGATGTGAAGGCCATGCAAAGTCCCGGCTTCCTGCTCACACTCGCTCGCGGCACGGAATGGGCCGCCACAGGCCAAGTCACGCTTCCCGTGCCGGCAGAGCTCAAATAGACTTGGATATCCGGAAATCCTCTGCGAACAGAAAGGAGTTTGTTATGCCCAAGAAAGCCAAAGCAAAGCCCAAGAAGAAAGTCCAACCTATTCCGCACGGGTTCCACACGCTCACCTCCTATATCGTTGTGCGCGAAGCGCCGAAGGCTATCGAATTCTACAAGCAGGCGTTTGGCGCCAAGGTGCGGGGCGTGCACTCCGCTCCGGATGGCAAGGTCATGAATGCCGAGCTGCAAATCGGCGACTCCATCCTGATGCTCAACGACGAGTTCCCCGGAATGAAGTGCACTTCGCCGCAATCGCTCGGAGGCACAACCTCGACCATCCACATTTACGTGAAGGACGTTGACACGCTGTTTAATCGCGCCGTCGCCGCGGGAGCCAGCGTCGTGATGCCGGTGGGCGATCAGTTCTGGGGCGACCGCTACGGACAACTGCTTGATCCCTTCGGCCATAGCTGGTCAGTTGCCACCCGCAAAGAAAATCTCTCCCAGAAGGAAGTCGCAAAACGCGGTCAGGCGGCTCTTGCAGAAATTGCCAAGAATGCCCTGGCCGCAGGCTAGTTCGCTTTGCGGCAACGTTCGGGGTGGGCTTGGTCCCCGCCCCGAATGCCGTTTGCTTATTGCCTTCTGCTTTCTGCGTACCGCCGGCTACTGCAACGATGACAGCGAACTTCGCCGAATACTACGACGCGATCATACCCTGGGGAAAGCGCCTGGCGCGGGAGCTGCCGCTGCTCGAGGAACTCGCGCGCGGCGCGGGGCGGCGTGTGCTGCTGCCGGCCTGCGGGACGGGCGGGCACGTGGTGGCGCTCGCCGAGCGGGGGTTGCATGTTTTGGGCTTCGACGCGGATGACGCGGCCCTCGAAGTCGCCCAACGAAAGATGGCCGCCGCGGCCGGGTCCATCACAGCCGCTCACGGCGAAGCCAGCGTGCAGCTCCTGGCCATGGAGGACGCCCAGTCACTAGGCCCGGTTTACGACGCTGCGTTCTGTCTCGGCAATGCCCTGCCCGGCCTTTCGGCTCCCAATCAACTGTCTGCGGCGTTCCGAGGCATGGCGGGCGCGCTTCGCGCGGGCGGCACGTTCTTTACGCAAAACCTCAACTTCGATTTGCGCTGGAGAGAAAAGGCTCACTGGTTCCCGCTGCTCTCGGGCGAAACCGAGAAGGAAGAAATCCTGTTGGTGAAATTCGCGGACTACGAGGCGGAGTTCATCAACTTTCACGCCATGTTCCTGGCGCGCGAGAAGCCGCGCGGCGTCTGGCAAAGCCACGTGCGCACGACCCGCTGGCTACCGCTGTTCCAGGCACGTTTAGTCGAGCTACTGACACAAGCGGGCTTTACGAATCTGCGTTGCTGGGGCGATTACGCGAAGTCGCCCTTCGATCCTGAAAAATCCAACGACCTCCTTATCACCGCCACAAAAGCATAGCGCGGAGCCCGCAGGGTGCGAGCGCTGCAAATGGCAGTTGACTTACTGAGGACTTGCGCCGTCAGGCCGATCAGGCAGGAGATGGGCCAAGCCGTGGAGGACATCGCGCTCCTGCGGGCTGAAGCGCTGCTGGACGTCGGAGCTGGAGAGAAACGCCTGCCGCTGGCCGGGTGGCAGATCACGCAAGTGGCGGAAAGCCTGCATTACCTCCTGCCGCCGCTCGGGCGCGAGACTTCGCCATTGCGGAAAGATATCGCGCGCTTCCTGCCGCTGCCGCGGTGACAGGCTCCAGAGAATCTGCTGACGCTCGCGGAAAATCTCCTTCTGCTGCGGTGTCATGGCGTTCCAGCGACCGAGATTCTCGCGGATACGTGCCTGTCGCAGCGCCGGCAGGCGCTGGAACCACGGATCGTTTTTCAGAACGCGTTCCTGCTCCGCGGGGGGCAATCCTTGCAGGCGCTGGAGCAGGTTGCGCGCCCGGTGCGGCGGCATGCGCCCCTGACGCATCATCCTGCCTCGCCCCATTCCCATGCCACCCTGGCCTCCCGGCCCATGAGGCTCGGGTCCCCGTCCGCCTTGCCCGAGTGCCCCGGCTGGCAAAAGCAAGAACATCAGCAACAGCGTGGCAATCAGGCCCTCACACCAAGACCACGGCCAACGGCTTCGTTCGCGATTTGGGCGCACGCCGTCAGTTATCAACTTTCGTCCCTCCCCGCGGGATTTCCGAAAGAACATCGAAGTTGGCAATCAGATCGTAGTCTTCCAGCGCCTTCAGATCGTCGTCCGGGTTCAACTCGCTGCTCGGCGCCGCAATCTGCTTCGCTTGCTCCTGGGCCTTGGGTAGTGGATGCGCCGTGGGCTTGCTTTGAGCAACGGTGACGGGCGGCTGCGCCGGATTCTTCTGAGGGGCAACCTCATGCGCCACGGGCGGATTAACCTCGACTGGCTGATGCGCGCGCCGCCACGCCCACACGCCCACACCCATAAGGACCGCCAACGCACCCACCGCCGCCCAGCGCATCCACGCCGTGCCGAAAAAAGGCTTTCCCGGCTCTGTCGCAGCGATGGCCTGCCGCACTCGCGCGTCAAACCAGGGCGAGGGTTCCGCAGGCTTCCATTCGTCGAGCAGCGCATCCAGTTGCCGATACTCATTGAGTGCCGCACGGCAACGCGCGCAAGTTTCCACATGCTCGCGGATGGCTTCTTCATCTCGCCCTTCCGCAAGGCGATGGGCATAGGCAAACAATTGTTCGCGATTGAGGCAGTTCATATCTGGCCCCCTTTCAGGAGCGGTTCCAGGCGCGCGCGCAAAGTTTCGTAGGCGCGAAACAGCAGCGACTTCACCGCGCTCTCGGACACGCGCAGAATCTCCGCGACCTGGCGGTAATCGACTTCCTGGTATTTGTGCAAGATGACCGCGGCGCGCTGGTTTCCCGGCAACGCTTCGACGGCCTGGCGGATCAGCCGCTCGCGGTCGCCACGCATGAGCTGCTGTTCGACCGAGGGCTGCGGGTCCACAAACCGCTCGAGGGGCGGCGCATCCTCGTGCTCGGTGGGCGCGTCCGCGGGGACTTCCGGCTTGCGATCGCGCAACGTATTCAGCGCGAGGTTGAGGTCCGCGATAGCGGCGGAGCAGTTCGCCGAAGGCCTCGGCGTCGCCGCCACGAACCCGCAGCATCAGCTCCTGGTCGGTCTCCATGGCCATGGTCGCCACATTCTATATAACACTTTGTGGCGGAAAAAGTTGCGGGGGAGTTCGGCTTGAAAGCCCGGCCCCGGAACTGCCCGGCAAGTGCTAGACTCAGCGTGTGAAAGCATTGGGAGCATTCCTGATTCTGTGGGCTAGCTTGCCGGCAGCGGCCCAGACCCATCGTTTGGCTCCACTGGGAACTCTCGGCCAGGAGGCGTTATTCCAGCGAGACATGCAGCAGGCGGCGGCGCTGCTGAAAAGCCACTCCTACGCGCAAGCTGCCGAGGAGTATCGCTCGGCGCTGGTTCTCGACGCCAACTCCGTCGAGGCGCACAACGGCCTGGGGGTCGCGCTCGAGGGCATGGGCAATCACGACGAGGCGTTCGCGCAATACCAGGCCAGCCTCAAACTTCTGGAAGATGCCGGACGAATCCGCACGCTGGCCGGAGGGGACAAGCCAGTTCGGTCGGTCGCGTTCTCTCCCCAAGGCACGCTGCTCGCCACCGCCGGAGACGGTGGGAGCGTGGACCTGTGGGAGCCACTTACAGGTAAGCTCGCGCGTACGCTGGCGGCCGGCGGAAAGCCTCTGAAGGCCGTCGCCTTCTCCCCGGATGGCAAACTCCTCGCCGCTGGGACCTATGGCGGCCAGGTCATCCTATGGAACACCGCAACGTGGCAGAAGGCCGCCTCGTTGAGCGGACACACCCGGCCCGTCATCTCGCTCGCCTTTTCTCCCGATGGGAAAATGCTCGCCAGCGGTAGCAAGGATGGCACGGTCAAGCTTTGGGATGTGGGCTCGCAACGACTTGTGGTGACTTTGCAGGGCCATCTCTTCGGCGTGAACGCGGTGGCGTTTTCCCCCGACGGCAAAACCCTGGCCAGCGCCAGCTTCGACATCCGCCTCTGGGACGTGCAAACCGACCAAATGCGAGAAACCATGGGACGTGGGAGCGTGACCACCGATTCCCTCGCCTTCACCCGCGACGGAAAGTTTCTGGTGAGTGGCAGCGAGGATTGCACGCTGAAGTTCTGGGATCCCGCGACCGGCGATTTGAAGCAGACGATTCGTACCGGGAAGTTGCCTGTGCAATCCGTCGCGGTTTCTCCGGACGGGAAAACCGTGGCAAGCGCCGGCTGGGAAAACACCGTGCGTCTCTGGAATTTCCAGACCGGCGATTTGGAATGGGTTTTGCCCTTGCATTCTGCGCCGGTGAATTGCCTCGCCTTCTCACCGGATGGCAAGACCCTGGCGAGCGCCAGCAGCGACACGACGACGAAGTTGTGGTCTGTGCCGTAACAGGTTCCTGGAAGCTCCACCTTTTATGCCGGTCGGCCCCTCGCCAGCCGTGCCAGGCGCCGCCCGACTTGTCATGCTGAGCGCAGCCGCCACTTGTCATGCTGAGCCCAGCGAAGCATCCCAGCATTTGCCTTTTCCGCACCGCCGGGATCCTTCGCTGGTGCTCAGGATGACAACCTTGTTGGCGTTTCCTGCGCTCGTTGACACGGGCACTTGGCGCTTTTGCACTGCTCCAGTAGAATCGTTCCGGGGATCTTTCGCGCCCGCGCCGATGCCCGTGAAGAGCTTTCGCCGCAGGCTGCGGCCAATCAGTGAAAAAGCTGGCGCGAGCAGGAGCCAAAGAAGCAGACGAATACCGAGAGGATAGAATGATGGAATCCTGGGCGATCCTCGATGCGGTCCGGCGTATTGCCGCCGCAGCCCATGATGGGCAGATTCTGACGGCGGAGACGGTGGGGTTGCTGAAGCGCGAGCGAGATCACTATCAGTGGGTGGGCGTGTATTTGCTCGAAAACGGCGAACTGGTTCTCGGCCCTTACATCGGCAAACCCACGCCGCACACACGCATTCCGCTCGACAAGGGCATCTGCGGCGCCGCGGCCTCCACCGGCCAGACGGTCATCGTGGACGACGTCAACGCGGACCCGCGCTATCTGGCCTGCAGCCTAGAGACGCGATCGGAGATCGTGGTGCCCATCGCGCGCGGTGGGAGCGTGCTCGGCGAAATCGATATCGACAGCGACGCGCCCGCAGCCTTCACCGAAGCGGATCGAATCCTGCTCGAAGGCGTGGCGGAGATCCTTGCGCAAAAGCTTTAGTCCGTGGTCCGTCGTCCGTGGTCAGTTCTGTACGGCAAGATGGCGAACGTTAATACGGAGCTTTCAGCTTTCAGCCGTCAGCTATCAGCGGTCAGCAAGAGTGGTTTTCTAATCTAGACGAACATGAAAAAGTCACGAGCCCCCTCACCCGGTCGCCTACGGCGACCACCCTCTCCCCCTGGAGAGGGCTGGAATCGCTTCCGCCACCTGCAATCACAGCCCTCTCCCCTGGGGAGAGGGCGGCCCGCACGGGCCGGGTGAGGGGTCATTGATTTGTCCAACTGAAAATGTAACTTTACTTTCGACGTTTCCTATAGTTTAGCTGATAGCTGACGGCTGATAGCTCCTCTGCGGGCCGGACGAAGGTCGACAAACCCTGTGAAAGAGACACAACCCATTCTCGTGACCGCCGGCATCATAATGGACGGTGACCGCGTCCTGATTTGCCAGCGTCACCGTTCGGACGCTTATGGCTTGCAGTGGGAGTTTCCTGGCGGTAAGGTGCGGGAAGGAGAAGATCTGAAAGCGTCATTGCGGCGCGAACTCGCGGAGGAACTGGCGGTCGACGCGGAGATTGGCGCGGAGGTCTTCCGCCTCCGCCACCGCTATCCCGATCGCTGCGTGGAAGTCGTATTCTTCTCCGTCACGCACTATCGCGGCGAGCCGCAGAACCAGGTGTTTGAAGCGATCGCCTGGGCGCCGCGCGCCAGGCTCCATGAATATCGGTTCCTCGAAGCCGACCGCGAACTCGTGAACCGCATTTCCCGGGGGGAAATTGTCTAACCACCACCAACTGGCCTGCCCCGCAAGTCACGCCGTAACCAGCATTCGAAGTCGCAAGAACGCGCGCGCCCCGATTTCATGGGCGGTCCTGGCTGCTGCGCTGGCGTGCCTTTACGCCAGCCCACGCCTCCCTGCCCAAGTCGAAACCGTCGAGGGTCCGAAAACCACTCCCATCTGGGTCAGTCACGGGCGCGTGGAAGGCCATCTGGCCTTGAAGTATTCCCCGGCGGGAGCGTTCTCGCCCGATAGCTCCGCGCTGGCCGTCGTCAATGAAGACAAGATTGTGCTGATGGACCTGGGCTCAGCCGGGGTGCGCAAGGTGCTGAAACCGCACCTTGGCGATATCGTCGATCTGGATTTGCAGTCCGCCAATTTCCTCGCCTCCAACCAGCTCTTCCTGCTGGGGCAAGGAACGATTCGCGTGAAGGGCAAAGCCGAGCGGCCGACGCCGCTGCTCGCCTTCCACTGGGATATCGACGAGGACAAGCTCTCGGGCAGAGTCGATGGCGTGGGCGCGTCAGGCGGATTCGGCCCGGTCTTCTACTTCCCGCAAATCGGATATCTGGGGATGAACAAGGGCAGCGACTTCGACCTGTGGAACGCCCGCAACGGGACTGGAGGCCGGTTCGAGCTCCCAGCGCTGACTCAGCAACCCAACCTTTTCGAATTCTCTCCGGACGGGCACTGGTTGCTCCTCGCGCAGGTAGGATCGGGCTCGGCACCGGACCCGATCGTAGTGCTGATGAAGGAGCACAAGTTTGTGGACTCCTTGCGCGGGCACCAGGGCACGGTCATGAGTCTGGCTTTCTCCCGGGATGCCAAGAAGGTTGTGACCACGTGCGAGGATGGAAAGGTTCGCATCTTCTCCGCGGGGGATTGGAAGCTCCTCCAAACTCTGGTCGGCCATCAGGGGCCCGTACATTGGGCCGAGTTTTCGCCCGATGGGAAGTGGGTAGTCTCCGCCGGCGAAGACAAAACGGTGCGCGTGTGGTCGGCCGAGGACGGCAAGCTTATCCAGACGCTTGAAGATTGCCAGTCGCCAGTCCTGACCGCGGCTTTTTCGCCCAACAGCGAATATATCGCGGCATCAACCGAAAAAACAGTTCACGTTTGGAAGCCCACCGCCGGACAATAGCCCTATGCACATCCCTCGCGCTCCGCAAACTTATGGTAAAATTTTCAGGTCGGGTGCGTTTGACTCCGGGGTCCGACGCAAAATCCAAAGAGCTTATGCTTAAAGTCGGAATGGTCAGTCTCGGCTGTCCCAAGAACCTGGTGGACAGCGAAGTGATGCTGGGAGTCCTGGCCGAGCAGGGCTACGAGCTGACGCCGGATGCCGCCCAGGCCGATGTGATTGTGGTTAATACGTGCGCCTTTATTGATCCCGCCAAGCGCGAGTCCATCGACACCATCCTGGAAATGGCCGAATACAAGAAATCTGGCTCGGCAAAGAAATTGGTGGTTGCCGGCTGCCTCGTCGAGCGCTTCCGCGACCAGATCCTAAAGGAAATTCCGGAAGTCGATTTCGTGATCGGAACAAATGAACTGGAACGCGTGGTGGAAGCCTGCGGCGAAGCCGCCGGCCGGCGGACTCCGGACGAAGCAGCGGAGCCTTATCTTTACCATGAATTCACGCCGCGCGTGCTCTCGACGCCAGCCTATTCCGCTTATCTCAAGATTGCCGAAGGCTGCGACCATCCCTGTTCGTTTTGCGTAATTCCCCAGATGCGCGGGCGTTTCCGCTCGCGGCGTTTTGCCTCCGTAGTGCGCGAGGCGGAGAACCTCGCGCGGCAGGGCGTGCGGGAAATCACCCTCATCGGTCAGGACACCACCAGCTACGGCGAAGACCTGGGCCTGAGTGACGGGCTTGCGACGCTGCTTCGCGAGCTGGGTAAAATTCCAGAGCTGGTCTGGGTGCGATTCCTTTACTGTTATCCCAACCGCCTGAACGATGCGCTCATCGCGGCGGTGGCGGAAACGCCCAAAGCCGCAAAGTATTTCGATATTCCTCTCCAGCACGCGAGCGGGCGCGTCCTGAAACTCATGCGGCGCGGTTCGGGCGCGACGCACTTCCTGCGCCTGCTGGAAAAAATTCGCGCCGCGATCCCAAGCGCCGCGCTGCGCACCTCGTTCATCGTGGGCTTTCCGGGAGAGACGGAGGAGGATTTCAAGACGTTGCTGGATTTTGTAGAAGCGGCGCAATTCGATCACCTCGGCGTCTTTCTTTATTCCAACGAAGAATCGAGCGGAAGTTATGCCTTGCCGGGGCAGGTTGCGGCGAGCGTGGCACGCCGCCGGCAGCGCAAGCTCCTAGCGGTTCAGCGCCGGATTTCAGCTCGCAAACTGAAACAGAAAATCGGCCAGACGTTTCCGGTGCTCGTGGAAGGCCCGTCATCCGAAACCGAATTGCTCTTCGAAGGGCGCCTCGAAACCCAGGCGCCGGAGATCGACGGCCGCGTGCTGATCAACGATTTCGCGGGAAGCGACCCGCAGCCCGGAGAATTCCGCTGGGCCACCATCACCGACGCGGGAGATTACGACCTCGTCGCGCGACTGGAGGCACGGGTTTTTGCGGAGCGCGCTCTCCCGGCATCGACGACGCCGTCGCGTCCGCGCCTGGTGCAGATTCAGCCGGCGGCGGTTGGCGCGTCGGTTTGAGGCGCGATCATGCGGTGCCCGATTTGCAGGAAGGAAACAACCTGGAGGGACAATCCGAATCGGCCCTTTTGCAGTGAGCGGTGCAAGTTGATCGACCTGGATAACTGGTTGTCGGAGCGCTATCGGGTTTCGAGTCATTTCGAGGCCCCTGATCGGGATCAGGCCGCTGAGACCAAGCCGCGTGACTCCAAGGAGGAACGTGGCTGAACCGCGCCGCGGGCTGGCGGTGTGGATCGCGACCAGCGCGGGCGCGGGTTATTTCCCCATCGCGCCGGGGACCGCCGGATCGACGGTAGGCGTGCTGATCGTCGCGGGCCTGGAGCGCCTTCCACTTCAGGTGGCGTGGCAGATGGCGCTCATCGGGATCATCGCCGCCGGGCTGTTCGCAGCGGGTGTCTGGGCGGCAGGGGAAGCGGAGAAGTTCTTCGGCCGGATCGATCCCGGGCAGGTGGTGATTGACGAAGTCGTGGGCCAGATGGTAACGCTACTGGCCCGGCCGCGCGCATCATGGATGTGGTTGCTGGCGGGTTTCCTGCTCTTCCGCGCGTTCGACATCATCAAGCCGTTTCCGGCGCGACGCGCTGAGCGGCTTCGCGGCGGCTGGGGTATTATGGTGGATGATGGGATCGCGGGAATTTATGGCCTCGTCGTGATGGTGGTCGCGGGGTTCGTGTTGCGATGAGCCTGTTCAAGAAATCGGATAGGCCGGGTCAAGCCATGAACAAGGGAGAGTCACCGAAGCCTTACATCGAGCGCGTGGCGCCGGCGGCGGCGATTTCCGGCGGCGAGGTCTCGATTCTAGGGAGCGGCTTCACAGAGAATGGGCGCACCCGTCCCCTGGTGCGGTTCGGCGATCAGCCGGGCAGTGTGTTGTTGAGTTCCCCGAACCGCCTGGTGGTGCGGGTGCCGGAGGGCGTGTCGAGTGGCAACCTGACCGTGGATACGGGCAGTGCCATCAGCGCACCCGCCGCCATCGCCGTGGGACGCCTGATCGGCGAGAATCTCCACCCCGTGGCGAATCCCGCCGTCGATGCCGCCGGAAACGTCTTTACAACCTTCAGTGGCAGCCGCGGCCAGAAGGTTCCCGTCTCGGTCTTCAAGATCGATCGCAAGCGGACCCTGCATCCCTTCCTCAACGATCTGATGAATCCCACCGGCTTGGCCTTCGACCGCGACGGGCTACTCTATGTTTCGAGCCGCGCCGAGGGGACGGTTTACCAAGTCACGCCAAGCGGCCAGCGCTCGGTTTTTGCCGAGGGCATGGGCGTAGCCACAGGCCTGGCGTTCGACCAGGACCAGAACCTTTACGTGGGAGACCGCACAGGAACGATCTTCAAGATCAATCGCGACCGGCAGATATTCGTCTTCGCGACGCTCGAGCCCAGTGTGGCGGCATATCATCTGGCCTTCGGACCCGGCGGCTACTTGTATGTCACCGGTCCCACAACCTCCAGTTTCGACCATGTGATCCGCATTTCCCATGCAGGCGAAGTCAGCTCATTTTATCGCGGGCTGGGGCGGCCCCAAGGCCTGGCATTCGACATTGAGAACAACCTTTACGTGGCGGCGTCCCTCGCCGGACGTCGTGGCGTCGTGCGCTTGACCCCGGAGGCCAGAGCGGAACTCTTTGTGTCCGGGAACAACATCGTGGGGGTAGCCTTCCTCCGCCCGGGATCGATGATCCTAGCGACCAACAACGCCTTGGCGGAACTGCCGGTCGGCATCGAAGGCAAGCCGCTGCTTGTGTAGCAGCATGATGAAAAACCTCGGAACTGTCATCCTGAGGCGCCGAAGGATCCCGGCATTTGCTTCATCCTGCAACTGAAGGGATTCTTCGCGGAGTTTACACTGACCGAACTGCCGAGATCCTTCGCTACGCTCAGGATGACAACGAAGCGCTCAGAATGACATGGCCTAATGCTGTTTCGGCTGCCTCCTAAGCGCGGCGTGGCACATCGAGTCTGAGGCAGCCACCGCTTCCTCCTACTTTTGCCGAGAACTCAGAACTGGCCGCCAGCGGGACCGATTATGGACGCTGAAATCATCGCGGTTGGGTCGGAACTCCTCACCCCATTCAACGTTGACACCAATTCCCTGTATCTCACCGAGAAGCTCAACACATTCGGCATCGAGGTGCGCTACAAAACCATTGTTGGCGACCAGCGCAGCGACTTGAGCACCGTGCTGCGAAGCGCGCTCGCGCGCTCCCCCCTGATTATCGTGACGGGCGGCTTAGGGCCCACCGAGGACGACCTCACTCGCGAGACGGTGGCCGAAGTCCTCGGGCGACAACTGCGCGAAATCCCCGAAGTGCGGCAGCGCATTCAGGAGCGTTTCGCGCGCTGGGGCCGGTCGATGCCTGAGAACAATCTTCGTCAGGCGCAGGTCCCCGAAGGCGCCGATTGGCTCGAAAACAAGAACGGGACGGCGCCGGGCATCTGGATCGAACACAACGACAACATCCTCCTGCTTCTGCCCGGCCCGCCCCGCGAAGTGCAGCCCATGTTAAAGTGGCGACCATGGCGGAGTCGGAAGTGGACCAGCGCATCGCGCCGATTTACAGGCCGTATTCCAATCCCACCACCACCCTCCTGGCAACGCCGGGCGCTATTGAGATCCACCTGCGGGCGCGAGGAGCTAGCGAGCAGGAAGCGGAAGCCATGCTCGCGGAACTGGGCGACAAGATCGAGCTCACCTTGGGCGACCGCATTTTTTCTAATAAAGGCGAGAGTCTCGAGGAAGTGGTGGGAATGTACCTGATCATGCGCCAGAAGACGGCCGCTGTTGCCGAGAGCTGCACGGGCGGGCTTCTGGCCGAACGCTTGACCCGCACGCCGGGCAGCTCGAGCTTTTTTCTGGGCGGGGTGGTGTGCTACAGCAATGAGCTGAAGACCAAACTCGCGGGAGTTCCCCAGGCGATGCTGGAAGCGCACGGCGCCGTCTCACAGCCCGTCGCGCAGGCGTTGGCCGAAGGCATTCGGTCGCGCGCCGGAGCTTCCATCGGTGTCGGCATCACCGGTATCGCTGGGCCCAGCGGCGGGTCCCCGGAGAAGCCCGTGGGCCTGGTGTTTGTCGCACTCGCCGACGAGCGTGGGACCCAGGTTCGCGAGTTCCGCTTTCCCGGCTCGCGCGAACGCATCCGCCATTGGGCCTCACAGGTGGCGCTGGAGATGATTCGACGGAGAATCAAAGACTAAAGACTAGGGATTAGGGATTGGGGATTAGGTGGCAGGTGGTAGGTAGCGGCCAGGAGATGGTTGGAGGTGAGCCCCGGGTTCCAGGAATTCGACAAGTAATTGCCAAATCAGCATGGCATGGTCTCTCCTTAGTTCCTAGCACCCAGCCCCCAGCCCCCAGTCCCCAGCCCCTAATCCCTAATCCCTGATCCCTAATCCCTGCCTTTTCCCATGCGCGCGTTCATTGCCATCGATCTGCCGGAACCGATCCATGCCGCGCTCTCTCAACATCAGGCGGCGTTCCGCGCCGCCTGCCCCGACGCTCGCTGGACGCGGCCGGAGGGAATTCATCTCACGCTGAAATTCCTCGGCGAAATTTCTGACGCGCAAGTGAAGCAGGTCTCCGAAGCGCTGGCGGCTCTGGGAGGTTTTCCGGCGTTTTCGGTTCAAGTAGAGGGGTTCGGATTTTTCCCTGATGCGCGGCGACCACGGGTCTTCTGGGCAGGACTCGAAGCGCCGCCCGCGCTCGCGGAACTTACAGACCGGGTCGAAGCCGCGATGGAGCGCATCGGTTTCCCGCGCGAGCAGCGGTCGTTCACGCCGCACCTGACGCTGGCACGCTTCAAGGTTCCCCGTCCCCAGCCGGCCCTGCAGAGCTTGCTGCCCCGCGAGGCCCCCGACCTGGGCCGTTTCGAAGTCTCGGAATTCTTTCTGTTCGAAAGTCGACTCTCGCCGCACGGGGCGCAATACCTCAAAGTCATGCGCTTCCCGCGTTGAGAAGCCACGCGGAAGGGTGAAGAGTAAAAGCCAAAGTGTAAAGTGTAAAAGGTAAAGGGTAAATGAACAGGCTGAGCTTGTGTTTAGGGTGGCATGTAAGGTTGTTTCCTTCACGCTTTACGCTTTACCCTTTACACTTTACCCTTCACACTTCATCCTTTATCCTTCATCCTTCATAGTTTCAATTTTCGCGGCCCGAACCCCGCACTCTCGAAGGTGACATGCCCGGCTGGTTGACCACAATCTTTGCCTACGGACTCGGCTCGATTCCTTTTGGCTACCTGATCGTGCGCTGGCAGAAAGGGATCGACGTGCGCGCCACGGGCAGCGGCTCGATTGGCGCCACCAACGTGATGCGGAACCTCGGTATCCTCGGCTTCGTGGCCACCTTCATCTTCGACGTGGGGAAAGGCATCGCGGCGGTGTTGCTGGCGGGAATGTGGACAGGCCACAACCCGGTCTGGGAGGCAGCCGCGGCCGTGGCGGCGGTTTGCGGTCACTGCTTTCCCGTGTGGCTCAAATTCCGCGGCGGCAAGGGCGTGGCGACCGGCGTGGGCGTGTTCATCGCCCTCGCGCCTATCCAGGTTGGACTGGTGCTGGTGATTTTCGCCATCATCGTGGCCATCTGGCGATATATTTCCCTCGGGTCAATTCTTGCCACGGCAGCCTTCCCGGTGCTGGTGCACTTCATGAAGCATGCGCCCCTGCCGATCATTTTGGGCGCGGCGGGCGCCGCTGCGGTTATCATCGCACGGCATCACGCGAATATCCGGAGGCTGCTGAGCGGGACGGAGAATCGGGTGGGGAAGAAGAAGTCAGAAGCCAGAAGTCAGTAGTCAGTTGTCCGGTGCGGCCCGCCGGTGCATTAGGTTGCTACTGACGACTGACCACTGACAACTGACGACTTTTCCTATGAAGAACATCGCCGTCATTGGCGCTGGCAACTGGGGCACGGCCCTCTCGGCGACGCTCGCCAACCTGGGCCATCGCGTATCCCTGTGGGCGTACGAACCGGAGGTGGTCGAGAGCATTCGCACCCACCGCGAAAATGCCTTGTTTATGCCGAGCATCTCGCTGCCGGAAAGCATCGTCGCCACCGGCGATTTGGCCGAGGCGCTGGCGAGCGCGGAGATCGTCCTCACGGTCATGCCCTCGCACGTCTGCCGGAGCCTCTACGAAAAGATGCTCAATCATCTCCGTCCCGAGATGATTTTCGTGAGCGCCACAAAAGGGCTGGATACCGACCGCCTGATGCGCATGAGTGAAATCATCCTGAGCGTCGTGGGAGAAAAATTTCCGCCCCGTCTCTGCGCCATTTCCGGGCCAAGCTTCGCGCAGGAAGTGGTTCGAGGCGATCCCACGGCGGTGGTCGTGGCCTCGGACGACGCGGACGCGGCGCGGTTGGTGCAGCGGGAATTCTCCTCGCGCGTTTTGCGGCTCTACACTTCCAGCGACATGGTAGGCGTCGAAATCGGCGGCGCGGTCAAGAACGTCATCGCCATCGCCGCCGGGGTCATCGAGGGGTTAGGACTCGGACACAATCCCACCGCAGCCCTCATTACGCGCGGGCTGGCGGAGATTTGCCGCCTGGCGTGCGCGCTGGGCGCGCGACGCGAGACGCTCGCAGGCCTGGCGGGCATGGGCGACTTGGTGCTCACCTGCACCGGCGACCTCAGCCGCAACCGCTCGGTGGGCGTCGAACTGGGCAAAGGCCGCAAGCTTCCCGAGATTATCGGCTCGATGCGCATGGTGGCCGAAGGCGTGAAGACGACGACGGCTACTGTGGCTCTCGCCGCCCGGCACGGCGTCGAGATGCCCATCACCCAGCAGGTCCATCGCATTCTGGAAGGACACGTCTCCCCCAGCGACGCCATACGTGAACTCATGGAGCGTACGCTAAAGGAAGAATGAGGAAGCAATCCCCTGCGCGTTTCAGCGATTGCTGGCGGGGCTCTCCGCCGGCGTGCAGAAGCGGTCGAAGGCGTTCATCAAATCTTCGGCGATTTCTTCCGGCATGCGGCCCTCGATGTTGTGCCGCTCGAGCATAAAGACCAGCTTGCCGTCTCGCAGCAGCGCAATCTGAGGGGATGAAGGCAGGTAACCCGTGAAGTAGCGACGCGCCTGCGCGGTGGCGGCGCCGTCCTGTCCCGCAAAGACCGTCGCCAGCACGTCCGGGCGCACCGGATGAGCGAGGGCCAGTTCTGCCGCTGGCCGCGCACGCCCCGCGGCGCAACCGCAGATCGAGTTCACGAACATGAGAACGGTGCCCTTCGACTGACCCAGAATTTCGTCTACTTCCTCGGGCGTGCACGCCTCGCGAAAGCCCATGCGAGTCATCTCCTCGCGCATCGGGTGAACCATCTCTTCGGGATACATCGGCACTCTCCACGCTGCAAAATTAGGTTCGAGCCGTGACCTCCGGGCTTAGAAATGGCGCGTTGGCAGACCGCCCTGCGGCCTTGCGTCAACCGAATATCAGTTTTCGGCTCAAGCCCTGCAACGCAGAAGAGTATAGCACCTTATTGAATTGCTAGCCTCCCTCCGGTAAAATGTGTTAAAAGGGCCTCTGATGAAAGCACACAAGCCGACGCGACTGCGGCTCCTTTACGTCATCCTGCTGATTCTCATCGGCGCGAGTGTCGCGCCGCTCTGGTTCTATGGAAGGAAGATGCTGTCTATGAACCGGGAGAAGCTGGAAACGCAGGAGGGGGTATTGCAGACGACCACCTCACGCCGGCTGGCCCAGGTCATCTCGCTCTACATGGATAACCTGAACCAGCAACTCAAGGAGTTCTTCGATACGGTCACTCCGGTCGCCGCCCAAATCGCGAAGGCCAATTACTCTACGAGTTCGGAACTGCAAACCGAGCTGGCTAGTTTCGTCAACCCGACCGACCGCCCTACTGTCCTCTACGCCACCGTATTGAACGATGAAATGCGCGGGACCTGGGCAGGAAATTTCAACGCTACCGGTGACGCCTTCGTCCGCAAAGCCCTCGAGGCTGCCTTTCTGGCGGCGCACCAGGGTCAGGGTTACCAGAGCAATCCCATCACTGTGCTACGCTCCGGGGCCAACGAATCGGTGATGATCATGGCCCAGCCGATCACCGTGCGCAATCAGTTCCGCGGCATGGTGGGTGCCGTGGTGACCCTCGCTCCCATCACTCGCGAGCTAGAAGAAACCAGCGAGCAGTCGGGTCTGGAGGCCTATGTCGTGGATAACCAAGGCCGCCTGGTATCCTCATCCGATCCCGACAAGAACGTTGCCGGACTGGATATGGTCGACGTGCCGATTGTGCAGAAATTTCTCGCTTGGCGCGGCCGGGCACGCGTGGCGGAGACCTCGGTCTTCGACCTCCGCCAAGGCAGCCAGATGGTCCCCATGCTCGGTACGTACGCCCCCACGCAGAAACTCGGCTGGGGCGTCATCGTGCAAAAGAAAGTCAGCGAGGCGTACTACACCGTCACCGAGATGCAGCGGCAGACGATGTGGTGGGGCGTGTTGATGGTGCTGATCAGTGTGGTTGTGGGATTCCTCGCCGCCAAAACCATTACCCGCCCCATTGACCTGCTGACGCAAGCCGCGCGCTCCATCGCTCAACGCGACTTCAGCCAACGCGCCGATATTCACAGCCGGACGGAAATCGGCGAGCTCGCTGAGACCTTCAACCAGATGGCCGAGGATATCCAGCACTTCATCGGCGATTTGCAGTCGGAGAAGGAGCAAAACCGCCAACTGTTCTTCGATTCCATCGAGATGATCGCGGCGGCGGTCGACGCCAAGGACCCCTACACCAAGGGCCATTCGGGGCGCGTCTCCGCGTACTCCACGATCCTGGCCAGGGAATTGGGACTGCCGGAGGAGGAAGTCGACAAGATCCGCATCGCCGCCACCCTCCACGACGTGGGCAAAATCGGCATCGAAGACCGCGTGCTGAAAAAACCCGGAGTGTTGACCAACGAAGAATTCGAGGTCATGAAGCGGCACACGGTCATGGGATATGAAATCGTGCGCCAGGTGAAGCAGCTCAACGAAATGCTTCCCGGAATCCGCTGGCACCATGAGGCCTTGAATGGCAAGGGCTATCCCGACGGCATCTCCGGAGACGAGTTGCCACTGATGGTGCGCATCATCGCCGCCGCCGACACCTTCGACGCCGTAACCACGGACCGCCCCTACCAACCGGGTTCGCCGTTTACGCGTGGCTTGGAAATTCTACGCAAACTCGCAGGCTCCAAATACGACCCCATCGTCGTGGACGCGCTGCACTCCGCTTACACCAAGGGTGCGCTCGCCAAGTACGAATCGCGCCGCGCCACCGTCGAAGCCATCCCTCAGGCCGCCAGCTAAACTGATTGACGATCGCTGATTGCCGGCTGCAGCGCCGGTCTATGAACGGCGATGGAGCGTCTGCGGCTGTAGCGCCGGTGTCCGCACCGGCGGGCGGCGATGAGGACATCGCCGCTATGAACCGTAGGGGCACGCCATGGCGTGCCCTTACGGATTTCGTGCCCACGCGCGCGCACTTCACGCTAGAATGATTAAGTCATGCCCATCAGCCTGTTCGGTTCCGGCCAGAAGGAAAAGAAGCCCGGCCTCTTCGATCGCCTCAAGCAGGCGGTGGCCTCTACCAAAGCGCAACTCGTCGAGCGCATCGAGGAAATCGTCGAAGGGAAACAGACCGTCGATCAATCGGTCCTCGACGACCTGGAAGCGACGCTGATCACCGCCGACCTGGGCGTCAAGACCACCAGCGAAATTCTCGCCGCTCTACGCGACCAGGTCAGCCGGCAGAAGCTCACCGAGCCGCGCCAGGTGCGCACCGCCATCGAGCAGGAGATTCAGCGCATCCTCGAGAATCCCGCCGCCGGACGCGCCAACGCGCCCGCGCCCAAACCGCCACCGCCCGGCCAGCCCGCAGTCGTCTTTGTGGTGGGCGTAAACGGCGTGGGCAAAACCACCAGCATCGCCAAACTCGCGAACCACTACCTCCAGCAAGGCCGCAAGCCGCTGCTCTGCGCTGCCGATACCTTTCGCGCCGCCGCCAACGAGCAAATCGAAATTTGGGCGCAGCGGCTCGCCATCGAGATCATCAAGCAGAAGTCCGGCGCCGATCCCGCTGCGGTGCTGTTCGACGCGCTGCGCGCCGCCAAGACCCGCCATCACGACGTGGTGATTGTCGATACCGCCGGGCGGCTGCACACCAAGTACAATCTAATGGCGGAACTCGAGAAGATGTGCCGCATCGCCGCCCGCGAAATTCCCGGCGCCCCCCACGAAGTCCTCCTGGTTCTCGACGCCACCACCGGCCAGAACGGCCTGGCGCAGGCGCGCGAGTTCGTCGAACACGCCGGCGCCACTGGCATCGTCCTCACCAAACTCGATGGCACCGCCAAGGGTGGCGTCGTCGTCGCCATCGCGCGCGAACTCGGCCTGCCCATCCAGTTCGTCGGCATCGGCGAGAAGCTTGATGACCTGTTGCCGTTTAATCCCCAAGAGTTTGTTGAATCGTTGTTTGAAAGCTGATTGTCGATCCGGTCGGAACATTTCGATAGACGTTCTCCTTCTCAGGATTCTATATGGCATCTGTAGGCCCGTATCAGTGCTCTGTTGGCTGACAGCCCGCTTTTCGGTGTACACTCACGGGTGCTTGGAACTCCGAAACCCTGAACTTGGGGCCCGATAGGTGCCTTGACTCTAAAGATCGGGGGATTCGCGGGGGAGGCAGATGATGAAGTTCTATTCCCTTCAAATCGTCATCGAGAAAGAACCACAAGACGAGGGGTACTACGCCTATACGCCGAACGTTCCGGGCTGCTTCAGCAATGGCAAGACCATCGAAGAAGCGAAGCGCAATATTCGCGAAGCCGTCGAACAACATCTGGCCTCCATGCTGGCTCACGCCCAGCCTGTTCCGCAGAATGACCGTGTCGCGCACGTCGAGGAGTTAAGGGTGGCAGTTCCTGAATGAGCCGTATGCCTCAATTGACGGCCCGTGAACTGGTGCGGTTTCTTAAGGCTCACGGCTTCGTGTAAGACCGCCAAGCGGGCAGTCATCTCACCTTATGGCATCCCGCGCGTAATGTGTCCGTGACCGTACCTGTGCACACAGGCTGTGACGTCGGCCGCGGCCTCGCGACGCGCATCCTGAGAGACGCAGGGTTCAGCTTGGAAGATTTCCTTCGACTCCGTTGAGCGGCACTACAACGCGAAATTGCAGCGGCTCATGAGACCGGGGATGGAGGTCCGGAGGCGCCGGATTTCCTGAGGGCGTGGATTTCCGCGGGCGAGAGCTCGCGCCACTTGCCGACTTCCAGCCCTTCGAGCGTCAGCGGCCCAATGCGAATGCGCACCAGCTTGAGCACCTTGTAGCCCACCGCTTCGAGCATACGGCGCACTTCGCGATTCTTCCCTTCCGTCAGGACGACTTCGAGCCAGGTATATTTCCCGCGATCCTCGAAGCGCCGGACGCTCCGCGGCCGCACCCAGTCGCCGCGCTTCATTTCCACGCCCGCACTGAGCTTCGCGATCACGTCATCGCCCAGGAGCCCGCTGGTCTTTACGAGATAAGTCTTTGGGATGCGCGACTCTGGACTGGCGATGAGGTCCGCGAATTCCGTGTCGTTGGTGAGCAGGAGCAGCCCCGAAGTGCCCTTGTCCAGGCGACCCACGGGCGAGACCCAGGCGCGCTCTTCGCCCAGGCAATCGTAAACCGTCTTGCGTCCGTCGGGATCGCCGTGGCTGGTAATAACCCCCTTGGGCTTATAAAAAAGCAAATACCGCTTGCGCGCCGGTTTGAGGCTACGGCCATCGAAGTGGAAGGCATCGCGTTCCGGCTGCACCCACAAGTCCGGGTCGCGGACGACGCGGCCGTTCACTTTCATCCGGCCGGCGACAATGGCCTCGCGCGCCGCTGTCCGCGACGCCACGCCGAAGCGCGAGAGGACGCGGTCGAGAGTCATGGAAGGCTTGGAGCGCATGTGATGGCGAGTCAGGAGTCGAGATGTTGAGGGTTGAGGGTTGAGGGTTGAGCGCTAAGTGTCAAAAATCGGGATCAACTCTCAACCCTCAACCCTGAACTCTCAACCCGATTTCAGAAACGACACTTCATCCAGTCGAATGAAATCTCGGACGACGGGCTCCTGAGAACTGTCGAGTTCGCGCGCCGGGCCGAAAAACGCCACGCGCCCGTCCACCAGGAAGACGACGCGGTCCGCGAGCTTGCGCGCCAGCTTCATGTCGTGCGTGACCACCACCGAAGTCAGGCCGGTTTGCCGCTTGAGTTTCAGAATCAGGTCGCCGATGGCCTGCGCCATCAGCGGATCGACCATAGTGGTGGGCTCGTCGAACAGAATGGCCTCGGGCTCGGCGGCCAGCGCGCGCGCAATGGCCACGGCGCGTTTCATTCCCGTGCTCAGGTCCGACGGCGCCAGGTCTTTGACACCTTCCAGTTCCACCAGGGTCAGCAACTCGTCCACGCGGGCCTGGATAGCATCTTCGTTGTCGCTCATCAGGCCGCGCCCGGCGCGCTCGCGCAGCGGATACGCCACGTTCTCACCTACCGTCAGCGAATCGAAAAGCGCGCCGGATTGAAAGACCATGGTCACGCGGCGGCGAATGTCCATCAGCTCGGCCTCGCTCAAGCGGCTGACTTCGCGCCCGGCGACAAAAACCTGGCCGGCATCGGGCTGCAGGAAGCCGAGAATGTGCTTGAGGGTTACACTCTTGCCCACGCCGCTCTTGCCCAGCACTACCGCCATTTCACCGCGCCGGACTTCGAAACTCACGTCAACCAGGACGGGCTGGTCCTCGAACGACTTGGACACGCGCACGAACTCAATGTAAGGGCGGGAGTCGGATTGTAAGTCGGTGTGAGCGAGCATGAGCAAATTATGAATTATGAATTCTGAATTATAAAGCCGAAAACCAAGGACTTTGATTTGTGCTTACGGCATCACCTCCCGTCGCCTCGTTTCAGAATTCATAATTCGAAACTCGTCATTCGTTTCGCCGTCTCGTAATCGGTGGGCGTATTCATATTATCAAAGATGCGGCGCGAAAAAATGGCGCGCGCGATTTCCGGCCACTCGACGACCCGGCAGTGAATGCGGGGGAAGACGCGGCGGATCATGTTTTCGCCCGCCGCCAGCCTGCTGCGGATCGCACCCAGCGCATGCCGCCGGTACACAGCGCAGAGGGTTTGGAGACACCCGTCCAGGGTTTGCGGAACGGTCACGTCGGCGCCGTCTTCGAGCGCCCGCGCGGCAAGGACGCGCAGGAATCGCGCCTGCATGAACGGCAGATCACAACCCAGGAAGAGATTGAACTCGGTGCGCGTGTGGCGCAGGCCGGTGTAGATTCCTCTCAGTGGGCCCCCGCCTATCAAGTCGTCCGGAATCACCGGCCCCGCCAGACCTGAGTAGCGCTCCGGCGAGCCAATCACCACCACGCCATCACAAACTGCGCGCAGGGTGCGAACCTGGCGCTGGAGAATCGTTTCGTGTCCGAGCGCCAGCAGCGCCTTGTCGCGGCCCATGCGCCGGCTGGCGCCACCCGCGAGCACGAAGCCCGTCACGTCCGAAAATCGATGAGGATGCGCCAAGGGGAGAAAACAGTCGACAGTCGAAAGTTGAATGTCGAAAGTAAGAAAACCTGCGGCATTTACTTTCGACCTTTGACCTTCGACCTTTAACTCTGGACTTTTGCCTTTCTATTCTTCTTCGTTCGGCTACGGGTTATCCGCGGCAGCCTCGGTTTCACGTACCAAGTCAATCAGAAGCTTCCCATCGGCGCTGAAGGCCGGACGGTAAACGTAGTGCTTCTCCGGAAGGATAAACGCAAAGTCGTCGGCCGTGCTCGCGCGGGTCTCGCGTGCCACGAAAATCTGGTCGTCGAGAAACTCCGGCCAGTTCTTCTGGACGTATTGGCGAAAGGTGTCGACTGTCGGCGCGTCAGCGTGCATGAACTTTGCGGGGGCCACCAGCGCGTAAGCGGCGCGGAAATCGTGCAGGTGGAGCGCCGCGATAAATTGATAGAGCGTGTAATCCGGATTGGCGGTGAAGTGCGTCTGGCCGGGAACGTACGCGCGACCGTCCCAGTGATATTCGGTCGTCACCTCAAAGCCGCGGCGGCCGCCCGAAGCGAAATCGAGCAGACCGGGGTCGGCGCGCCCCGTAATCACCATTTCGGCCGCAGTCCCCGTCAGACGAAATTTGACAACACTCTGCGCAGTCCCGTGGAAAAGGCTATTATCCGACTGGCCATCCCAGAGCAGCGCCGCTTCGTGACCTTTGAGGCCGTAAACGGCGGGATAGAGCAAATTGTCCTCTTCCCGAGGCGTGATCACAACAATGGCGCGCCGGCGCCGAGCCAACTGGATTACCTGGATTTGGCATGACTCGGTAATGGCCCCCAGGCGTGAGGCTTTCCAGCCCGCGCCACCCCAGGCCAGCAGAAAAAGCCCCCATGATTCAGACGGTGGAGGTCCGCCCGAAGCGTCGAGTTCGGAGAGTTGGCGGATCAACACAACCTCGGGAAATCTGCCGCCATCCAGGTCGCCCACCTCTTCCAACCGGCTGCCCGCGGCGCTGCAGGTCGTGTCAACCTCCTTCCGAAGCTCCAAGCCCAAAGCGGCGGCGAGCGCCCGCACATTAGGGGCCTTGACCGCGGCTAGGGCAGACTGAACTCGAAGCAGGTCCTGATCGACAGGCGGGGGCTCGGGCGCTTCGGCCTGCTGCGCCGCGGGAGCATCCTGCGTCGCCGGCGGGGCTTGACCGGCGGGCTGTCTGGAAGCGCCCGTCGCTTGCGAAGCATGGCCGTTGGAAACCAAGCTCAGGGCGAGTGCAAGGCAGACCATGATGGAAATTCGCCGCGAGTCATAGGCGAAAGGAACAGTCGGAGTTGGCCGCATGGCGAGCCATTATAGGTCAAGGTTGGCTGGCGCACAATCGCCGGCGGCCTGGCGTCCCCACAAGAGGTGTGCGAAACGCCCTCGTAACCAATTGGGATTCAGCGTGTTAGTCTAGCCTTGGGATCTATTGCAGCCTTGGCCAACTTCCTGATTCCCGGCCTGGAGAGTTCGCGTGACTCGCCCGGAATTTAGCACTCCCTTCGTGCGAGTGCCAATCCAAGGTCGCGTACCGAATTTTCCATCTTGACAAAGACCGCCATTCTGGCTAAATTAGCACTCTTAAACCTGGAGTGCTGAGTGGCCTGATTTACCTTTGGCCTAACCAACGCTAAGCACCGAAAGGGCTTAGCGATTCAAACCAGCTATCTTTGGGCGTGAAATCGCAATTTTTCGAGATTCTCCGGGTGGGGTCAACCCAGCCGGCGGAAACACTAGAACGAAAGGAGATGTGACGATGACGGTAAGACCTCTTCATGATCGACTCCTCATCAAGCGTATCGAGGAGAAAGAAACCGTCAAAGGCGGCATCATTATCCCTGACTCGGCGAAAGAGAAGCCGCAGGAGGGGGAAGTGATCGCCGTTGGGAAAGGTAAGAAGACGGAGGACGGGAAGGTGATCCCTCTGGACGTGAAAGCGGGGGATCGAATCCTGTTCGGAAAATACTCCGGCACCGAGATCAAGATCGAAGAGCACGAATACTTGATTCTGCGCGAGGACGAAGTGCTGGGAGTGATCGAAGCGGCGAAGTCGGCCGCGGGTGGCAAGAAGTAATCCGCTTTTATCACCCGTCACGGCAGGGCGAGTGCGCCGCCGTGGCAAACCTGAATCTGCAAGACCCCGCGACCGGCCCAGGCGGCCGGGCGGAAAGGAAAATCTGGAGGGAGGTAAGATGGCAAACGCAAAACAGATCGTCCACGGCGAAGAAAGCCGCCAGGCTATTCTGCGGGGACTGAATAAGCTGGCGGACGCTGTGAAGGTGACGTTGGGCCCCAAGGGGCGCAACGTGGTTCTGGATAAGAAATTCGGTTCCCCCACGATTACCAAGGACGGCGTGACCGTGGCGAAGGAAATCGAGTTGAAAGACCCGCTGGAGAATATGGGCGCGCAGATGGTGCGTGAGGTGGCCTCGAAGACCTCGGACGTGGCGGGCGACGGCACCACGACCGCGACCGTATTGGCGCAGGCGATTTACCGCGAGGGCGTGAAGACGGTAGCGGCGGGCGCGAATCCTATGGCCATCAAGCGGGGCATCGAGATGGCGGTGCGGGCCGTGTGCGGCTACGATGAAATCCAGAAGGACGGCACGAGGAAGCACGTGAAGGGCGAACTCGACAAGCTCTCCAAGCCCGTCGAGGGCGCCATGATCGCGCAGGTGGGCGCGGTTTCGGCGAACAATGACCACACCATCGGCAGCATCATTGCTGAAGCCATGAAGAAGGTCGGCAAAGACGGGGTGATCACGGTCGAAGAAGCCAAGACCATGGAGACTTCGCTCGAAGTAGTCGAGGGCATGCAGTTCGACCGCGGCTATCTCTCTCCGTACTTCGTCACCGACCCCGAGCGCATGGAGTGCGTGGTGGAAAACGCGCTGGTCCTCATCCACGAGAAGAAGATCAGCTCGATGAAGGACCTCCTGCCCCTGCTCGAGCAAATCGCCAAGGCCGGGAAGCCGCTCCTCATCATCGCGGAGGAAGTGGAAGGCGAGGCGCTGGCGACCCTGGTGGTCAACAAACTGCGCGGGACGCTGCAATGCTGCGCGGTGAAGGCGCCGGGCTTCGGCGACCGCCGCAAGGCGATGCTCGAGGATATCGCCATTCTTACGGGCGGCAAGGCGATCACGGAAGACCTGGGCATCAAGCTCGAGAACGTGAAGCTCGACGACCTGGGCCGCGCCAAAAAAATCACCATCGACAAGGACAACACCACCATCGTCGAGGGTGCGGGCAAGAACTCCGAGGTCGAAGGCCGCGTGAAGCAGATCCGGACCCAGATCGAGGAGACAACTTCGGACTACGACCGCGAAAAGCTCCAGGAGCGGCTGGCGAAGCTGGTCGGCGGCGTTGCTCAGATCAAGGTGGGCGCGGCGACCGAGACCGAGATGAAGGAGAAGAAGGCTCGCGTCGAGGACGCCATGCACGCCACGAAGGCGGCCGTCGAGGAAGGCATCGTGCCGGGCGGCGGGGTGGCCCTGGTGCGCAGCATTCCGGCGCTCGAGAAGCTCAAGGCCGAAGGCGACGAGCAGATCGGGATCGACATCGTCAAGCGGGCGCTCGAAGAGCCGCTCCGCTTGATCGCCGCGAACGCCGGGCACGAAGGCGCCGTGGTGGCCGAGAAGGTGCGCAATAACAACAACGCGAACTTTGGATTCGACGCGCAGAGCGAAACCTTCAGCGACCTGGTCGAGGCCGGCGTCATCGACCCCACCAAGGTCACGCGCACCGCGCTGCTCAACGCTGCATCCATCGCCTCCCTCATGCTCACCACCGAGGCGCTGGTCAGCGAAATCCCGGAGAAAGAAGAGAAGCATGCAGGACCTCCTCCGGGCGGCATGGGCGGCGGGATGTACTGAGAGAGCAGTCGAAAGTCAAAGGTCGAAAGTCGAAAGAAGAAAGGGCGGGGAGAACGCTTCCCCGCCCTTTACTTTTCTGCCTGGCAGCTTTGTTGCGTTAGCTCGCAGCTTGGGCGCACACCAACCTAAAAGGCCATGGGGACATGATGCGCACGCTGAAGCGGCCTACCCATTGCGTTGAATCCCCAATCCCTCTAAGATGAGCTGATCGGTAAGACGATTGCCCACTATCGCGTCGTCGAAAAGCTGGGCGGCGGCGGGATGGGTGTGGTTTATAAGGCGGAGGACCTCAATCTGGGCCGCTTCGTCGCCCTCAAGTTCCTGCCGGCAGACTGGGCGCAGAATCCCCAGGCGCTGGAACGGTTCCGGCGGGAAGCGCGCGCGGCCTCGGCGTTGAATCACCCCAACATCTGCACGATTCACGAAATCAACGAGTATGAGAGCCGGCCCTTCATCGCCATGGAATTGCTCGAGGGCCAGACGCTCAAGCGTCGGCTTAGCGCTGTAGCGGCAGGTCCCCGCTTCCGCGGGGATGACCGCCGCCCGGACATCGGCGCTCATCGAGCGCCGCTAGAGTTGGACACGCTGCTGGACCTGGCCATCCAAATTGCCGATGGGCTGGAGGCGGCGCATGCCAAGGGCATCGTGCACCGCGACATCAAGCCGGCGAATATCTTCATCACCACGCGCGAGCAGGCTAAGATCCTGGACTTCGGGCTGGCAAAGCAAACAGGCGTAGGGGCACGCCATGGCGTGCCCCTACCGTCCCGCGCTGAGGAAAATGCCGCGACTATTGGCGCTACCGCATCACTTGAACCCGAACACCTCACCAGCCCGGGCACGGCGATGGGGACCGTGGCGTACATGTCGCCCGAGCAAGCGCGCGGCGAAGAGTTGGATCCGCGCACGGACCTGTTTTCGTTCGGCGCGGTCCTCTACGAGATGGCGACGGCGCGGCCGGCGTTTGCCGGCAATACCACGGCGGTGATCTTCGACGCCATCCTGAACAGCGCTCCGGTCTCGCCCGTGCGGCTGAATCCCGAGCTCCCCGCGAAGCTCGAAGAAATTGTGAACAAGGCGCTGGAGAAAGACCGCAGGCTGCGCTACCAGACCGCCTCCGACCTGCTGGCGGATTTGAAGCGTCTGAAGCGTGATAGAGAATCAGGGCGATCCGCCGCCGTCACTGCGCCGCCGGCTGCGGCTGCGACCGCTACAAGAAGCGCTTCGGGGAAATGGATCGTGATCGGGGTAATCGCCTTCGGTCTGGCGCTCGTAGGAAGCGTGCTTTTGTACAAGCACTCTCTCGCCCCGACACTCCCAGCACCCGCGACCTCCGCGCCGACGCAACCAGCCGTTCACACCCTGGCGGTGCTTCCCTTCCGAGACCTGGCGGGAGCAGCGGCGAACGAAAGCTGGGGGATTGGCATGGCCGACGCCATCATCAGCCGCCTGGCGCCTCTCCAGAATCTCGCCGTGCGGCCCACGAGTTCGGTGCTGAAATATGTGCAGGCGCCCCCTGATCCGACGCAGGTGGCAAAAGACCTCGGCGTGGATTCAATCCTGGCGGGAACATTTCAGCATAACGGCAGCGTCGTCCGCGTTTCGGTGCAACTCATCGACCCGAAAACCCAGTCCACGCGCTGGGCCGGGCAATACGATTTACATGGCGACGACATGCTGAAGTTCCAGGACGAGGTGGCGCAGAAAGTGGTCGAAGGGCTGAAGGTCCAGGTCTCGGAGGCCGAGCACGCTTCCATGACTTCCTCCATGACGAAATCTCCTGAGGCCTATAACCTCTACCTCCAGGCGCTCTACGACTGGAACGATTACCTCATGCGCTCGCGACAAGAAATACTTCATGAGGGCGAAGCCGCTCTCAAAGAGGCCATTGCCAAGGACCCGTCTTTCCCCCAGGCCTATGCGGCGCTCAGCCGTTTCTATGTTATAGAAATCGCCAATTTTCGGCCCTCCGATGGGGAGTTGGCTGCGGCTGAAGAAGCCGCTCGACATGCTCTGCAACTCGATCCTCATTCGGTCGAGGCGCTGACGGCTCTCGGTGGCCTGTATGGCGAGACAGGCAAGAACGTGGAATCGATTCAAACCCTGCGCCAGGCTCTGAGCATGGCTCCCAATCAAGAACCGATCCACAATTTGCTCGGTTACGTTTACCACTATGCCGGACTGGACGAGCAAGCGGAGCAGGAATATCGCCGCTGCATCGAGCTTAATCCCACGGCGCTCCAGCCCCACTGGATGCACGCGCGCATGCTCCTTTACCTCCGCCGCACGCCCGAGGCCGAACAGGAATTGAGACAAGTGCTGTCACGAAATCCCGACCAGTTCAAAGCCATGGCCTACCTGGGCGAGATCCTCTACTACGAGGGGAAAACACGCGAGGCGGAACCCATCCTCGCGCGTGCGGTTGAACTTGCCAAAGGCACTGGCGATGGGACTGCGCCCACGTTGGCGGCGTTCGTGTACGCCTCGCAGGGCCGTCGAGACAAGATCGATCCTCAAATCCTTGCACTGCGGCCGTCGCAAACGGTGGATGGAGATGGTGCGTATTGGGGCGCCGGCATCTACACCCTGCTCGGCGAAAAAGAACAGGCGCTCACATGGCTGCGCCGGGCCGTCGAACTCGGCAATCACAACTATCCCTGGTTCCAGCGCGACAGGAATTTTGACAAGCTGCGCGGCGACCGTGAATACCAGCGCATCATGGAGGAGGTCCGCCAGCGCTGGGAACATTACCGCGAACTCTTCCCGCCGCAGTCGTTTTAATCCCGGAGCGGGACCGCTCCCGAACAGCAAGCACGCTTGGCATCGTCGAATTCCGGCCGTGGGCCCGAACCGTCTCATTCCACATCAAATACGAGCTTCCGAGCAAGTTGCTTGCGTTTCTCCACCGTTTTGATGAGAATAGGTGCTTTAACATTTCCCCCGGAGCTTTACCGTGCAACTAATTCCGCGTGACGAGAAGTTTTACGACCTCTTCCGCGAACAGGCCGAGAACATCCACAAAGCCGCCGGGATGTTGAAGGAGCTCTTCGACGACTTTCGCGACGTCGAGAAGCGGGTCTCCGAGATCAAGTTTCTGGAGCACAAGGGCGATCAGCTCACGCATCAATTGATGATGAAACTCAACCGGACTTTCATCACCCCCTTCGACCGCGAGGATATCCACGCGCTGGGCTCGGCGCTCGATGACGTGATGGACCTGGTGGATGCCGCGGCAAGCCGCCTGGTGACGTATAAAGTCAAACAGGCCACCCCCGGCGCCCAGCAACTCTCCAAAGTGATCGTGCACGGAACGGAAATTATCGTCAAAGCCGTGGCGCAACTCAGCCACCCGCAGAATATGCTCGAATATTGCGAACAGCTTGCCCTCATCGAAGAGGAAGCGGACCGCATCAAGGGCGAATGTGTCGCCCGCCTGTTCGAGAACACCACAGCTCCGGTCGAAATCATCAAGTGGAAGGAAATCTACGAAGTCCTGGAAGCCACGACCGATAAACAGGAAGACGTGGCGGATGTGTTGGAAGCCGTCGTCCTGAAAGCGGCTTGAGCACCCTTTGGCCGGCAAGGCAAGACTCCGAGGGCTGACGATTCCCGTTAGAACCTCGAACTTCCCGCAACAGCATTCGTAGCGAGCACGCGCCATTGCTTATGACCACATACTGGTTTGCGATCTTCATTATCGCCGTGGCGCTCCTGTTCGACTTTTTCAACGGTTTCCACGACGCTGCCAATTCCATCGCCACCGTGGTCTCTACGCGCGTGCTTACGCCCATGGTGGCGGTTTTCTGGGCGGCCTTCTTTAATTTCGTGGCTGTCTTCACCTTCCGGACCGCCGTCGCCAGCACCATGGGCAAGGGGATGGTCCGCCTCGATGAGGTGAACTTGTACGTGCTCCTCGCCGGACTCATTGGAGCGATCTTCTGGGACGCTTTCACGTGGTACTTCGGCCTGCCCGTGAGTTCTTCCCACGCCTTGATTGGCGGTTACGCGGGAGCGGCGGTCGCCAAGGCGGGCTGGGGCGTGATCGTCCTAAGCGGATGGACTAAGACCATCCTCTTCATTTTTCTCTCGCCGCTTATCGGTCTGGTTCTGGGCGGAGGGCTGATGGTGGCCGTGTACTGGATCTTCCAGGGATGGGCCCCTGTTCGCCTCGATCGGTACTTCCGCAAGTTCCAACTTCTCTCGGCAGCGGCGGTGAGCCTGGGGCACGGTATGAACGACGCCCAAAAGACCATGGGGATCATTACGGCCACTTTGGTCAGCGCCGGTGTCCTCCACACCTTTCACATTCCCCGCTATGTCATGTTCATGGCCAACACGGCTATCGCCCTGGGAACACTGTTTGGGGGCTGGAGAATCGTCAAGACCATGGGCATGAGAATCACCAAGCTCAAGCCCTTCGGAGGATTCTGCGCCGAAACGGCCGCGGCCACCAGCATTCTGGGTACGGCCATTGCCGGAATCCCCGTCTCCACCACCCACACGATTGCGGGAGGAATCATGGGCGTGGGCACCGTCCAGCGGTTCCGCGCCGTGCATTGGGGCGTGGCCCGAACAATCCTCTGGGCGTGGATTCTGACCATCCCCGTTTCCGGGTTCGTCTCGGCCCTTTGCTTTTGGGGAATTCATCACTTCATCCCGGCCGCGTGAAAGGGCATGGATGAGGAATCAGGGATTAGGGATTAGGGATTAGGGATTAGTACTACTACGTTAAGTCATTGACCTCCCGCAGGAGAGGTGCTAAGCTCCGGTCCATGACCGAGAGCGAAATCGAGAAATGTCGAAAGCGCTTGGAACAATTCTCGGCGACCTGCTGGAGCCGCTGGGGCGGCGCGAGCGACGCCATTGGAGCTCCGTGTACATCCGCGGCT
>JAIQGA010000137.1 GCA_020072925.1 Terriglobia bacterium | reverse complement strand
GAAGAGCTTTCGCTCGGTCGTTTCGATTTTGGCGTTGGCGCTGACGGTTTCAGCCGCCGATCCCGCCTTCGCGAAGAATACGCGCACCATATCGTTGCCGTACAACGTGGTTCTCAACGGCACGCAACTCGAAGGTGGAAGATACACCATCCGCTGGGAAAGCCACAGCCCCACGCTGACCGTCAGCGTTGTTAGGGAAAAGAAAACTCTGGCCACCGCCTCGGCCACCATGGCGGACCGCGGGAAACCGTATCCGGCGAATGAGGTGGTTACTGATACCACATCCGACGGTACGCAGGTCCTCAAAGAAATCCGTTTCGCAGGCTCCAGCCAAGTCATCGTTTTCAGCGAGTGATTCGGCGAGGCACGAGCGGAACTGCACTGCTACAGGAGAGAAAACATGAGTCGACGAAAACGAGTCGCGTTGTTCACCTTGGGCCTGGCCACCTGCCTGGCGGCGTCCGCCGCGGCTGCCGTGAACCAGGCTCGAAACCTCACTCTGCCGGCGGCCGTGGTCGTCAATGGCGTTCGATTGAACCCTGGCGAGTACACTCTAATCTGGGATGTGACTCGTTCGCGAACCTCGGTTTCGTTCGCCAACGATACGCAACGGCTCGCCACCGTTCCGGCCCGGCTGATACCGGGAAAAAAGCAGTACACGCACAACACCATCGTTTGCGGGAGGGACGCTGATGGAACGTACGTTCTTCAAGAAATTCATTTTACGGGACCTGGCCGGGCAATCGTCTTCCACACCGCGAAGACGCGACCGCCCCTCGGCGTGCAGCCGTCGATGACTCTCGATCTGATGATGAGGCAGCAACTGGAGCCACCTCAATATCAGCCTGGGGCCGCATACCGTCTACGCCTGATCCCCTAACCGTAGTCCGGGGACGAAAACGCGCCTGGGAAGCGATTTTGCCGTGGGCAGTATGGCGACTCCACGATAGAATCGCTTCCTATGGTGCCTCTGCCCCTCACCGACCACATCCGTCGGCGCACCTTCTGGTTTCTCACCCTCGGGTTGATCATCCTCAACACGCTGGTGTTTCTCTTTGAGCTTTCGCTGGGCCGGAACATCAACCGCTTCGTCTTCCTCTTCGGCGTTATCCCCGCGCGCTACACTGCGCATCACGGGGTCGGGTCACTTTCCCTCGGGGGCTTCCTCCTACCGATCCTCGTTTCCATGTTCCTGCACGGCGGCTGGCTGCACCTGCTCGGGAATATGCTGTTCCTGTTCGTATTCGGCCGAAGCGTGGAGGACCGCTTCGGCCACCTGAAGTTTCTCTTGATCTACTTTGGAGCAGGATTCGCGGGCGCGCTGCTGCACATCGTTCTCAACGCCGGTTCACGCGTCCCCACTATCGGGGCGAGTGGCGCCATCGCGGGCGTCCTGGGCGCGTACTTCATCAGTTTTCCCAGCGCCCGAGTTACTACCCTGATCCCCCTGCTCTTTTTCTTCTGGACCGTGGAGCTTCCCGCCATCCTCCTGCTCGGATACTGGTTCCTGATTCAGTTTTTCTCGGGATTTCAAATGCTGGCCATCCAGACGGCCACGGGAAGCGGGGTGGCATGGTGGGCGCACGTGGGAGGATTCGTGACTGGCTTGCTTCTTGCCGCAGTGATGCGCCCGCCAAAGCGGCGCCCCGTGGCGGAATTCCTGACGTAGCTTTCCGCGACGACGGCCTGCCTCTTTCGGAGCGGCCGCTACCGCCGCGGTGTTAAGCCAGGCGAGTACAAATCCAATCTCCTACCTCCCGCGTGCCGAGCGAACCCCCCAGGTCCGGCGTGGTCTTGTCCAGGTGAATGGCCTCGGCGACCGCGCTTTCGATTTGCCCGGCTGCTTCAGGGAAGCCAAGATAATCGAGCATCATTCCAGCACTTAGAATCGCTGCCAGCGGATTGGCGAGGTTCTTCCCGGCGATGTTGGGCGCCGACCCGTGCACGGGCTCGAACAACGAGACGCTTCCCGGATGAAGATTGGCGGAAGGCGTCACCCCCAGCCCGCCCACTAGGCCCGCCCCCAAATCGCTCAGGATATCCCCAAACAGGTTGCAGGTGACAATTACCTGGAACTGCGCGGGATTCCTGATCATCTCCAGGGCAAGCGTATCGACGTAAAGGTGTGAAGCCTCGACCTCGGGGTAACGCTTGCGCACCTCAGCGAAAGTGCGTTGCCAGAGGCCATGACCGTGCGGCATGGCGTTGGACTTGTCGCACATGCAGAGCTTCTTCAGATTATGCCGACGCGCGTGTTCGAAAGCATGAATGATGATGCGCTCCACACCTTTGCGGGTGTTCACATCCTCCTGGACAGCGACCTCTTCCGGCGTGTCGCGTTTGAAATTCCCGCCCATTCCCGCGTAGGCGCCCTCGGTGTTCTCCCGGAAGATCACCATATCAATCTCGCGCTCCGCGCAGCCCTTGAGCGGGCAGAGGCGCGCGTCCAGCAGCTTTACCGGCCGCGGGTTAACATAAAGATCCACGCCGAAACGCGTCCCCAGCAGGATGTCCACGGCATGTTGATTCGAGGGCACGCGCGGGTCACCGAGCGCGCCGAACAGAATGGCATGAAATTCCCGCCGAAACATCTCGAGCGCGCCCGCGGGAAGCGTCACCCCCTCGCGCAGGAATTTTTCCGCGCCCCAGTCGAAGCTCACCCACTCGAGCGGCCATCGGTTCCTCCGTTTCAGGACTTCCAGGACGCGAAGAGCTTCCGCGATCACTTCCCTGCCAATGCCATCTCCGGGAATCACCGCAATGCGCTTGATCGAATCCGACATGGAAGTAACTCCGTGCGATGACGGCTATGCGGAGGGTGGCGCGACCGCCGCCGAAGGCTCTTCGCCTCGCTCGCGTTCGGTCAGGTAAACCCCGATCAAGATCAACACGCCGCCGCCCACAACCTTCGCGGTGAGGCGTTCGCCAAGCATTACAATTCCCAGAGCTGTCGCGATCACCGGCTGAATATAGTTAAATGCCGCTACACGTGACGCCGATAATTCCGTCAGCACCCACGCAAAAAGCAGGTAAGGCAATCCAGTGCCGAGAAATATCAAATATGCCAGCGCCCACCACGCCGTCGAAGGCAGGGCAGTCCAAGCCACTTTGTAGATGATCGGTGCGCCAACGGGCAACATCAGCAGGGCGCCCAAAACAAAAATCACCGTGTTGAGTGTCAATGCGTCGTACTGGTTGGCAACCTGTTTCATCAGGATCGTGTAGTAGGCAAAGACCGCGCTCCCTGCAAGGAGAATCAAATCGCCCTTCCAGTAGCCGCCGTTTCCACGGCTGGTCTTGTCGACGGTAAGAATCATAACTCCGAAGAACGAGACCAACATTCCGACAAATTTCCAGGCGGTCAGCGCTTCCATGCGCAGCAGACACGCCAGCACCAGCACCATCACCGGCCCGACGGCGACGATCAATCCCGCGTGAGCGACCGAGGTCCGCGCGATCCCGCCAATGAAGCAGAGTTGGTTGAGGGTGATACCGTGGAGCGCCACCCACACCATGAGCATCCATTGACGGCGGCTAAGTCGCAACGAAGACGGTCGCCGGGCCAGGAAAAGGAGGGCAAAAAGAAGCGCGCCACCCAGTATGCGGAGTTGCGCCAGCGCCAGGTCGCCAAATCCAGTCAAGGCCTCCTTGCCGGCGACGATATTAGAAGCCCAACAGAATGTGACCACCACCATCGCGACGTGCATCGCGCCGTGACGGTGGCCAGCTCGGGGACCTGGGAGCGTTTCCGCGCCTGTGGCCAGCGGACTACTCAAAGCGCTCCTTTCGCACCGTCGCCTTTTCAATACGCACGAGGTCCGGCGTATAGCCCAAGCCCGGTGTTTGCGGCACCTGGATGGTCCCGCGCGGCGTCACGGTGACAGGCGGATCGATGATGTCGTCGGTCCAGTAGCGCGCGCTGGCCGAAACATCGCCTGGCAGGACGAATCCCGGCAGGGCCGACATGGCAATGTTGTGGGCGCGGCCGATCCCCGACTCCAGCATGCCGCCGCACCAGACGGGAACGTTCCGCGCGCGGCACACGTCGTGGACCTCCCGCGCGGAGGTGAAGCCGCCCACGCGGCCCAGCTTGATGTTGATGATTTTGCACGCCCCGATTTCAATCGCCTGGCGCGCCTGGTCGGCGCTGTGGATGGATTCATCCAGGCAAACCGGCGTGGCGATTTCCCGCTGCAATCGCGCGTGGTCCAGCAAATCCTCCCAGCCCAAAGGCTGCTCGACCATCATCAGGTTGAAGCGATCGAAGAGCTTCAAGTGCGCGAGGTCCGCAAGCGTGTAGGCGGAATTTGCGTCCGCCATCAGCAGAATGCGCGGGAACTTTTCACGAATCCGAGCCAGAATATCCACGTCCCACCCCGGCTTGACCTTGACCTTAATGCGTTGATAACCCGCGGCCAGTTCCGTGGCGATCTTGTCCAGCAATTCCTCAACGGAGTTCTGAATGCCGATGGAGACCCCGCAGGGAATTTCTTCGCGTGTCCCGCCAACCAGTTTTGCAAGCGGCAAGCCCTTTTGCTGCGCTTCCACGTCCCAGAGCGCGTTCTCGAGGGCCGCCTTCGCCATATTGTGTCCGCGAATAGGCCGGAAGCGGGCGGCTAATGCCGAAGGCGAGGGCCATTCCTTTCCCAGAGTCGAGGGGATGAGGAAATCACGCAAGATGTGCCAGGCGGTCTCCGGAGTCTCGTGACTGTAGAAGGGCTCTTCGCCGCAGGTCACCTCTCCCCAGCCCGTCAGGCCGTCGACTTCCACACGTACCAGAACAATCCGGCGCGTTGTGGTCCGGCCAAAACTCGTCTCAAAGAAGTGCACGAGGGGGAGTCGGATCTCCCGCAGTTCAACGCATTTAATCTTCATAGGGGTCCAAAAGGTATCGGGCCGATTTGCCGTCGTAGAAGAAACCCGTAATGGCCAGCCCCCGGCGAAAATGCTTCTGGAGTTGTTTCCGAATTGCACCCTGGAGCGCCAGCGCTTCGGCAGGGCGCGTTTCCAGAAGCGCGTCAATGTCCGGCGGAATGATGACCTCAGCCGCAGGACGGCGCGGGCTGCTCCGCGACGGTTTCCCGGTCAGCGCCCGGCGCGCGCGCGCGGAGTTGAGATGCCATTCTGCTACCAGCCGATCGCTGGGCAGACCACGTTGGAAACGGCTGTCAACATGCCCGTAATAATCGGGAAGATAATGGCGCACGATCGCTCCCAGGCGATAAATGTTCAAGTAGGCGTTCTTGGCGCGCAGCGGGTCGAAGGTCCATTCGATGCGGTTGATGCCTGCGCTCAGCGCGGCTCGACGATGGGACAGCTTCAGCGCCCGCCCCAGGCCTTGATTCTCATGACCGCGGACAACACCCAGCGAGAGCGAATGATAATAGCGTTCCCGGCCACGCCAGGCAGGCATCGACGCCACAAACCCCACCAGGGCGCCCTGCGAAGTAAACCCTCCCAGCACGTGCCCGCCGATTTTTCCCAAATTGATGAACAACCTCAGAGGATAAAGCTCTTGCTCCGAGTAGCCCCAAATTTCCTTCTGGATTTTTACGCACGTGGCCAGCTCATCCAGCGTTCGGCAAGGACGAATCCGATACTTCACTTTGCTTCTCGGGCCTTGATTTCGTTCCAAAGCGATTCCATTTCCTCCAGGCTGCACTCGCGCAGTTTCTTGCCGCGCCCTTCCATCTCGCGCTCCAGGATCTGGAAGCGGCTCTTGAATTTCTGATTGGCGCGACGCAAACAGCTTTCCGCGTCTGAGCGCACCAGGCGCGCCAGATTCGCCGCCGCGAATAACAAGTCACCGACTTCTTCCTCGATGCGCGCGTGGCCTTCGGATTCCCGCGCCGCCACCGCGCGGCGCAGTTCGCCGATCTCCTCCTCGACCTTATCGAGGAGGTCCTCAACCTTGGGGCAGTCGAAACCGACCTCCGAAGCGCGCAAGCCCAGTTCGTGGGCTTCCAGCGTCGCGGGCAGCGCAGGCGGAATCCCGTCCAGCAGGCATTTTGATTTGTTCTGCTTGTCCGCTTGGCGCTCCTGCTCCTTCACCTTGAGCCAGCTTTTCAACGCCTCGTCGGCATTCCGCGCCACGACGTCGCCGAAAACGTGGGGATGCCGGCGTATCAGCTTGGCGTGGACGCGGTCGATTACATCATCAATGTTGAAGTGCCCTTCCTCGGAAGCCAACTGGGAGTAGAAAACCACCTGGAAGAGCAGATCGCCTAGTTCATCCTCGAGCGCGTCGAAGTCGCGCGCGTTGACCGTATCGACGACTTCATATGCTTCCTCGAGTAGCAGCCCCTTCACGGAGTCGTAGTTCTGCTCGCGGTCCCACGGGCAGCCTTCGGGGCTCCGTAGGTGGCTCATTAACTCGACAAGCTTGCGAAGATTCTCTCCAGCCAGGACGGCTCCTATTCTTCCGCTGATCGCCTGATGCGGACGAGTACGGAAACTTAAGCCCGCTAATCTATCAAGTTGCTCCGGAAAACCGCAAGCATGGTTCGCATGGCGCTCTTGTTGGCTTCGCGGATTGTTGTTAGACTTAAGATTCATACTTCTGGAACAAAGCCCGGCAGACCGCTGGGACGATCAAGATTTGGACTGCGAGGAATCTTATGCCCTGGTCATCTGCCCGTACGATAAGGCCGCGGCGAATATCGAAGTGCGCTCCACCGTGGTCCGGCGCCGTGAAATGCAGGGAACGAATCGCAGTGTTTACGGCGTCCGCTACGAGAAATAGTCTCCCCACTCGCGTTCCCCGTTTTTCGGAGCCGTTTTCTCCGTGAGCTCTGCTTAGCCTGCGCTAACCTCAGACATGCCTCCCGCCTCGAAGGCTTGACCAAGAACTACGATTACAAAATTCTGGTCAACGAAGGCGTCTACCAAGACATTAAGGACACGATCCCCTGCGTGGACCTGGGCTTTGCCCATGTCAAAGGCAAGGAAGGCGAAGTCCACATTTACGGCATCTCCGATCCTCCCGACGATTTCGAGTAACCCGCCCGGCATTTCTCTTTCTGGCTCCATCCGTATTTTCCCCTGGTCGTGCCTCCCCGTTCATCTTTCGGAAATGGCCTCTAACTTGCTCAAATCGATATGGGGCTGGAGGCACAACATGGACTACGTTCTCTCGTCCGGAGGATTGCTGGTTCACGCTCGGAAAGATTGGCCTTGTGCTGTTTGCCGCCCGGATGACGCAGGTCAAGGCCCGGGAGGTTGCCTTTGTGTGAATTGCGCGTATTCGCTGGTTGCCGCTGCAGAAGCGGGTCTGGAATCGGCGCACGCGATGCTGGGAGACCTGACAGATGCCTTGGGCATGCTCGCGGCTCCCTATTTCGAAGCCCGGTTGACACCGAACTGAGTCCCCGGTCGGGTCTCGCTGCGCGGGATTGACACGTAAGCGCTACACATGCTTGGGTAACAATTACTACACCTTATGTCGTCTCCCGCCAGGTTATGATAGAGTGCGCATTGGGTGCGACATGAGGCCGGAGATTCAGCGCCGGAGTTGTCGGCTTGCACTGACCATTCCGATTCGCGTTTTCGGCATCGATTTCCAGGGCAAAGATTTTGTCGAAGACTCCAATACCCTGGTGGTGAATCGGCACGGTGCGAAGATTCGCCTCTCCCATCAACTCCTCCCTGAGCAGGAGATCCGCCTTCTCAGCCGCGCCACCCAGCAGGAAGCGATCTTCCGCGTTGTCTCCAAGGTCTCAACGATTAATTTTGGTTACACCTTTTGGGGTGTCGAGTGCCTGGAGCATGACAGGAACATCTGGGGCGTTCGCTTCCCGGAGCAGGTTTCCAAGGACCAAGCTGCGGTGCGCGTGATGCTGCAATGCCCTATCTGTTTCACACGCGAACTGCTCTTCCTGGATGAATTCCTGGTGGGTTCGCTTCAGGTGATGGGAGGAATCTCGCGCGGCTGCCTCAATTGCCGGACCTCTGCGCTCTGGACACACGTCTCCTTTCCCGAATCGTGATCTTCCCGCCTTCTCCTCACTACCCCGAGGACCTGCGCAAGGGGCCGATCTTGAAGGTTATTGCTCGCGATAGCCGAGGATTTCCGCGACCACGCCTTTCAGCACACGGCCGTCTTCCGGCTTTTCTTTATCGATGCGGCTTGCGTACTCGACGCGTTGGATGATGATGCGATATTTCCGGAACTCGCACTCGTCTGGTAACAGCAGGTCATCGCTGTTTCGGAGTTCGCGAAAGGTTATTTCCCGAGCTTCGGGATTCACTTCCGCATCAACTGCGCAGGCTACTAACTTATTCCCCTGGTAAATGGCGTCGTCCGGGCGCTCGAACGCCGGCCCGAGAGATGACGCCTCGCCAGCGGTCGGCCTGATGGGCACATTCATGATTTTCTTGCTTCTCCTCAAAAGAGTCTTTAATCCAAGCGAGATGAATACTATTCCCGAAGCCGCCAACAGGATCGGCACAACAATTTCGTTCACCATGAATGTTCTTGCACGGCCCGCTGAGGTGCAATTCCTTGATGGCTAAGGCCAGGCGGGCCAAACGAAACCCCAAGAAGGCCTGCCGACCAGCCGGTCTTAGCATCAATTTATTCTTGGCAAAATGCTTCCCCCGGTCAAGGGTCTGCTTCCTAATGCGGGCGGCTCGACCCCTCGCGTCACCAGGATTTTTTCTTATGGCGCCGGCAGTTTGTAACTCACCGAGAATCCCCCCGGGCCGGGATTTTCGATGGTGGTCTTGAGCTGCGGATTTGTTTGTACGGCGCGAATGAAGTCCTGCAATTCATCGCGCAGGTCTGTGACATTGTGCGCCACGATTACGCCGCCAGGACGCACCTTGGGCAGGACGTCGTCAAGGTAGAGCACGTAGTCCTGCTTCCACGCATCGATGAACACAAAATCGAAGGGGCCGGAGAGGGCGGGGATTTCCTTGCGCGCGTCGCCCAATTTGAGCGTGACCAGTGAATCCACACCGGCGGCGCGAAAATTCTCCCCGGCCAGCCGTGCGCGCCCGGGATCGATTTCCAGTGTCTGCAAGTGCCCGCCCGTGCGGCGCAGGCCCATGGCGATCCAGATGGAAGAATAGCCGTTCGATGTGCCTACTTCGAGCGCGCGCTTGGCGTGGACTTTCTCCACCAGGCCGCGCAGGAAGGCGCCTTCGTCGGCGTTCACGTTCCACAGGTTTCCCTGTTTTTCGCGCATCCAGGCTAGGCGCGCCTTGGCAGTGGCGTCGGGGTCGGAATTCGCTTGCGCGCGAACGCTGGGTGCAGCCAGGGCCAGTCCTGCCGCCGCAAACGCCGCGGCACTAATCCAATGCGGTTTTTTTCGACAGTACATAGCGCGTGCTACCTTTCGTTGCTCAACGGATGTCCACAATCAGTTGCGTTTTTCCCGCCAGGAGCGCCGCCGACAGTGCCACGCGGTCTACGTGCAACTCGCCCAAGGACGTAGCCTTGAGCGCCTCGGCGTTTGGCGGATGAATATGCACAGTCAGGTCAGCGGCGAACTCTGCGGGAAGCCGCAAGGAGGCGCGCCACCGCGGGCCATCACCCGCCGACAGGGCCTCCGTCGTCCAACTGATCGGCCCAAAGCGCGTCGGACAATTCTCCACGAATATTTTCTCACCGGGACTAAACCAGTGTTTGGGGGCGGCTTTCTGGAGATGGACGACCGCGCGGTCGTGCTCCTCGTAGCAGAGCAGCCAGCGCAAACCCAGGGCCGGCTGCAATTCGCTGTTGACCACCGCCGACCACGCGTAAGGGCTGCCTTCACCAGGATAGTTCCCGGGCAGCAGCGCGTCCTCGGGAGCGTAGCGGCTGCCGGAATCCATCGCATAGCAGAGGTTCCCGTACAACGCCAGCAGGAACGGGCGGTAATCTTCCTGGCGGACTCTTCCCGCCAGCGTCCCGTGCTCCATAAAGTTTGAGGTGCGCGGATAATCACCGTCAATGTTCAAACCCATGATCTGCTCGCCCGCAAGCGCGCGGTGGCGGAAATGCCCTGCGTCCAACTCGGCGTCGCCCCAGTCGCTCGTCCACCAGTCCATCATGTATCGATGATTCTCGTAGCTGGAGAGTTCCGCGGGCTTGCGGGTGGTGTCGAAGGCGGTAAAGGGTGTGATCCCCGCCTCCTTCATGGCGGGATTGCGGTCGGCCAGCGTTTTCTTGAGCGACCGCTCGACATCCCCGCGCATCTCCTGCGCGAGTTGAGCGATCTCGGCGGCCTCGCGCTCAAGCGCGGGGTCCCGGTGCTCTTTGCCGGCGTGCGCCAGGCAACGCGCGTGCTCCGTGAGCCCGCGCCACGTCCAGGAAGCGTTCGGGTAGTAATAGGGGTGCGATTCGGGGAAGTCATTTTCGGGGTCGCCGTTGTCGGCTTCGGGTGAGCCCCAGATCAAGCCGTGGCGGGGATCGTCCGGGGGAAACGTCCGCTGCGTGTAGCGGTAGCGCTCCACCACGTAGCCGATCATGCGCCGCAGGACGGGCAGGCGCTTGCGCAATGCCTCGATGTCCCGCGTATAGTCGTAGGCGCGCGCGGAGTTCTCAAGAAACACCCCGCAGTTCAGCGGGGCTTCCAGCTGGTCCTGCGTGTTGTACAGAAAGTTGCCATCTGGAAGGATATATTTCTCGAGATAATTCTGGAAATAAGGCTCGACCTCTTCGGTGAGATTCCAGAGCTGGTGTCCCCAGACGAATTCGTAGTGCGCCACGGGAAAAAGCGCGTGGCTGCGCTCGGGAATCTTGGTGTACGCCCCCTCGCCGATCTGGTAGGTGGGTTCGAGGCCGCGGTAGCTCGACCGCGCCAGCACGATGCCCGCTCGCGCCGCATCCAGCAGCCACGCGTCGGGGATTTCCACGCGCATGCGGTCTTCGAAGAAGTGATGCCACTTGTTCCAGATGCCCGCCAGGGCCGCGAAGAAATCCTCCGCCGAACCGTTCCAGTAACGCTCGACAAAGCCGGCGGCGGGCCGAGGCGCGGCGGCTCCCGTGTCCCCCGCGGGAATCAATGTCCCCGGCGCGCTGGCGGGCAGCAGCGACCGGAGGCGTCCCAAGGGCTTCGCTTCCGCACCGGGCGGCAGCACCACCATCACTTCATAACCTACCTGGAATTTCGGATTCCAAACGCCGATGTCCGCCGCCGGCAGGTATCCGCCCAGAAGCGTCCGCTTGCTGTATCCCGGCACGTACTCGTACCAATATTCCGACGGCAGAAAGCGGCGCGGATCGAACTGCCGCCCTGTGAGATCGGGCGCCCAGAGAGATTGAGGATCGGTTCCAAACTCGCGCGATTTGCCGTCCGCTTCGAGCCACAGCGCTTTCTGCGGCCCTGTATCACCGTTCGCCACCAGCGTCCAGCCGATCAGTTCCGCGCCCAGCGCTGCGACGTTTTCGTAGCAGGGGTCTTCGTCGGAATGCAGAATGTAATCGCCCGCCACGTCCGGTCCGGGGACGTAACGCATGGGCCGCTCGAATTTGACGCCGTGGGGCGTATTTGTAGGCCGCGGCCGGATTTTTGAGAGATCGCCAATCCGCTTCGGAATGCGCGCGATTTCGCCCAACTCCGTGGCATACACGATGGCGCCCTGGTGCGTGACGTGTTTCTCGAAGACCGCCGTCGCGACACCGTTTAACCAGGGGAGAATAGCTACAAGTTGCCATCCGCCGAGCGACTCGCCCGCCTTGAGGGTCTTCGTCTCGGTGCCAAGGCGCACCGTCACCGTCGCATTCCCAAACGCCGTGACGCGCGGCGCGGTCGCCAGCGCCTCGCGCTCGCCGGGTAGAAACAGGTTGTACTCATTCGGAATGCGTCCGGGCTTGTAGCGGCCACGGGGGAGTTTTTCCTCCGCTCGCGGCTTCGCGCCCGAAACTTCGCTGAGCGTAGCTCCAAGCGCGGGAAGTGTTGCGGCATGCTTCAAGAAGGTTCGTCGTTTCATGTTTGGCATGCTTACGTTATGAGGCAACGAACCGGGTGTCAAGGCTTTGCGTCTAGAGGTGCGCAAAATCCGTTTGGCAATTGTTGCCAAAGGTGAAGGAATTGATGGTGATTCCCCCCCGCGTTGGGGACAAGCTCACGGTATGGGAGCCGAAGGTGGGATTGGCCACTAGATAATACATGCGTGGCTCACGGACCTCGATGTAAGAGTGGCCCTGCTCATCGAATTGTACGTCCACACCCTTATTCTCCTTCGTGAGGTCCTTGCCATCCTGCCGGATATATAGTCGCGAGGCACGGCCGTGCGATACATTCAGCACCGCGTAAAGCTCGCGGGCGTGGTAGCGCATTTCGAGTTGATCATCGCCAGGTTTGTCGGTCTTGTTCTTGCCGCGATAAATCATGCCGTTCTTATCAGTTTGCCAGCGGCCGGCGAGCGCGGCGCGGCCGTCTTCAACGTCCTTCGGGAGCTTGTAGTCGATGGTCTTCCCGCCATGGTATCCCTCCGGGTTGGCAAGGATGCCGCGTCCAAACCAGTCACCCACGTACATCTCTCCTGTGGGAAAGCCGCAGGAAGGCGCGAAGGCGTTCTTTTCGTCGGGGATGGCGTCGGCGGCGGTGAACTTCAGCCCGGGATGCGCTTCCTCGAGCAACTTCCGGATGGCGAGTTCGAAGGCGCTGTCGCCGCCCTCGCCGTCGCGGTGATAGCGAACAGTTCCTTTGGTGTCGATAAGGAACCGGCTCGGCCAGGTGTTGTTATGATAGGAATTCCAAATCCGAAACTGGTCGTCGACGACGATGGGGTAGGGAAGGTCAAATCGCTTCACGGCTTGCGCGACATGGTCGACCGGGTAGGCGATGTCGAATTCGGGATCATGCACGCCGATGATTTCAAATCCGTCGCGGTGATAACGCTCATACCAACGCTTGTTCTCTGCGAATGTCCGGATACAGTTGATGCAGGTGTACTCCCAGAAATCGATGAGTACTACTTTCCCGCGCAGCTCGTGCATGCTGAGAGGTCGGGAATTGATCCACGCGACCGGAGCATTTCCTGGGTCGGCGCGCGCAGCCTGTGCACCAACCTGAGATTGCCCTGGTCCGGCGATGCTCGGAGTATCTTGCGGGCCGGCTTGACCGGCGCCCAGCGGCGACATAGAAGCGGGCAGCTCCGGCGCGGGGAAGTGCACCTGCGTCAGCCACGCCTCGATTGAGGCTTGACCAAAGAGCGGGGCTTCCGACAGAGGGGAGAGAGACGCCAGGACGGCCAGGTAAATGAAAATGATTTTCAAGGTTCCCCCTGCGCAAAATTGGATGCGCGGAACAGGCCGCGCGATGCACAACAGAGTCGCTTCGACTGGGTAGCTGACGAGTTGATCTGCCAACCCATTGTATTGTCGTTCCTGGCGGAGTAGTATGATGAGCACGTTGACCAGGCTCCACGACTAGTTTGCTCCTTTAGTAGTATGTTGAATCCGTGAGCGGGAGGGAATATGCGAGGAAAGTTTGGGGGCTCTTTCCTGCCGGCCGTCTTGCTGACTTTACTCTGGACGATGGTGCTCCCTCGCGGTCTTGGGGCGAAGGAGAGGATCCCGCCCGTCAGTCCTGACGATCCGACGGTCCGTCTATACCAACTTCTCGACACATCCTATGGGGGAAAACTCGACGAGTTCTTCATCATCGCGGACACCTTCAAGGACTCCAAGAAATCCGACCAGCTCGAACAGCACATCCTGAAGCTCGAGTACGACAAGTCGCGGGCATTCGGCAAATTGCGTATCTACGTCCGGGTCGTCGACAAGCTCACACCCGACCAGGAGAAGACCTACACACCCAAGCAGGTTTTTGATTTCGCCGAAGCCGACGCAGAAAAGTTCACCAAGACTGACCCGGGGCCGTTCGGCAAGCCCGGTGATTTGTATTTTCAGGCTAGGGCAGATCGTCCTCTAGCCACCGTGCCGGTGACCGACGACACGCGCAAGGAATACGACGATTTCATTACGCAGTATCTCCTGCCGGCTCTGGCAAAGAAGTAAGAGCCTGCGCGAGGCGCTGGGCTGCCCCCAAGAGCCTGACCTTCCTATCGTGCCTGTTCCCAAATGTGCCTGAATTCCTGGTCGTACCGGGCTGCCACGGCGGGGTCGGCGATGAAAAGTGCGTTTTCGAAATTGTAACCGTCCGCGCTCGTGGTCCAGTTGAAGCTCCCCGTTTCCACCAGCTTGCCATCAAACACCGCGAATTTGTTGTGCATGATCGAACGGTTGCCGCGATAGCCGTGGCTCAGCCGGACGTCGATCCCCTGGGAGCCGAGGTAAGAAACTTCCGAGTGCGGCTCGTGCGACTGGCGCTCGTCCGCCACAATGAGCACCTCGACGCCGCGCCGGTGAGCGTCCGCAAGCGCCGCCGCGATATTAGCCTCGGTCAGATCGTAGATGGCCACGTGCAGGGTCTTCTGCGTATGGTTGATGGCGGCGACGATGCGGTCGGCCACGCGGCCGCCGTC
>JAIQGA010000136.1 GCA_020072925.1 Terriglobia bacterium | reverse complement strand
CCGCACGCGCGGCGCGCATCGATCCGGGCGCGGCCCTGCGCGCGCAATAAGCGGGGCTGAAGTCCGGCGGCTCACGCGAAGCACGCGGCGTTGGGGACGGTGGGGCAGCGATCGGTGTAGCCACCTTCAATGGTGTGCGCGACTCCGTGTTCAGACGGGCCGGGATGCCCGTCCGGCGGACGCTCACCCATCGCGCAGCACGATGAGCGGATCGCCTCGCGCTGCCCGACGTGCTGGGATCCACGACGCCAGAGACGCCACGATGATGGGGGGAATCGTCGAGTCCTCAGTCGCAGAGGACGCAGATTTGGCGGCCAACTCTGGCCGCGGCTACGATGAGGACTGATATGCCCTTATTCAATAATTATAGATCATGCAATAAATGCCAAAGAACTACACCGGAGGTGCAAACTGAGTGTCGGCCGGAGGATCAGCGGTCACGCCTTGCCTGGTTCCTGCGATCCGCCGGAATCGGGGGCGGGCGATGCAGGAGCATCGCCGGGCGGAGTGGTTGGAGTCGCGGGAGGCTGCGGCGCCGCGACGGTGGCACTGGAAGCGGGTTGGGCGCTGGTCGCGGGCGCAGAGGGAGATGCCCCCGACGCCGCCGAGCGCGTCGCACTCGGCACGGGAGGCGGTCCAACAGCCGCCGGGCGGCCTTGCGCCGAGGGCCGCAAATCGCGCACGACCCCCGGCCCGGAGGGCATAGGAATGGGGGTTGGGCGCGGCCCTCGACGCGGCGGAGCCTGCGCCGGCCGTACAGGCGAAGTCGCCCCGTGAGCCACCGGGCGAAATACGATTTCGATCTGGACCCCCTCTAGATCTTCATCCCTCAACTCGACGACCTGCTCAAAGCCTTCCTGCCGCAGTCCGGCCTTGGCCTGCTCGAAGAGCTGGTATTGTCGTTCGATGACGGGGCGGCCTACTTTCCTCTCGCGCTTCTCGTCGTGCTCGGCGCACTTCTCGAGAGGCACATCGAAGAGGAGAAGCACGCAGGGCACCTTATGCTTGCGCGCCAGGTCCAACAGATCCTTACGTGCCGGCGCGGTCAGCGCGGTGGAATCCACCACGCACAGGCGATTCAGGTCGAGACGCTGCTCGATCAGGAAATGGACCAACTCGAAAGCCTGCGCCTGAAAGCGTTGGTCTCGCTCATCGTCACAAACGCGCGCCCTCGCCCAATCCGAGGAGATAATCTGGGTGGACCGGAAATGCCTTTCGGCAAAGGTGGATTTTCCACACGCGGCTGGCCCACACAGCACGACGATCGAGGGGCGCAGCAGCCGAATGGCTTTTTCCGCAGGTTTATTAGGTTCGGCAACGGATTCAGTGGACATAAATTGGTATGACGTCCTCCGTGGCAGCAAGGTTACGCGCTACTGGAGCCGCCTGGTCGGTGGGTAGATGCTCAGCTTCCAAGGGACGGCTGCTTATACAGAAAGCAGAGCGGGGCAAAGGGTTGCCTGTCGATTCTCCAGCGCTTCGTATACCCAAGTGTCGCATGCTGCTTCTCGGCGACCTTGCCCCGTCTTCGCCGTTCCGACGTCGCCAGGTCAGGCCGCCGCCTTAGGGATTGCGCGACTGCCTTCTTTCTCCTTCTGGATCGCAGCGAGCATCTCCTGGTTGGTGGAAAACTTGAAGGCCGGACGATTCGCCGCACGGGCCTTCGCCTCTTCTGCCAGGGTCAAGAGCGCCACGTCCTGTTTGGCAACCAGGCTGTCAGTGTGGCGCGCCAGTTCGCGAGCGATTTGCTCCGGGGTTGCGGAAAGCTTCTTCGCCGCGCTCTCCAGATACTTCAACACAAAATCGACGCCGTGCTCAGCATCGAAACGCGCTTTGCCGACCAAACCCTCGCTTGCCTTGCGGGCCCAGCCCACGACGTAATGTCCTTCGAGAACTTTGCCGGCCTGCGCGTCGAAGACCTCGTAGGCTGCCCGGTCGGGCTCGACCGTATCGGGATTGGTTACGTAGCCGCCCTTGGCGTAAGGAATGCCGACGGTCGGATCAGCGACGTCACCAATGGCAAAAATCAGGGTATCGAAATCGAGCAGAGTCGTTTTGTCCGTCGCTTTCGCTTTGGTCGTGTCACCTTCCAGCACCAGATTGTTCTCGACCACCTTCAGCTTGCTGATGCGCCCGTTCGCGTCCGGTTCGATGGCCACAGGCGAGGTCAGGAATCTGAAGCTCAGTCTGCGATTCCCTGGCGCGGTGGCTGGCTTGTTCAGCCAGGGGAAGATTTTTTCCGGAACCTGACTTATATCCTGGTTGCAGGCACGAATACGCTCGTCGACGCGCCGCAGTTCCTCTTGGAAAACCTGCCGGTCCAGGAACATCTCGATGTGGTCAAACTCCTTCTCATCAAACTTCACTTCAAAGGGGCCTCGGCGCGCCACTACCGTCACTTCTTCGGGCTTCTCACCGGGCATATCCACCAGCAGCCAGCGCGCAATGTCCACCATCACATTGCCCATGCCCACAATCGCCACGCGCCGCCCCGAGGAGAAGTCCTGTGAGGCAAAAGGCGGAAGTTGGTTGTAATAAAAGACATAATCCTTGGCCGAATAGACTCCCCGGGCGTCCTCGCCGGGCATGCCCAACTTCTTCGTTCCCTGCGCGCCTACGGCAAAGACCAGCGCTAGGGGATTCCACTGCCGCAAATCGCCCACCCTAAGGACTCCGGTCTCTCTGACTGGGGCGTTGCCAAAGTACGTGACATTGGGCATTTCCAGAATCTTGGTAAATTGCTTCCGCAACCCCTGCTTCATGTGGTGCTTCTCAGGATAGATGCCGTATTCGGCCAGTCCTCCCGGTTTCACGTCGCGATTGAAAATCACCACCTGGTAGCCTGCCGAAGCAATTTTGCGGGCGGCAAAAAGACCCGCCGGACCTGCGCCCACGACGAAAACGGTTCCACGATCCACCGATAACCTCCTCCACGCGAGAATCTATTCTAATCTAATATTTCCGGGTGGCCTGGCCAATTCGATGCAACTGCAATCGTTTGAACAGCTTCAGCCAACCTTACCGGTGCCAGGGGCGTTCTGGGTATCCGAAATCCCATAGAAGGCCGGTCGAAACGCGACATTCCGTCCCTTGGGTGGGCAAATCTGCCCACTTGGCGGAACGCGGTGCACCTTTCGGGCCATTTAGTCAGAAAGACCCTGGTACCTCCGGCAGGGCGATCAACCGCAGACTGCCGCTTGGGATTTGACATCACCTCGACTATATTTGGAAAGGGCCTCGGCAAGCAAAGACATCTGCGATTTCTGGAGAAGAGAAAGGGCCAATCGTGGCAGGCGCAATCATGACAGTCGTCGAAGACCTGTTCTTCCTGGCGAAGATCCAGCAGACCGCACAACAGGTAGGCGTTACCACCCAGGCGGCTTCGCCTGCCTCGGCCGCCCAGGATATCGCTCAGGTCCAGCCGCAAGCCGTCATCCTCGACCTTAACCATCGTTCCATCTCCGCGCTCGATCTGGTGCGCGCTCTCAAGGCCGACCCCACCACGCGCTCGATCCCCATTGTCGGCTTTGTGTCTCACGTCCAGGCTGACCGCGTGAGCGCCGCGCGCGCCGCAGGCTGCGATCAGGTCATGGCGCGTTCCGCCTTCACGCAACAACTTCCCGAACTCCTCCGCAAACTCGCCAGGGCCTAAACCCGCCCCCCTCCCGACTTCCGGCTCCCGCCACTTTCTACCCGCCAGCCTCCCGTGGCCTAGGTATCTCAAAAACAGGTGTAGACTATGCCTCTTGCCTCGCCTTTGTCAAGATGCAATGGCCGCACCACAGCCGCCGGCGAGCGGCTATCGTGGATTCCCGCGCGGGAATGACAAGGGAGAGTGGCCGGTGGACCTGCCAGTGGGAACGACCCGTGGGACAAGCAATACCACTCGTGCCCCATGTTATAATCCGCTGTCATCGCTCGGGGAGAGCGGCAGGAGTTTTTCAAGGTATGTTAAAGCCACAGAGCATTTCACGCCGGTTTAGGGCGTTCACGACCTACGTGCGCCGCAACCGCCCGTTTCTGGGAAAGGTGTTCAAGCAATACGCCTGGAACACGGTCCACGTGCGGCTTGTGAAGCGGACGCGCGTGGTGGAACCGCTCTCGGCGATTTTCTACGTGACGCACCGCTGCAACCTGGCCTGCCACTACTGCACGCAAAAGTACCCGGACATCCTGAGCCAGGAGGTCTCGACGGAGAAGACGCTCGAGCTCTTGCGCCTGATCCGGCCGCAGGTGGGCTCGCTCTACCTCACGGGGGGCGAACCGCTGGTGCGCGCGGACATCGAGGAGATCACGCGCGAGGCGCGCGAACTGCGCTTCTCGACCATTCTGCACACCAACGGCAAGCTGCTCGACCGCCACGAAAAAATCCTCGACGACATCCAGAGCCTGGTCATCAGCCTGGATTCGGTGAACGAAGGCCGCTTTGATTCGGTCACTCAATCGGCGCCGGGCACCACACGCCGGATTCTCGACAACATCGTGCGCTACGGCCGATACATGCGCGACACCTCGCGCCCTATGACCATCAACTGCGTGATCGACCAGCGCACCGTGAATGATGTTTACCAGGTCATGGAATTCTGCCGCGAGCACGACTTCATCTTTTCGTGCTGTTCAGCTTTGAAGAATGACTTAACTCAATATCAACTTCTTGAGCACGCGCCCTACCAGCGGCTGGTGGAGCACATCCTTGATTCGAAGCGGAAGAAGCACCTGAAGATCAACGGCTCCCCTGAGGAGCTCGAATACATCCTGCGCTTCAAGGACTTCGATTGCTACCCTACACTTTTCGCGCGCATTTATCCTAACGGTGACGTATATTACCCCTGTGTGCCGCTCAAGACGGTAGGCGGCAACCTGTTCGAGACGTCGTCATTCAAGGAGATCTACCGCCGCGCTCGCGAGAAGTACGGGGACATCCCCCACTGCCAGGGCCGGTGCCATCTCTACAGCAACATCACCTCGCACTTCTACGTGCACAAATTCTGGAACCTGGCGCGAGAATACAAATGAACCTGACCTCCTCCAACGTTCTGGTTGACCGTCTGAGCGGCGAGCGCAGCACGGCGCGCGACCTTCTCTGGATCGTGTTCTTCAGCCTGCTCAGCGGCTTGTTGGCGCAGATCGAGATCCGCCTCCCGTTTACGCCCGTGCCGCTCACCGGCCAGACGTTCGCGGTGCTTCTGAGCGGCGCGGTGCTGGGGTGCCGCCGCGGTTTCTTGAGCCAGGTGGCTTATCTCGCCGAAGGCCTAGCCGGCTTGCCGGTCTTTGCGGGAGGCTCCGCCGGCGTCGCCGCTTTGTTGGGCCCGACGGGAGGGTACCTGTGGAGTTTCCCGCTCGCCGCGGCCCTGCTGGGGTGGCTGGTCGAGCGCGGCGCCAGCCGCGCAAGCTGGAAACTCGCGGGCGCGCTCATCCTTGCCGACAGCTTGATTCTGCTGGTCGGCGCCTCCTGGCTGCACGGGCTCTTTCGTTTCCCGTACCCGCAGGCGTTATTGCTGGGCCTCTATCCCTTTCTGATTGGCGATATCGTAAAAGTTGTTCTGGTAGGTCTATCGCTTCCCCTGGCCCTGAAACGCCTGCCACCAAGTTATTAGTAGCGGCGACTTCACGTCGCCACGGCGGGTGGCGATGTGAAATCGCCGCTGTTCCGAGATTCAGAGCTTTGACGCCGAACCACTACAAGCATAATGCGCATCTAACGCCCTTATCACAATTACGCCATGAAAGCGAGCCCGCATATGGCCACCCTACGGCGCCTAGAAACCGACGAGGACGAAGTCCTGAGAGCTAATCGGGCCTTCTACGAAGCCCTTCAGTCGCTCGACTTGGCCCGCATGGAGAGCCTCTGGGTGCAGGAGGATTGGGTGATGTGCCTGCATCCGGGCTGGGAGATTTTGATCGGTTGGGAGGACGTGCATAGGGGTTGGATAGAGATCTTCCGCTCAACAGCTCAGATGATGATCGCCATCTCACGGCCGCTGGTGCACGTCGCTGGTGATACGGCCTGGGTCTCCTGCCTCGAGAATGTCACCACCACCAACGCCGAGGACTTCTCGACCGCCGTGATTGAAGCCACCAACATCTTCGTGCGCCGCGATGGCCGCTGGCGGATCGTCCACCACCATACGACGCCCCTCCCCGGCCGCGTCCCGCCCGGGACCAGCAACACGGTGCAATAAACCGCCGTCGAAGATCGGGGATTAGGGACTTCCTCTGTGGCTTTCTCGGAGATTTCCGGTATGGTATAAACCCAGCGATACATATCATGGTCAGGTGCCCGGCATGCGGCTGGCGGATGAAGAAGGGTGATTTGCCCGGCGGGAGTTTTATTTGTCCGGGATGCAATGCAAGACTTCGTTGGCCGAAGGGCGTCGGCCTCGAACTCCTGACTTCCCACGTTTTGACAGCAGTGCTAGCGTTCCTCGGCCCGTACCTGATGGGGATTCACGGCAGGAAGCTCCTTCTCTATGCTTTCCTGCTTTATGCGCCCATCGTGTCGGCTATCAGCCTTCTGCGGAATCTTCTCTTCCCGCATCGGCTGGAAAGAGACCCCACCCCGGACAGCGATAGGATTCAGAACATAGGAGGCGGTCCCGGACCGCGAAACAGGTAGGGGCAGTTCGCGAGCCACCAGCACGCGAGACGCGGCCTTAACGCAGGGTTACGAGGGTCGCTCCCCACCCGCCGGCTTCCGGGGGCGCGTCCCGGTATGAAAGGACGAACGGCGTGCGGGCCAGTACCGCACGCACAATGGCGCGTTGCACGCCGATGCCCCGCCCGTGTATGATGCGCAGGGACTTCAGGCCCAGCCGGTCCGCTTCTTCAAGATAAGCTTCGACGACGGCTTCCACCTCCTTCGGTTGCACCGTGTGCAGGTCGAAGACGTCAGTGATGGGAATGCGTACGGGTTCTTCGTCCGGTTCCATGATGGCTTCAGGTCCATCCTACACCCACCTTCTGCGGGTTGCGCCGCGCGTGCGGCCCGAAGCGCGCAAACATTTGAGGCGAGGCCAAAGATGAAACTGGCAAAAACCGAATACCTGCTCAAGATCGCGATTGTCGTCGTACCTTTGGTGATTCTGCGGCTCCTGTGGGGACAGGGCGGGACGCCGGCATCCTCGGCATATCGCACCTGGCAGGTTTATGGAGGGACGCCCGACAACATCCACTACTCGACGCTCGATCAGATCAATCGCGACAACGTTTCCAGACTCAAGGTGGCCTGGACGTACGACACAGGCGACGCCTTCCCCGAGTCTGAAATGGAGTGCCAGCCGATGGTTGCGCACGGCGTCCTTTACGCGACCACGCCCAAGCTGCGGGTGATCGCTCTTGACGCTGCCACCGGCAGGCTGCGCTGGAGTTTCGATCCCAACGAAGGCCAGAAGGTCACGACCAAGCGACGCAATCGCGGCGTCACGTACTGGGAAGACGGAAACGACCGCCGACTCTTCTACGCGGTCAGGCAAAATCTTTACGCCATCGACGCCACCACCGGCAAGCCGATTCCGAGCTTCGGAAACAACGGGATTGTGGACTTGCGCGAAGGCCTGGGCCGTGATCCGAAGACACAGTCCATCTCTTCGACCAGTCCTGGTATGGTTTACAAAGATCTGCTGATCCTGGGCAGCATCGTCAGCGAAGACCTGCCGGCGTCGCCCGGCGACATTCGCGCCTACGACGTGCGCACGGGAAGAATCCGTTGGACGTTTCACACCATTCCTCATCCCGGCGAATATGGCTACGACACCTGGCCCAAGGATGCCTGGACATACATCGGCGGCGTCAACGACTGGGCGGGGATGAGCCTGGACGTGGCGCGGGGGCTGGTGTTTGCCGCCACCGGCTCGGCAGCGTTCGATTTCTACGGCGCCAACCGACTCGGCGACGACCTGTTCGCCAACTGCGTGCTGGCGCTGAAGGCTGAGACCGGCGAGCGCGTCTGGCATTTCCAGGGCGTCAAGCACGACTTGTGGGACCGCGATTTTCCCGCCGCGCCCACCTTGGTCACCGTCAAGCGCGATGGCCGCATGGTTGACGCGGTGGCGCAGATCACCAAGTCCGGCTACGTTTTTGTGTTCGATCGCGACACCGGCCGGCCGCTCTTCCCCATCGAGTATCGCCAGGTGCAGGCCTCGGATGTGGACGGCGAGGTAACAGCAGCCACTCAGCCGTTTCCGCTCGAGCCGCCGCCCTTCGCGCGACAGCAGTTCACCGAGGATCTCGTCACCGACCGCACGCCGGAGGCGCATCGCGCGGTGCTCGAACGCTTGCGCAAACTCCGCAGCGGCCCGCAATTCACGCCGCCCAGCCTTCAGGGGACGGTGATCTTCCCCGGATTCGACGGCGGCGGCGAGTGGGGCGGGCCCGCGTTCGATCCCGAATCTGGCCTGCTGTATGTGAACTCGAATGAAATGGCCTGGGTTCTGCGGCTGGTCGAGCGGCCCAAGACCAAGGCACTTGCCTCAACCCGCCAGGTCTATGCGGCGCATTGCGCGAGTTGCCATCGTCCGGACATGCGCGGAACGCCGCCCGAGTTCCCGTCACTCGTCAACGTGGGCTCGAGACTCAAGGAAGACGAGATGGCGAAAATCATCCGTGAAGGTCGCGGCCGCATGCCGAACTTCGCCGAACTGGGGGAAAACGTTATCGCGGCGATGGCCAATTTCCTCGCCTCCGGCAAGGACACCCAGTTCGCTACACCCTTGAGCGAGCAAGGCCTGCATCCGCTCAAGTACACCATGGACGGGTACAACAAGTTCCTCGACCCGGATGGTTACTCGGCAGTCAAGCCGCCCTGGGGAACGCTTACTGCCATTGACCTCAACGCGGGCCGGATCGTCTGGCAGATTCCCTTTGGCGAATTTCCGGAGCTAGCGGCGAAAGGCATGCCGAATACCGGCACCGAGAATTACGGTGGGGCGGTGGTCACAACTGGTGGGTTACTCTTTATCGGCGCGACGAATCACGACCGCAAATTCTACGCGTTTGACAAGGCAACCGGGAAGCTGCTCTGGGAAGCGATGCTGCCCGCGTCCGGCAACGCTACTCCGGCCACCTACGAAGTGGAGGGTCGGCAATACATCGTCATCGCGGCGGGTGGCGGCAAGTCGGGCGCGCCCTCGGGGGGGAGCTACGTCGCGTTTGCGCTGCCAAAGTAAAAGTTCATTGAAGGCTTGGGCGAGAATGCGAAGATTGATGCACAACGATGGACCCCCGCTTTCGCGGGGGTGACGTCCGCGGATGGCAACGTTCCCCTCACTTTGTCATTCCCGCGCAAGCGCGAATCCAGCCCCTTTGTCAATTCGCCGCCATTCGTAGCGCTTTGATTCTGTAAAATTGGGTCAGCGAATGAACCTGTTATGGTTGCGGAACCGGATCTCAGAAATAGCTCTGTGTCCTCTGTTGGGAAAAAAGACTGAACACACAGGTCACTGAGGCTCTCTGCGGCCTCTGTGTTGAGGTTTGTGAAGCAGGGAGGCCACAGAGACTCCCTTTGCGGTTACCGTCAATCGGCGCGCAGTCCTTTACGTTTGACTTCGAACTGGTGTCATGCATGGTGGAAGGCAACCACTCATAGCGTCCGCAGTCAGAATAACAGGGCCTGAGGCCTATTCCGCGGCTTCCTAAACTCTCGCGAGCGCCGCCTTGATGCGTTCCGGGGTCATGGGAAGTTGCAGGACCCGCGCGCCAGTGGCATCGAAGACGGCGTTGGCCAACACGCCGCCCATGCAGATGACAGCGGGCTCGCCGCCACCTTGCGCCGGGGATTCCTTGGCATCCACGATGACAGTTTCGATTTCCGGCAGCCAGGAAAAACGCGGCAGCGTATAGGTATCGAAATTGGAGTCGTGGATTTTTCCGCCCGCGAACTTGATTTCCTCCGCTAACGCGTAGCCAAGACCCATGGTGATGCAGCCTTCCATCTGGATGCGCGCGCCTTCCGGATTGACGCACAATCCCATCTCTTGCGCGCAGACCACGCGCTTCACCCGGACGCTGCCGGTCTGTTTGTTCACGGCGACTTCGGCGATGTGCGCGACCACCGTCCCGACATCGGTCCCGCAAGCAACTCCGTAACCGCGCCCGCTTGGCGCCTTCGCCGGAGACCAGCCGAATTTCTTGGCGGCGGCCTCGAGCACGCGCCGCATGCGCGGGTCTTTCAGGTTTTTCAATCGGAACTCGACAGGATCGATTCCCGCCTTTGCGGCGAGCGCGTCGATGTGGGACTCCCGCGCGAAGGTGTTGGTGTTGTTGGCCGGCGCTCGCCACGGCCCCGTAGCAAAGGGATGCGAGCCGGGCACGCCCGTCCATCCGCCACTGTACGCGACCGTGCGGTGATTGGGGATGTCATAGAAATGCTGCGAGCCTCGCTCGCCCGCGAAGTACACGCCGTAATCCCAGAAGGAAATCAGCCCGGCTTCCGTGACTCCGGCCCGGACCTTGACCACGGCGGCGGGCCGGAAGGTGTCGTAAAAGAACTCTTCGGCGCGCGTCCAGGCGACCTGCACCGGCTTGCCGGTGAGCTTGGCCAGTCGGACCGCCTCGAGCGCTTGCCGGTTGTTGCTCTTGCCGCCAAAGCCGCCGCCGACATAAGGCGTGATGACCCGCACGTTCTGCGCGGGCAGGCCGAGCAAGGAAGCCGCCTCGTCTTTGAGCGCGAAGGGCGTCTGGGTCGAGGCCCAGATCGTGACCTTGTTTCCCTCGACTTTCGCCAGCGCCGTGTGCGGCTCCATGGGGGCGTGCGCGACATAGCTGTTCAGGTAGGTGTTCTCAACGACGTGGTGTGCGGCGCTTTGACCCGCACCGAGATTCCCGCCTTCGGCCACGGTCTCACCCGGCGGCGCGACTTTGAGCAGGTGATCGAAGATCGTTCGATCGTCCACGGACGCAGCGGGCTGATCGTACTCCGGCTTAAGTCGCGCGAGCGCCTGTTCAGCCAAGTCGGGCGATTCGTGCAGCACGGCGATGAGGTCTCCGTCCTGCACCACCTGCGTGCCCGCGACCTCCCGCGCGGCGGAGGTGTCCACGCGGAGAAATTTGGCATCGTGCGAGGGAGGGCGCAAAATCCGGGCGCACAACATGCCCGGCTCGCGGATGTCACCGGCGTATTTGGCTCGACCAGTGACCTTCTCGACGGCGTCGCGCCTGTCGAGGCCTTTGCCCACCAGGGTGAACTCGCCCGGTTTTTCGACCGGCGCGCCTTTCAGGTGCCGCAGGATCTTTTTCCCTTTGGCGAGTTCCGCGTAGGTGACTTTCTTCTGACCCGCGTCATCGTAAACCGCGCCATCGCGAGTCTTGAGCCGGTCTTTCGTCACGCCCAGCTTTTCGGCCGCCAACTCGACGAGCACTGCCTTCGCCTCGGCGGCTGCCGCGCGGAACGGAGGGCCAAAGAAGCGCGTGGTCATCGACCCAAACGTGCCCCGGTCCCAGGGGCACAGGTCCGTGTCGCCCATCACCATGTCCACGGACTCGAGGGGAACATCAAGCTCATCAGCGAGCATTTGCGCCAGCGAGGTGATGATGCCCTGCCCCAATTCAACCTTTCCGGTAAAGCCGGTCACGCGCCCGTCTTCGCCGATGCGCAGGAAAGCGTTGAAGTCTTCGGGAAGCTGTTGGCCCTCGCCGCCGCGTCTCCCGCGCTGTTGAGCGAGCAGCGAGCCGGGAATGCAAAAAGCCACCGCGATGCCGCCACCCGCGAGTTGCAGGAACTGCCGGCGGTCGAGAGGTAGGGCCAGCCCCTCGCTCTCGGGGGCATCCGTGAAGTCGCGTTCCAGGTATTCGTCGTAAATATTCCGTTGCTTGCCGTCGTGGCGTTTCATCGCTGTCCACCTCCCATGGCTTGCGCGGCCGACTCGATGGCCTCAATGATGCGTTTGTGCGCTCCGCAGCGGCACAGATTGCCTTCCATGGTTTCGATGATCTGGCTTCGCGTCGGCCGGGGGATGTTCCGCAGCAGGCTAACGGCGTTCAGGATCATGCCCGGCGTGCAGTACCCGCATTGCAGAGCATCGTGCTCGGCGAAGGCTTTCTGTACGGGGTGAAGCTCGCTACCCCGCGCCAGGCCTTCGATGGTGGTGACTTCCTTGCCCGCCACGGCGCCCACGCGCAGCAGGCAGGAGCGCACGGCGCTGCCCTCGACCAGCACTGTGCAGGCGCCGCAATGGCCCTCGCCGCAGCCGTACTTCGTGCCGGTCAGCCCCAGGTCATATCGCAAGACCCACAGCAGCGGCCGGCCGGGGTCCACCTCCAGGCTCACGGGTTTTCCGTTGAGTTTCAGTTGGACGTTCTCGCGCATGCCGACACCTCCGGGGAGTCCGTCCGAGGACGGTGAGGTTCTCCAGGCCGCGAGAGACTCTGGGAGGAAAACGCGTTTTCCTGGGCGAAATTATAGTCCTCGCCGATGAAACAGCAAGCGAGTTATTTGCGGTACGAAATGCCGGTGGCCTTCGACGCCGGCATCGCGGTGGCGTGCAGGATTGCAGAGGCGACACGCCGGGCCGCCTCTCGGACCATGCTACCGGGGGTGGGTTAAATCAGTTCGTTGTGCAGCGAACGCAGGCGGGAGCGAAGCAGTTCCTGGTACTTCTGAAGGTCCTTGTTCTGCTGTAACTCCTTCGTCACCGCTTGCATGTGGCGGTGCATTTCCTCGGAGTAGCGCTGTTTCGTCTGCTCTATTTCCTTCATGTACTCCTGCTTGTTCTGGTTCCACTCGCGCATGGCCTGCTCGACCTGTGTTCGAAGCTGAGCCGCCTCCCTGGAGAGTTCGACGCTGAGGCGTTTCTGCTCTTCCGGCGCGAGCGCGATCACTTTGCGGTCGATGCTGCGGATGGGGAAGGCGCGCTCCGGAGCCTGAAGTTCGGCAGTCAGTGTCTGCTCGTGGCGGTCGCGCACGATGGTCAGGTTGACTTTCTTCGTCCCCTCGAAGTCGCGTGGTAGGGCTTCGCGCAATTGAGATACGGAATCCACCGGCTTGTCGCCCACGCGGATAATGACGTCGCCCGCCTTGAGGCCGGCCTTTTCCGCGGCGCTGCCCGCGACGACTTCGGTTACCAACACACCCTTGCCCTGTTTCACGCCAAAGTACTGGGCGAGCTGTGCCGTGAGATCATCGCCGGAAACTCCCAGGGTGGGGCCGGAATGAAACATGAAGTTAAAGCCCCGCAAGTCCATCTCCGGAATATGAATATCCGGCGTCTGAGAAAAGAAGTACATCTTGTTGTGCGATTCGAGTTTCGCGCTGAGGGTGCGTGTGCGTCCGTCGCGGCTGATTTCGACGCGCACGGTGCGCCCCGCGGGAGTCTCGCGGATTAGCCGGCGCAACTCCGCCACGCTGCGCACGCGCTCACCGTCAAACGCCAGGATCACGTCACCCTTCAGGAGTCCGGCCTGCGCGGCGGGGCTGTTGTCCTCGACGCTGTCGACGACGGCACCGTAGTCGCCGGGGAGCTTCAGGTCGCGCGCTTTGCCCGCGGTCACATCACTGAGCGTAACGCCCAGCCATGCCTGGCCTTCGCCGCTGAGGTCGAAGACGCTTTGGGGAGGCGCTGGGGGCTCGGGCGGTTCCGGGGGTTCGGGCGCCATCACGTATGCCGGTGGAATCGGCGGCGCCGGTGGCGCCGGAGGGGCCGTGAGGCCCTGGCTGCGCATCAGACTTGTCCCCACCCATCCCAGCACGACCAAAGCTATGAAAGCCATCGCCAGTTTGCGCTTCATGACTATCCTCCCACCTCACAATTGGTTGCACCGCTCGCCGACACGAATGTTACCGCGCACGGTTTGCAGGCTCACTTTGACTCCGCCGTTTCCCAACCGTACGCGGCGCGTGGTATCCCCGAGCGCGGCGTCGGTCGTAAATACATAATTGCTTACAACCTCACCCGCCACGGTATTCACATCCACGTCGGCATTGGGGCGCGGCGGCAGCATCAGATCAACATCCCCATTGACCGTATCCAGCACCAGCGCCGCTCCGGGCGCGGGCAAGGAGCGCAGGGTGGCCACGACGTTGCCGGTCAGAGCATGGGCAACCACCCTGCCGGAAACATTCTCGTCAACGATATTTCCACTCAGGCTGCGCGCGTCGATGCTCCCATCCACGGCGCGCACGGTGATATCACCCTGAAGCGTGCGCAAGCCCTCCAGGCGCACCTGGCGCGGCACGCGCAGTCGGTAGTCCACCTGGACCGGTTCCTCGAGGTCACCCGGGTAGAGCGTCCGGAAGGTAAGCGACTGTGGGCCGAATTCCACGCCCACGCGCACGTCGGCCAGACGCCCCGTCGCTGCGAGCGCCTTCTTCGTCACCACCACATCCACTTCCGCGCGGTCCCACCCCTCCACTACCAGGTTGCCGTGAATGTTCTCAACCGCCACGCGCCCTCCCGGCGGCAGGGCAAAGCGCCCCGACCAGTTTCCCTGGAGAGCGTCGGCGGCAGGAAGCGCGACG
>JAIQGA010000135.1 GCA_020072925.1 Terriglobia bacterium | reverse complement strand
GGGATGGCTCTGGGCCCACCACGCCCACCTGCGCCGTCGGATTTCTGAGATTCGCCACTCACTCGAGGGGGCGCATGCTGAGGCCGCCCTGTGGCGGGAGCGGCACGGTCGGCTGCTGCACCCGCCACGAGCAGCTCGACACCGATGTGCGCCGTCGAGCCCCCGCTCGTCCAGTCGCCCAGGACGTCGGCGAGGGTCAGGCCGGCTACGGTGGCCAGAATGAAGGTGACGGCCAGCCGGTCACGCACAGAAAGAGGCTTGCTGCGTTCATCCGTCATTTGCCGGATATGCCTCAACTGGGGCCTCCGTGTCATCTGACGGATGGCAGTCGGCCGCGTCGGTCGCCATGCTTGGCGGCAAGGAGGAACAAGCCATGATTGACTTGACGTCCGCACAGATCCACCTGGCCGTGAACCATCTGCCCGTGTTCGGGGCATTGCTGGCCACGGCAACGCTCGCCCTTGCCGCCGTGACCCGGCGTGCACGCACACGTAATCTGGGGTTCGGCTTTCTCGTGTTCGCCGCGCTGTCCACGCTTCCCGCGTATTTCAGTGGGGAGGGGGCGGAGGAAATCGTCGAGCAGTATCCGGTGTTGCGTCTTGCCGACGCCTACGCGGTCATCGGTTACTACCTTCGCCACCGTCCCGAGGTCCAGGCTTACCTGGCTGAGCGCCAGAAGAATTGCCAGGAAATTCGCAAGCAGAACCAGATCCGCTTTGAACCGGCCGGCGTCCGCGCCCGTTTGCTTGCGCGCCGCTCCGGTTGAGTGGCTCAATGCTCCCTCTCGCTGCCGACGAGAACTTCAATAACGACGTTCTCCTCGCCGAACTTAGCCTCCCAGGCGAATGGGAAGGCCAAATCCGCTATCTGCCACTTTGATTTGCTCGGAACACCCATAGGCACTTGCGCTAATCCTTTGCGTGGCCACTCGAAATGCGTCGCGCCAGCGCCGACTGCACACAAGCAAGCCCCACGGGCACGAGGTAGCTCCAACCTAGGAGCACGTTGTGGTGGTGTCAACTCGGCGTGAAACAGAGGATGGCTTGAAATTTCAGGCCCAGGAACTGATTGAGCAGGAGCACGGCGGCCGCGGCCAGCCCTCCGAGCGCCGCGGGCTTCCGCCAGGCTGTGCGCAAGGAAAGCACGCTGCAAATCAGCAGCGCTAATCCCGCGAGGAGCGAGATGCCGTAGTAGGCAAGCGTCCTCGCCGAAAGGCTGGCCCACCGAATTACCTGTGGAGCCCCAATCCAGATTCCCGCGAGGCCAAAGAGGACCATCACAACCGTAGCCAAAGAAAAAAGCGCGCGTCTGGTCAGGTTGGCCATAGCGGCCTCCATAACTCGCCATTGTAGGAGCGCGGGCGTCTCGCCCGCAAGCGGCCAAGATGGCCGCGCTCCAAACCGGTGGTCAGTGCGAGGACCGGCCTGGCAGCAGTTGGCACTCGTGCAAGCTTTTTGCTCGACGGAAGCGCGCGAGGTTAATACAATGGCTCATTCATGTTCCCAAGCCTCTTAAGCAAAGGCAAAGTTCGCCGAGGCGCTGTGCTGATCCTCGCGCTTGTGGCCCTCGGTACTTACATTGCGTGCGGGCGCAGGGTGCAGACGCGCCCGGTGACGACGCAGGTCGTGGTTCTGGGCTTTGACGGCGCCGACCCGAACCTGCTCTCCAAGTGGATGGCGGAAGGGCATCTGCCCGCGCTCGCAAAGCTGGCCAAGACCGGCGCGTTCCAGCCGCTCGGCACGACCAACCCGCCGGAGTCGCCCGTAGCCTGGGCGTCTTTCGCCACGGGCTTGAACCCCGGCGGCACTGGCATCTTCGATTTTTTGAAACGCGATCCCCAGACTTACCTCCCCGAGCTTTCCCTGGTCTCGCGCGAAAAGGCCGAATTCCTCTGGGGGCTTATTCCCATCAAGGCTCCGAAAGTGACCAACGAGCGCACCGGCGTGCCGTTTTACAAGGCGGTGGCCGATGCGGGGTACAAGACCACGGTCCTGCGCATGCCGCTGGAATTTCCGCCCACGAAACTGCCGCCGGGAGGGAGACTCTGGGCGGGGCTGGGCGTGCCGGACATCCGCGGCACGTGGGGCACCTTCTTCTATTTCGGGTCGGACCTGACGCGCTGGGACGTGGGCGATACGGAATTCGGGGGCAAGCTCGTGCGCTTGGAAGTTGAAGGCAATCGCGTGACCAGCTCCATCGAAGGGCCAGTCGATCCCACTGCAAAGACCTTCAAACGCATCGCGGTGCCGGTAGAATTCCAGGTCTCGCCGGACGGCGCCGCCGTGACCATCAACCTTCAGGGGCAGACCGCCACCATTGCGGACAGCAAGTGGAGCGATTGGTTCCACGTGAAGTTCCCTATCACACCTTTCCTCTCGGTCCACGCAATTACGCGCTTCTACATTCTCCAGGCTTCCCCGGATTTACGGATTTACATGATGCCGCTGAACCTCGATCCTGATGATCCGGCGGTGCCCATCTCCTCTCCTCCCAACTTCAGCGCTCAACTGGTCAAGCGCCATGGACTGATTAAAACGCTGGGCTGGTGGCACGACACCTGGGCGCTGAACGAAGAGAAAATTGACGAAGGCGTTTTTCTGGAAGATTTGTTCCGGACCATGGAGACCCAGCGCGAGATTACCCTGGACGAGTTGAAGAATGACCCGCCCAGCCTGTTGGTGTCGGTCTTCACCAGCACTGACAGTGTCTCGCACATGTTCTTTCGCCTCATGGACCCGCAGCATCCCCGCTACGATCCGGAATTAGCGAAGCAGTATGGCGACGCGATTCTGCGCGTCTACGAGCGGATGGATCAGGTGGTTGGCGATGTCCTCACGGCCATGAAGCCCGGCGGGACGCTGATCATCGTCTCCGACCACGGGTTTCACACCTGGCGGAAGGGCTTCAATACCAATACCTGGCTGGTTCAGAACGGCTACATGGCGCTGAAACAGCCGGGCGCCCAAGAGGGCACCTACAAGCTCGACCAGCTTTTCGGCCAGGGCAGTTTCTTCCCCAATGTCGATTGGAAGCGCACGAAAGCTTATGCGCTGGGGCTTGGGCAAATCTATCTCAATCTGCGCGGCCGCGAAAGGTACGGCATCGTGGAGTCGGGGGCCGAGGCCGAGGAGACACTGCGGGAGATCCAGAAGAAGTTGATGACCGTCGAGGACCCCGACACGCACCAGTCGGTGATTCAGAACGTATACCTGGGGCGGGATATCTTCCACGGAGCGCGCATGGCTGAGGCGCCCGACCTCCAAGTTGATTTCCGCGACGGCTATCGCACTTCCTGGCAGACTTCGCTCGGCGCCATTCCTTCCGGCATCGTGGTCGCCAACATGAAGAAATGGAGTGGGGACCATTGCGCCTCTGACCCGAGCGACACGCATGGAATCTTCCTTTCCAACCGCCCGCTCATTACGCCCGATCCCAGCATCCTGGATGTCGCCCCTACCGTCGTAAGACTCCTCGATGTCAATCCCCCTGGTCCGCTCGACGGGCAGGTGCTGGAACTCAAGGGTACTGATCCACGCCCCTGATGGCTGAATAAATTCATGGGACGGGTCTGATTCCGTGCTATGAAATGCCCGATATTTCCGAAAAGCGGATATGACTTTCTGTAGTTGCGGACACGTTGACACTTGGTAACCAGATAATCCTTTTATTATCTTCGAGATGGGTTGATAAGTCAAAACGGATAATTGGCCCGTATTTTGCTTGACATCTGGTCGGCAGTGGGATATTTTCGCGCAGTTTTCTGTCACCTGATTCCAGCGCTGAGTCTGAATACGGCACATGCCCCTAAGTGAGGCTCACTCTGAAGGCGAGCGCCCTAAACGCCAGGGGGCAGGGGTGTTGCAGGGAATCCCGCCGGAACGGTCTATAGCGCTGCCAAGTACAATCTCCCACCCATCCGGGGAGGAGATTTCCCAAATTAAGGGGGAGAAGACGATGCAGAACAAAGGTTGGCATCATTTGGCGAGAAGTATTGTTGCATTGGGATGTGCCGTGTTGGTTTGGTCAGGGATTCTTCTTGCCCAAGGCACCTCGGGAACAATCACCGGGGTGGTCACTGACTCATCTGGAGCCGTGATTCCCAACGCTGCCGTGACGATTCTGAATGAAGGCACGGGAGTGGATCTTCACGCAAAGACCAACTCTTCGGGTGTCTATTCCGTAACCTCGCTGATTCCCGGGATGTACTCGGTCAAGATCGAGGCATCCGGATTCAAGACGAACCTCAACCAGCACCTCCAGTTGACCACGGACCAGACGATTCGTGTGGACACCGTGCTGGAAGTCGGCTCGCAGACGCAGACCGTCACGGTCGAAGCCTCGGCGCCCCTCGTCAACACGGAAGAGGGCCGTCTGTCGGCCCTGGTGAGCGGCAGCCAGATTCAGAATATGCCCCTCAATGGCCGGAACATTTACGACCTGATGCAGTTGGTTCCAGGGGCCATCAATTCTACCGGCGTTGACTTGGAAAATGCCTCAGCCGGTGGCAGCGCGACGAACATCAACGGCAATCGCTTGAACTTCAACCAGTTTCAGCTCGATGGTGTCGACAACACGGGATTAACCGGCGGCTCCGACGCGCAGCCTTCTCCCGATTTTGTTTCCGAGTTCCGCATCATGACCAATAACTTTTCCTCCCAGTATGGTGCCGCCGGAGGGTCGGTTACGGACGTCAGCATCAAGTCCGGGACGAACCAGTTTCACGGCAACGCCTGGGAATACTTCCGCAACGACGTGCTGAATGCGCGGAACTTCTTTTCAGGGGCCACGAAAGACCCTTGGCGTCAGAATCAATTCGGCGCGGATCTTGGTGGTCCGATCAAGAAAGATAAGCTCTTCTTCTTCGGCGGCTACGAAGGGGAGCGCTTCCGGACCAGCACTCCAGGTCAGTACCTCATCGAGACTCCCCTGTTCCGCGACGCGGTTACGGCAGCCAACCCGAACTCCGTCGCGGCGGCTCTCTATAAGGCCTATCCCGGGCCCACAGCCACTGGTGATTTTTCCACGGTCGATGACATGATCAACAGCCAGGCCGTAAACGATATCGGCGCACCCGTTGGCGACCCTGCGGGCTATGCCGGTGGGACTCTCTTGCCGAATGCTTACACCGCCTACACCGACCCATGCTTCCTCAACAGTTGGAACGGAATCGGCGCTCCCGCCTATCCCGGTGGGCCTCCCCTAAATGGCAGCTCCCAGACCGTCGCCAACAGCATGGCCAGGCTCTTGGGGGTGACTTCCGCGGAAAACGCCCAGATTCAGTCGAACATCAATGCCGCTTGTCCGGGCATGGGATTGGTCGCGCCCGGCGTGCAAACCGGCACGATTGCCCGCGACGCGGCCATGTTAGGGGTTGTGAACTACAGCGTGCCGACAAGGGGCACCGGAGAGTTCTACAACGGCGACCAGTTCACAGGCCGCATCGATTACCAGGGCGATAAGAACCGCCTCTTCGGCCGGATCTACTACCTGCTTCAGAAAGACCCCAATCGCACCACGGCGACATCCCAGGTGCGCGGCTTCTACGTCCCCTTCACAGCGTCTTTCCCTGGCGCGGCGTTTAGCTTTGTGCACAATTTCAGTGGCAACGTCGTCAATGAGTTCCGGGGTGGGTACATCCGGAACCAATTAAGCTACATCCCGGCCAAGGCGACAAACGCTGTTCCGGCCATCGGGTTTGACTCAGGCGACGTGCAGTTTGGCGCCTACAATGGCTATCCACAGTTCTTCAATGAGAACGTTTTTAACTACACGGACATGGTGGCGATCGTAAAAGGTAAGCACTCCCTCAAGATTGGCGCCTCCTACAAGCGCAACCAGGAGAACAGCGAGTTTAACGTGGGGCGGCCAAGCTACTACTTCTTCGACCAGTTCTACTTTGCCGCCAACGCTCCCTATTATCAGGCTGCGGGCGTCAATCCCGAACTGGGATCCGGACAACCTTCCCATCTTGATACGAATATTCGCGGCTTTCGGAACTACGAGATGGGCTTCTACGTCCAGGATGACTGGAAGGTTTCCAAGCACTTTACGCTGAACCTGGGCCTCCGCTACGACTACTTCCGCCCGAACTATGATAAGTACGGGCAGACGACCCAATTTGTCTTTCCACAATCGGGAGGCCTTGCGGCGGTGAACTGCCAGGCCTTCAAGGCTGGTGATTGCCTGGCTCCGGCGGGCGACACCCAATCTCCAAACGGAGGATTCACCGCTGCTAGCGAGTTGTTCAAGTCCGACAAGAACAACTTCTCACCTCGGTTCGGATTTGCCTGGGATCCGTTTGGCACAGGCAAGACGGCGATCCGTGGGGGCTTTGCAGTGTTTTATCAGAGGATGATTTGGAATCCTCTCTCGAACTCCCGCTGGAACCTCCCGTTTTACTCCTTCAATGAGGCGTCCCCGGTCTCGGGCACGCCTGGACAGATCGTTTTCGGGCCATTTACTTCCGCCGGTGTGCCCGATCCCACTCAAGCGGTAACGCTGAGCGGTCCTCCGACGAACCCTGGCGGCGGACCTGCAGCCCTTGGGTTCAGCGGGAACACCTACGGATGGTGGCCAGGGAATACGAACCTAGCATCTCTAACCGGCATTCCGGACCCCAGCACCCGCTCCCCGTACGTGGAAAATGGGTTCTTTGGCATTCAGCACCAGCTTTCCAATTCAATGATGTTCGAGGCGAACTGGGTTGGAACCTTCGGACACAAGCTGTTCTGGGCCGAGAATCCGAATCGAGTGGTCGGCGGTCTGCTGCGCGATCCGAGCACCGTGATGGACCCCTGCACGGGTCAGGCGGTCGAGGCTGCGACAGCGAAGGTCAATCCTTGCTTCGGCACCATGCGGACCTGGAAGAATAGTGTGAACTCCAACTACAACGCTTTACAGCTTTCCTTCACGCGCAAAATGGCCAGCGGATTTGCCCTCACTTCCGCCTACACGTGGAGCCACACTTTCGACTACCGCTCCGATTGGCATGCTCTATCGAGTGGCGGAAGCGCCGATTGGGCCAACCCCTACGGAAGCTCCGGGTACTCGATGGATCCCAACGCGATTTCCCTCGAATACGCCAGTTCCAATTTCGACGTCCGGCAGCGGTTTGTTACCGCCCTTGTTTGGGAGCTACCTTGGTTGAAGAATCAGCAAGGCGCCCTCGGAAAGATCCTGGGCGGCTGGCAGACGAATTACAACGTTTCGCTCCAGAGCGGGTTCCCCTTTACGGTGGGCGCGAGGTCGGACTACAACAAGGATGGAATCAGGAATGACCGGCCCAATGAACCGACCTGGGGTAACCACCGTAGCTTCAGCAACACCGACTTCGTGCTGGGGTCGGCTCCAGGTGGCAGCGTGATGTCTAACTTGGTGGGTGATTTTCCAGTGCCGACGCCCGGTACGAACGGGAACCTGGGGCGAAACACCTTCCGCGGTCCTGGCCTTGCCAACGTTGACTTCTCGCTTTTCAAGGAGTTCAAGTTTAACGAGAGGTTCGGCATGCAGTTCCGGGCGGAGTTCTTCAACCTCTTCAACCGTGTTAACTTCTTTCCGCCCGACTCCAACCTCTCCTCCGGGCTGTTCGGCTTGGCCAACTCCGCTGCCGATCCCCGTGTAATTCAGTTCGGGCTGAGGCTGAGCTACTAAGTTCGAACTGGATCACTTTTTCAGGGGGACGTTCCGGCGTCCCCCTTTCTGTTTTTGGGGGTCGCGAGGAGGAAGGTGGATTGGACCAAGGAATAATGACTACTCGAACTGGCTACGAAACTCCTGGCAGAGTTTCTCGTCCTGACGGCACACGGTGCGGAACTCCCGCCCGGCGCGGGAGCGTTCGCCGGACTTGAGGTACGCGAAGGCGAGATTCAGTCGTGCGGCGGCGTAATCCTCCTTGAGCGAAAGCGCGGTTTGGTACGACTGAATCGCGCGGCCAAGCTGGTCGGTGTTGGCGTACGCGGTCCCGAGGTAATTGGCAAGCACGGGGTTCGGAGGGCCGAACTTTGCAGCCTGCTCGAGCGGCCCCAGCGCTTCCCCATACCGCCGCAATTCCACCAGCACAATTCCCAGTTCCTGCTGGGCCGGCGCGTAATTGGGTTTCTCGTGCGCAGCGCTTTGAAAGTAGCGGCGCGCGTCCTCATCGCGGTGTTCCTGCCGTGCCACCAACCCCAGCCCATAGTAGGCGAGAAAGTTGTGGGAATTCTGATGCAGCGCCAGCTCGAGCCAAGGGCGCGCGTCTTGCGCTTTCCCTTCCGCCAAGTCGGCACGGGCCAGCCCCATGATTGCCTGCTCGAAGGTGGGATTCAATTTCAGGCAGGCCAGGAATTGGTGCTGGGCTTCCTCCCAATGGCGCGCGCGGGCGGCATTTTCTCCCAGCAAAAACGGCGCGAGATAAAGCTTAGGCTCCTGAACGGCAACAATACGGAGGAGCGCATTCGATTCGTCGAGCCGGCCGGCGGAGGCTAGGTCGGTGGCCCGGAGAATCGATTTGAACACCTTGAGGCGATCCTTGGGGTCCGGGAGTGAGCTGTCTTCACCCTGCGCGGCTGGGGCTGAATAGGCGACATAGCCAAGCGACTTCAATTTTTCGAGCGTCTCGGCGGAGAGAGGCGGGCCCGCGGCCGATGGAGCGGGGCCGGCGTAGCGGCGCTCCAGGTCGCTGAGCTGGTCGCGCAGCGCGGCAGCTTCCGCGCTCCGTTGCGCGTAGAGGTCGCGCCTTTCGGCTGGGTCCGCGCCAACGTCGTAAAGTTCGGGGCGAGGCGCAAGAATGAAATGGAAGCGCCGCGTGGAGATGGACCGCAGTGCGCTCCAGCCAAACGAATCTCTCGGGTAATACGTTTCCGAATACACGCCCCGCGCTTGGGCCGCGCCTTTGCCCAGCACGAGCGACGCGAGACTCCTGCCCTGAAACTGCCTGCGCAAAGGATCCTGGAAGCGGAGAAGATCGAAGAGCGTGGGAGCCACATCGATGGTTCCGACTGGGCCCTCGACCACATGAGGCAGAGCCGCTCCCTGCGGTGGCTTGAAGATAAGCGGCACTCGCAGGGTCGAGTTGTAGATGAAGAAGCCGTGCTCGTCCTCGCCGTGCTCGCCGAGGGACTCGCCGTGATCGCTCAGGAGAACGATCCACATCCGGTCGTAAATCCCTTGGTCCCGAAGGTAGCCAAATACGCGCCCGAGCTGGGTGTCGGTGTAGGCGACCTCCCCATCGTAGAGATGTCCCGCGTATTCGTGGCGGAATGGTTCTGGCGGATCATAAGGGCTGTGCGGATCGTAAAGATGGAGCCACACGAAGAAAGGCTTGCCAGTTGGCCGCCCCCGAAGCCACGTGAGCAAGCGGTCTACCGTTTCAGCGCCGCGCCGCTGGATGTTGCCGGGGTTCTCGGTCTCAAACTGCCGCGGATCGAAATGGTCGTCGTAGACTTGAAAGCCGCGACGGAAGCCCCAAGTGGCATCCAGCACGAAGGCGCTGACAAACGCCGCGGTCGCGAAGCCCTGGCGTTCAAAGGCTTCGGAAATCAAGCCGACGGAGGGCGGGATTCCGGAGCTGGTGAAATCCCGCACGCCATTCGTCATGGGGTACGTGCCCGAGAGAATGACTACATGCGACGGCAGTGTAATTGGCACTTGCGCGAGCGCCGGATCAAAGCGGATACCTTGTGCCGCCAGACGGTCCATCGCCGGCGTCTTGACGCGCTTGGCGCCATAACAGCCCAGGCGGTCGGCGCGCAGCGTGTCAACGGTGATCAGCAACACGGGTGGTGACGCAACTTGTGTGGGCTCGGAATTCTGAGCGGGCTGGGACGCCGCCGTGGCCGCCAGGAAAATCGCCGCCAGAACCTTGGTGTGGAGGTTGAGTTGGCCCTTCGAGTTCGTCACGGTTCGATTTGTTTCCGCAGATTTTTCGCCAGCTTTTCAATCTGCTTCAGTTGCAGAACCAGATCCTTCGGCATGGTGTTCTTCGAAAGCGAATCCACCTGCCCCGAAACCTTCCCAGCCATGTCTGCCAGCTCATGCGCCTCTTTCCTGACCGCGACAAGGTCTATGGGCTTTTTCCGAGGCGTCGCCTGCACGTCAGGAGGTTCTCCGGGGAAATGTTCCCGTTCACTCGGACCCAGCGGCCTGATCTGGGTCGGCACGGTGGCTTGAGGAATGATGGGAGTAGGCCCAGAAACTAACGATTGAGCGCCCGATGGCTCGATGGGAATAGCTCCCAGCATCAGCGCCGACGCGAGAAGTAGGAAGAGTCTGACGCTTTTCATATTCATCCTCCCTGATCGCCCTGGGAGGAGATTATAACGCTGCGTCGCGGCTGATTCTAACCCGGCGCATCAGCCTTTCAACTTTGAGGGCCAGTGGCCCATGCGTCTGCGATTCGCCGCCTCAGGGTGCCTTCGCTTTCTCAAATTCCTGCTGTGCCTTTTCCTGAAGCCCTTTCGCCGCGTAGGCGCGGCCGAGGTTGTAATGGGCTTTGCGCATTCCGGGATTGCTCGCCACGGCGCGCTCGAGTTCGCGCACGGCATCGTCGGTGCGTCCCAGGTACAGGTAGAGCTCTCCCAGGGCGTCGTGGGCCTCTGCATAGTTCGGCAGAATTGTGACCGCGAGGTGAAAAGCCTGGAGAGCATCATTCACGCGCTTCTGCCGCGTATAGATGGCGCCCAGATTGTAAGCGGCCTGGAAGTTGCTGGGATCGAGTTCGAGCGTCCGCTGGAAGGACTCGGCGGCGGCCTGAAAATCGCCCGTCTCAATTTGTGCCAGCCCCATGTAGTAGGTGGCCAGAGCGTATTTGGGATCGAGCTTCAGGGCGTTCTGGAAGCGCTGGATGGCGGAGGGAAAGTCTTTCGCGCGATAGTAGTCGAGTCCCATCAGGTAATTGATGGGCATGGACGCCGGCTCAACCTTTTCCGCCTCACGCAGCTTGCGCAGTGACTGCTCGTAGCGGCCGTGCTGGCCGTCGGCCATCGCGTCGCTGAACAATTCGTAGATCTGGATGCGGTCCTTGGGATCGGCGAGCGCCTTGCCGCCGGCATCGGAATACGTGCCCGCGGAAATCGCCACGTACCCGAGCGAGCGCAGCCGCTCGAGCAGAGCGGGGTCGGTCAATTCCTTCTCGCGGGGTCCGCCGCCGGACGTCGGAGTGTAGCGGCGCAGCAGTGTGAAAAGCCGGTCGTGCATCCCCTGCCCCACCGCCTGCCGCGAGGCGTAAAGGTTCTTGGTCTCGTGCGGGTCGGTGCGCAGGTCGTAAAGCTCGGGGCGCGGCACATCAATATACTTGAGGCCATGCCATTGCAGGCTGCGCAACTGGCTCCAATGGAAATGCAGAAGTGGAAGATAATTCTCCGCGTAGAGGTTCGACGAGCCCGCCGCGCCGCGCCCCAGTACTTCTGTCAACAGGCTTCGCCCCTGCACGCTGGCCGGAACGGGAATCTTCAGGGCCTGGAGGACCGTCGGCATCACGTCGATCAGCGAGACCTCCTCGCCGACCACACGCGGCGCTGCGCCCGGAACCTTGATCAGCAGCGGCACGTGCAGCGTCGAGTTGTAGAGGAAGAAGCCGTGGGTTTTTTCGCCGTGCTCGCCCAAGCTTTCTCCGTGGTCTCCGGCGAGAACCACTACGGCATTTGAAAAAACCGTCGCATCCTTGAGTGATGAAATCAGTCGACCTACCTGCACGTCGTCAAAGGCGATTTCGCCATCGTAAGGATGCGTTTTGTAGCGGCTCGCGAAAGGTTCCGGAGGCGTATAGGGATAATGCGGGTCGTAAAGATGCACCCAGAGCAGGAACGGCCGACGAGGACCACGCTTCAGCCAGGCCAGCGCCTCATCCGTGACCTGATCGCCGCGGCGCTCCATCTCGTCGAGGTTCGCCTCCGCCAGGCGGCTGAAATCGAAATGATCGAAATAGGTGTCAAAGCCCAGGTTGAGGCCGAACCGGGAATCGAGGACCGCCGCGCCGATGAACGCCGCGGTCGTGTATCCCCGTTCCTTGAGGACTTTCGCCAGCGTTACGGCGCTGGCAGGAAGTTTGTTGCCGCTAAAGTCGTGGATCCCCGTCGCCATGGGGAAACTGCCGGTGAACAATGCCGTGTGGGCCGGCAGCGTGATGGGGACAGGCGAATAGGCCTGCGAGAAGCGGGCTGACGACGCGGCCAACGCATCGATATTGGGCGTCTGGACTTGCCGGTCGCCGTAGCAGCCCAGATGGTCCGCGCGCAACGTATCGATGGTGATGACGATGACGTTTGGCAGGGCATCTGCCGCCCTCAGAAGCGCGTGGCTCCCCAAGTGGCACAACGCGAGCAGCGCGAAGACGGTTGTGAATCTACTGTGGGGCATGCCAGAAGGTTATTCTATAGCTGGTCCCGCACATTGGCCAGAAATGGTTTGCCCAGCCGTGGTCGCGCGCGGAGCTAAGGATGGAGCACAGCCGTCTCGGCTGTGCCAGTGCAGTGTTCTCCTGTGCGAGGGCGAATCAGTTTGTTTCTGCCTCCTCGCCCGCGGGCAGAAAGATGCTAGCGGCCCCATAAACCCCGACATTCTTCTGAAGTTTCGCCGGAAGAAGGGGCAGTTTCGCGGCAAAAGCGCGGTTGATCGAATACTGGGGAATTGTTTCGCGGATCTTCTGAAACAGCGGCTTGCCGATTCGGGCGACGCCGCCGCCAATCACCACCGCCTCGGGATCGAACAAAGTCAGCATCCCGCCCAGCCAGACCCCCAGGTAGAATCCCGTTTCCTCGATGACGGCGCGCGCCGCGCGGTCGCCCTGGCGCATTGCCTGCTCGAGCATTTGGGGAGAAATCAGTTCCAGGTGCCCGCGCGTCATCTCGCGCAACAGGCTCGGTTCATTGTGCTCCTGCTCGAGATAGACGCGGGCGCGCCGCGCCATGCCCGGTCCGGCAGCCAGAGCTTCGATGCAACCCAACGTTCCACAGCCGCAGCGGTAAGGGCTGCGATAATCAATCGACACGTGTCCACCTTCTCCCGCCACGCCGTTTTTGCCGTGATAGATCTTCTTGCCGATGATGATGCCGGTGCCGATGCCCGTGCTAACCGTGACATAGAAAACGTCGCGGTACCCAACGGCCGCCCCGAACAGCACTTCCCCCAGCCCCGCAGCATTGGCGTCGTTCTCGACTTTGGCCGGCAGGTCGAAGCGCTTCTGGATCAGGCTTGCCAGCGGGATGTTCCGCCAGCCGGGCAAGTTCGGCGGATTGATGATCACGCCCGTGTGCGGGTTGAGCGGGCCCGGGGCGCAAATGCCGATGCCGCCAATCTGATGCTTCCCGCCTGCCATGTGGATCAGCCGTTCAATCAGATGAGTGATCTGGGCGTAACTGGCTTTGAACCCCTTGTCGGCGCGCGTCGGCACGATCAGGGATTTCAATAGCTTTCCTTTCTGGTTCACCAATCCGCCGGCGACTTTCGTTCCACCCACGTCGATCCCCACAATCAATTGGGCCATGACTCATCCTTTCTTGCAGCAGGTTCGTATTTGTAGTAGTCGCGCGCCGCGTGGCCGTCAGGAGGCGCTAGCACCACCTCTGCGAAACCCGGAAGTATACCCTAGACCCTGCGTTCGTCCAAATAGGGCCGATAGCAGGGAAGTTGCTACGATGTTCGGGTTGACATGGAATTCGTGATATGATTAATAAATTGGGAGGACAATTGGATGAGTGTGTCGAGAAGGGAGGAACTATGTTGGAGACCGAGCGCAAGTTTTTGGAGTCCAATCGAGAGGCGCTCCTAAAGGAATATGGCGGGAAGTTCCTCGTAATAAGCGGCGAAGAGGTTGGGGGCGCATTCGACACAATTGAAGAGGCAATCCAGGGGGCCGTAGCAAAGTACGGATTAGCCAACGTTCTGATAAGGCGGCCCGGTGATACGCAGATGGAGCTTTCTGCCCCCGCTCTGACCTTGGGAATCTTAAATGCCAATCCTCCACAGCCAGGTAGTGTTACAAACTAAAGGCCCAGACGGGAAGACCATAATTTTACCCCCTCAGGCAGCGCTCCAGCAGCGGGGGCCTATAGTTCAGGTGTCAGTTACAATTGAACAGAACGCAGGAAAGGCTTTGGTCGCCCAAGGCAAGGCCGTACCACCACCACAGGTGGGCTTCGCACTAATAGACACCGGGGCATCTAACAGTTGCATTGACGAACAAGCAGCGCAAAAGTTGGGTCTTCCAGTGATCGACCAAGGCTTCATGTTGTCTGCGACCCATGAGAAAGTGGCGTGCAATATCTATCCTGTTTTGATTACCACGCCGATAATGAACTTCAATGTCCCTAGAGCGATGGGAGCGTCTTTAGCAGCTCACGGCTTGGTAGCGATTGTCGGACGCGACGTTCTTCAAAGGTGCAACTTCTTCTACAACGGTCTAACTGGCGAGTTTACCTTGTCTGTCTAGGAACGTTGACCTGCCCCCGTTCTTAGGTCCGATCATAATGTAAGTTCCGGGGTCGAAATCAACTCCTTGGTCAGGAAGGCGAGGGGCGTGGGGGGAGACGCCCCTCGCGCGGCGGCCTGGGCCGCGAACTCCTCGGGCGTCTGA
>JAIQGA010000428.1 GCA_020072925.1 Terriglobia bacterium | reverse complement strand
GCTGCTTGGTTCCTCGGAACACTTCGCGTTGGTCCGCGAAAAGCCGGAGTGTTTGCGGCGGGCGCTCGAGCTGGCCGGCACCAGTGACTATCTGGCGGAATTGCTGATCCATCATCCGGAAGACCTGGCAGCCCTCAATTCGTCGGAGACCCGCAACTCCGCCGAAACACCGCCCACGCAGATGGAAATCGGTCTGGAAACGGAGGGATGGCCCGAGGCTTTTCCCTGGGCGGATGACCCGAACCTGGGCATTCGCGAAAAGATGACCTTGCTCCGGCGGCAGTACCGGGAGCGCGTTCTGGAACTGGCCGCCGCAGACCTCGATTCGCCGGACTCGATTTTTCCCGCCCTGAAGCGCTGGTCGAACGCGGCGCGCCGCTCGGTAGAAAGCGCTTTGCGCATGGCGCAGGCCTGGTCGAGCGGCGCAGGGGCGCCGGTCCGCGCGGCGGCGTGCCCCTTCGTTGTCTTCGCGCTGGGCCGCCTGGGCTTGAGCGAGTTTGATCTGGCCTCCGATGCCGACCTGGTGTTTGTGGTGGACCAGGAGGCAACTCAAGCCGCTGCGGGTTCTTGGACGCGCTTAGCGGAGAAGACCATTGAAGCACTGGCCAGCTATACCCGCGACGGCATCCTGTTCGCCGTCGACACGCGTCTACGTCCCCGCGGCCAGGAAGGCGATCTGGTGGTGACCGCGGACGGCTTGGTGAATTATCTGATGGAAAGCGCGCAAGTGTGGGAAGGGCTCACCTATCTCAAGGCCTGTCCCATCGCGGGCGAGATAGAGTTGGGAAAGCGGACCGCCGCCCGCCTGATGGCGGCGGTGTGGGAGCGGTTCGCGAACTACCCGGAACTGGAAGCGGAGCTTCACCGCATGCGCCGGCGACTGGAACGGGAGATGGCGGTTACGCCCAGCAACACCAAGACTGCCCCCGGAGGGTACTACGACGTGGATTTCGCGGTGTCGTATCTGCGCCTGCGGCATCGCCTGGCCACGCCTTCCGGAGCGAATATGCCGGAACAAATCGCTGCCTTGCACGCCGCGGGGCACCTCCGGGATGAAGACGCCGGGATCCTGCTCGAGGGCGCAGCATTTCTGCGCGCCGTGGATCACGCGATCCGTTTGGTGACGGGGAAGGTGGCGGAAGGATTACCCGAGCACGTCGGTCATGCGGAGGCCGTGGAGAGTCTGGCGCGAAGGTGGGGACTCATCGAGGGCGAGCAGACGCTTGCGCTTCGCCTTCAAGAATCGCAGCGTCGTGTACGCTACGTTTACAGGCGTATCGTGGAGTCTGAGTAAGGGCGTGCGCGGCCGCACCGTCGCACTCATGAAGATATGGAGCCAGCCCTGCAGGGCTTCGGTCAGGGTAAGCTAGTAACTGCGCCGGTGACCACCACGAAAGCGGTTTCGGTCACGGCCCCCGCCGCCCTCATGAGGCCGCGAGAAGTCATTGCGCTGCGGTCGCGCCTCATTGACCGTCAAACGCCGCCCCTGCAACGATTGCCCGTTCAGGCCCTGGATGACCCGCTGGGCGTCCTCACCATCCGCCAGGTCGACAAATCCGAAGCCGCGCGATTGCCCTGTGGCTTTATCGCGAATCACCACCGCGGAAGTCGCTTGGAACCCCGAATTCACTACGAAGTCGTGGAGGTCCGTGTCCGTTATTTCACGCGGCAAGTTACCAACGAAGAGTCTCTGCGCCATTTTTCTCCCTCAGGTTGAACATCCAGGATTCGAAGAAGCACCTTTTGTGAGGCGGCTGCCGCGATGCAGTACTGCCGGTCCGCCCGATTGCCGCGGGTCCTGGAGGCACCTCGAACCCCACGGCTCTCGGAGGCTGATGCGAAACTCGGGCAGAATTGCGCGACCAACTCCCGGCACAATGTAACATACTTTTGGGATGGAAATACAAAAAGTTAATAGCAGGGCTTTGACCCGAGTCGCGGTTTCGCAGCCTCCTGGGATTTGCCGTTGACGCCGAAGTTGGCCACGTCGTATTTTCAAGGATGGAGCCAATGCCAGCCTTCCTGCGGCGCAAGGCGTGTAGCACGGGTGTCCCGCCCATTTTCCGACGTGCAAGAGGCCGGGTAGGTTCTACAGGGCTCAAAAGCCTGGGCACCGGGAGTGCGGCCGCAGGCAGGGATTCACTGGCGCGGACATCTTCACGACGAGAGTCAGGGATATGGGGGATAAAACCAGCGAAAAGGTCGGTTTCGGCGGCCTCGAAGTCGTAGCGTTTGAAAGCCGCCGGGCTCAGGAAATGGCGACGCTGATTACGCGGTACGGCGGTGTGCCGATCGTGGCCCCGGCCATGCGCGAAGTCCCCCGCGAGGAGAATTCCGCCGCCTTCACCTTCGCCAAAAAGCTCCTGGCAGGCCAACTTGACGCCGTCATCTTCATGACCGGAGTCGGCACGCGAAGGCTGATCGAAATCCTGGAGACGCGATACGCTCGGGAGAGCATCATTCCCAAGCTCGCGTCGCTAACCGTGGTGGCGCGCGGGCCCAAGCCCGGTCAAGTCCTCCGCGAGCTCCAGGTGCCCATCACCATCATGGTTCCCGAACCCAACACTTGGCGAGAGATTCTTCAGGAGCTCGATGACAATCCGCGAGGAATTACCCTGCGCGGCGGCCGGATCGCGGTCCAGGAATACGGTGTTCCGAACGAGTTGTTTATCCGGGAACTGGAGGGGCGCGGCGCTGAGGTCCTGCGCGTCCCCATATACCAGTGGGCGCTCCCGGAAGATTTGACGCCCTTGGGAACTGCCTTGGCAAGGCTGGTGGGCGGCTACGTTGGCGTGGCGCTCTTTACGACCGCTACTCAGGTCGAGCATGTCCTCAAGGTCGCGGCTATTTCCGGCATCAGCGACCAGGTGCTGGAGGCGTTACGCAACTGCGTGGTGTGCTCCGTCGGACCGGCTTGCACCGAAGCTCTGGTTGCCCACGGCATTGCGGTGGACCTTGAGCCGCAGCATCCCAAGATGGGTGCGCTGGTGCATGATGCGGCCGGGCG
>JAIQGA010000134.1 GCA_020072925.1 Terriglobia bacterium | reverse complement strand
CGCGCAGCTTGGCCTGGCGCGCACATTCAACCAGGCGATGCAGGGGCTGGTGGACCTCGCGGAAAAAGAGCCGCTTCGTGGCTTCCCAGATGATCCACGCGCAGGTGAGGAAAAGCAGCGCGGTCTCGATGAACGCCGAGAGGTGCTCGATTTTGCCGTGACCGAAGGGGTGGTTCGGGTCGGCCGGTCGGTCGGACACTCGCACGGAAAAGTAAGTTACCGCCGCCGCGACCAGGTCGAGCGCGGAGTGCAAGGCCTCCGAGAGAATTCCCAGGCTGCCCGTCAGAATGCCGACCACCATCTTCATGGTGGTCAGCAGGACCGCCGCCAATACGGAAGTCAGCGCGACCGCCTGCTTCTCCTGGGCGGGGACGTTCGACGTGGGTAGAGGCGCGCGGGTGGTCATATCGGCTCTCGCATTATAGTCGCGCTTGCGGGCGTGATAAACAAGCTTGCTGAGCGTCGAGGGGCGGTCCTAACGGAACGCGGAGGAAAGCGCACCGTTAGCCGCGGCTTCCCTGGCCGATCAGGAAGGCTGCGAGGACGAGCACGGCGCTCCCCGCAATCATTCGCAAGAAGCCGGCCCGCGAAACGCCCTTCCATTCCCCCAGAATGATCCCCCAGGCATTCGACGTCAGGATGATGAGCGCGATGAAAATCGGCCAGCCAAAGCTATTGCCGAGTCTGCCCAGCGCGAAGGCGCTTCGGCCGTAGAGGAACACACTGGCGATCCAGACGGTGCTCATCGCCACGACTTGGGCGGCGTCGCGTTGCGCTCCCGGCGCCGTCCACGCGCCCGCCTGCCGGGCGCGGATGACCCGCCAGAAGCAGAAGCCCGCCTGAAGCAGCGCGGAGGCGGAGAGAAAAATCGCCCAGGCGAGGTAGATGAGCAACGGAAAGCGCGCGCTGCCCGGCATCTCGCCCACGCGCGCCAAAAGGGAAGTGCCATATTGAATGCCGAAGTTCAAGGTCGGTGCGAGCACACCTCCAATGAGGGCGATAATGAGCCCTTTGCGAAATCGCGCGCCGGTCGCGGCTGCCGGCTCGGCTTTAGTCTTCGACCCGCCAGCCTGAGCGCACAGAATCACGCCGGCTACCATCACGGCCAACCCCGTCAGGAAGAGCCAGTCGCGGGCGGTGCGCAGGTGAAAGGCCCCGGCCCAAAACAGAGGAAGAAGCGAGCCCAGGACAATCGAGAGGCCCAGTTGAATCGCGAAGCCCAGCGCGATACCGAGCAGATCGACGGCTACTCCATAGAGCAGCGAGGCGATTCCGAACAACACTCCCCAACCAATCAGCCCCAGCCAACCGCTCACCGGAACAGCGCGAAGGGTGGCCTGCCAGTGCGGCACGCTCAGGAAGACATAGAGCCAGGGAAACACACACATGGCGAGAAGCGAGTGCACGGTCCAGATATGATGGAATTTCCAGGTGCGAGTGGTTTTGAGCGGAACCGCAAAGGTCCCGTTGAGAGCGCCCGCCACCGCTACCCCGATCCAGCTCAGCATTTTTCCACTCGATTCGCCGCTGCTCGTTAGGCTTCATCGTCAAGATCGTCGAGCGCTGCCTGGAGTTCGCTTTGGGCGTGCTGCTTGCCCTGGCGCCGTGTGACTTCAATCCCCTTCGTCAGGACCTGACGGGCCTCTTCGCGGCGGCCCTGGCCCAAGAGGAACATTCCCGCTTGGTAGTAGGTCGCGGCATAATCCGGATGGTGCGCGAGCAGGTAGTCGAAGTGTTGCCAGGCTTCTTGCGGAGCCGACTTGGCCAGCTCGAGGGCCAGCGCGTAGCGCGTGAAGGCGTCGTCGGGATTACGGCGCAGCGCTTCGGTGAGAAATTCCAGACGACTCTTTGGGGCCTCGTCCGCCAACGGTGGTCCTCCAAGTTTCGCCCACGCCAGGGGAGTTTCCGCCATCAGCGGCAAGGCGCTGCGCGGAATCCGGTTGCAACCGCCGCAGGGCTCGCATAGTATAGGCTGCCGTAACATTTTAGGCAAAACATCCGAAATCCGGGCCCGGCAAAACATGCCTCGCGAAAGCCAAAGGTTGAAGGGAAAAACTGTTGCTGAATCCACTGCGGATATGATCGAAGTGGTGTTGCCCAACGACGCGAATCCCCTCGGCAATATCCTGGGTGGCAAAGTTATGCACTTGATTGACATCGCCGGAGCTATCGCCGCCCACCGCCATTGCCGAAGTCTGGTGGTGACCGCCTCGGTGGACAACCTCGACTTCATCCACCCCATCCGCGTGGGCCAGTTAATCGTCCTCCGCTCCCGAATCACGCGCGCCTTTCACACTTCGATGGAGGCGGAGGTCAAGGTATTTCTTGAAGATTACCTCACCGGGGAACGGCGCCAGACCAGTTCAGCGTTTGTCACCTACGTGGCTCTGGACTCGGCAGGAAAACCGAAGGAAGTTCCCCCACTCGTCCCGCGCACCGTGAAAGAGAAGCGGCGTTATCGCGAGGCCCTGGAACGGCGCCGTCTGCGCCTGTCGATGGCCGCGCGGGCTCACCGCCGATATTTTGAACCTGAACAACTGTAGTCGGCTGAAACCCGCGGCGCGGAGTGCGGCGCCGGGTTTTCGCGAGAGAGGAGGCGCAGATGAAGGTCAAACGCAGTAAGATCTTTTCCGGGACGCCCTGGGAACCAAAGGTGGGCTACGCGCGCGCCGTCCAAGTGGGGGAGACGATCCACGTCTCGGGTACGACCGGAACGGACCCGTCGGGGAAGGTCCTGGCCCCGGGGGATATGTACGCGCAATCCGTCCAGACGATTCGCAACATCGAGAATGCGCTCAAGCGGCTGGGACTCGGTTTGGAAAACGTGGTTCGCACGCGCATCTATGTGACGCAAATCGACCGCTGGGAAGAAGTCGCCAAGGCCCACGCGGAGTTTTTCGGGGAAGTGCACCCTGCCACCAGCCTGATCGGCGTGGTGCGGCTCGTCGATCCCGAGATGCTCGTGGAGATCGAGGCGGAAGCCGTAGCGTGAGAACCGGTGCTCGAGGGATTGGTAGAGTTGAATAAGTTGAAGAAGTCGAAGAGTTCAAGCTTGTGGGTACTGGATTTTGACTATTTCAACTCTTCGACTTTTTCGACCCCTGTTGTCTTCAGTACTCTCCCAATCAATTTTGACCGTAATCCTAAGTTCCAAAATTCCACTTGGGCGGCGCTGCACGCCCCGTGGCAATCCCGTTTTTAGCGGATTTCCCCGCGTGCCAGGACCATCGGCAGCGGCTTCAATTCGCGCTTGAGCGGGTCAAGAACCAGGCCCAGCGCTTCAAGCGAAACGGCGCCCAGCAAAGTGCTGTCGCCCTTTTCCCCGAAGATGACCGGCGATGCCCCTTGTTCTCCGTTTAGTCGTAGTACCACATCCCCGATACGGCGTTTGATCTCGGAGCCGTCGGCCAAAGTGAAGGTGCGCTGGGAGTGCGGTTTGACCCCCAGCCTCCGCAGCGCCACCGCAGGGATAACCGAGTACACGGCGCCCGAGTCCACCAGAAAGCGCAGCCGGGCTCGGCGCCTTGGGGCCCGTGGGTTCGCAACCGTGAGTGCGATATACGTCAATCCCATTTGAGGTTGAGTTTACGCTCGCGGCCGAGGTAGGTCAACCCAACTGCTGCGGCCTGTGCGATGCTTTTCTTGCTCTCGGCCGATTGAAGCTTGAGCACGGAGTTAAGGCGGCAATTTCGCGACCTGAGGCCGCTTGAGGATTTGCGGGACCTTGGCGAGAAGGCTCGCGGCGCGCTCGACCTGCGCATCGCCTTTGGTTATCACTTCGTCGCCGCGCGAAAGGCCGAAAACCAGGTTGAACAGTTCCGACTTGATCCGCAGTTTCAGGTAGTCCAAATCTTTGCTCCAATATTCCTCGGGGGCTCGGATCTGATGCCGGGCCAGGTACTCCCTGAAATCCTCGAGGACAGCCGGGGTGGTTTGAAACGAATCGGTTGCCCTGCCATGCAAGGTCATGTAGTTTTCCGCGAAGTTGGTGAAGGTGCCCGTTTGATCAAGGAAGGTGATCCAGGGATCGAGGGCGCGCGCGGGAATGGCCACGTCCGGTGTGATGCCGCCACTGGCGGCGAGCGGTCGCCCGTCGTCCGTATGGAACGTGTGCGGAGCAGGATCAAGGCTTGCCTCGGTCGCGGCCAGCGCGGTTCCCGGCAGCGGCCGCTGGATCGAGCGGCCCGAGGGAGTGAAGTACTGGCCTGTAGTGAGCGCCAGGCCGGTATCTTCGCTGAGGTTCATGACGGTCTGCACCACCCCCTTGCCGTATGTGGGCTCGCCGGCGATGACCGCGCGGTCGTGCTCCTGGAGTGCCGCCGCCAGAACCTCTGCGGCGCTGGCCGTATCGCCGTTCACCAGGACCACCAGCGGAAGGGTGCTTTGCTCCGGCGCGGAAACGGTCTTCGAAGTCTTCTCCGGCATCGCGCGGCCACGCACAGTAAGAACCAGTTCGCCGGGCTTGAGAAACAGGCTGGCGACGGCCACGGCCGAATCCACGATCCCGCCGTGGTTACCGCGCAAATCGAGGAGCAGGCCCTTCAGGTGCGGCGCATCGAGGTCCTTCAGCGCCACGATGACCTCCTGGGGCGTTTTCAGCTCGAAGCCGCTGATATGCAGATACCCGACGCCGGGCGAAAGGAGAAAAGTCCGGTCCACGGTGGGCAGGGCGACTTCGGCGGGTTTGAGCTCGAAGTCTTGCGAAATCAGCCGCCCGGGATGAATCACTCCCAGACGCACGGGATGGGAACGCGAACTTCGCAGGAGATTAACAAGTTCTTCGAAACTGAGCCGGTCTACGCGCTGCCCGTTGATCGCCACGATTTCGTCGCCGGGACCCAAACCTGCGCGAAAGGAAGGAGAACCTTGCGCGGTCTGGAGCACCAGCACTTTTCCAGGGGTCACGTAAAGGATCGAGCCGAAGCCCAGCGCCTCTCCCCGCGCCTGCTGCTGGAGCATCTCGAATTGATCGCGATCGAAGAACGCCGAAAAAGGGTCGAGCGCGGTGAGCATGCCACGAATGCCGCCATCGAGAATGACATGGTCGGCACTGACCGGATCCACATAATTCTTGTCAACCGCGCTGATGATGGCGGCAAATTTCAGGCTGTCGCGGGTGACATCATCGGAGGGAGGTTCGGATTGGGCCTTCAGGTGCGCGAAAAAGAAACACGCGGCAGCCACCAGCAAGGTTTGGCGTATATATCGGCCCGAGTGACTCAACGTCGTCGAACAGTCCTCCTTACCCAGTATATCCCAGATGCGTTTTGGACTAGAGAGGTCATTGAGAGGGAGCCGCGCTCATTCGATCCTGGGCGACCCAAGACGCGACAAGTCAGGCTGTCCAAACATTCTTGGGCATTTTGCCGTGTCGCCTGCCAGCAAGCTGTAGCATGGTCTTTGTCCAAGCGTTAAGTGTTGTCGGGTCATGGGGATAGAATGTGACGGAGGGTGGTGCAATTGGTCAAGGAAGTGCTAAGATTCTCAGCGGCGAGTTGTCGCTGTGCGAAATCTCGCCCGAGGCCAGGAGTTGGGCCTGCGCACTCATAAGGAGCTAGAGTTATGGAGAAAGAGCAAGACGTTACTCGTCGCGATTTTCTGAAGACCGCCGCAGTCGTGGCGGCGGCCTCCGCTTTGCCCGGCGCACCCGCGATTCTGGCTGCGCCCAGTCCGAGCCAGGTGGTGCGGTTCGGCATGATTGGGACCGGGACGGAGGGTTGCACGCTGCTGAAGTTCGCCACCACGATTCCGGAGGCTCGCTGTGTAGCCACTTGCGACATCTACCCGCCCAACCTCAAGAAGGGCGTGGAGACCATCGGCACAAACCCGGACACTTACGAAGACTACCGGAAAATGCTCGAGCGGAAGGACCTGGACGCGATCTACGTTGTCACCCCGCTGAACCTGCACGCAAGGATGGTGATCGACGCTCTCGACGCCGGCAAACACGTTTTCGTCGAGAAGAGCATGTTCTTCAAAGAAGAGGAGGCGGACCAGATCCGCAAGGTGGCGGCCGAGCACCCGAAACAGGTGCTGCAAGTCGGATTGCAGCGCCGCTCGAGCGTGCTATACCAGGTGGCGATTGAGATGATCCGCAAGGGCGCGCTCGGCAAGGTAATGTTTGTCCGGGCGCAATGGCATCGCAACAACAACTGGCGACGGCCCGTGCCGGACCCCAAGTTCGAGCGCCTGATCAACTGGCGGATGTATAAGGAGTATTCGGGCGGCCTGATGGCGGAACTGGCTTCCCACCAGATCGATGTGACCAACTGGGCGTTTGGCGCCGAACCGCTTTCGGTGGTGGCCACGGGTGGCATCGATTACTGGCAGGACGGCCGCGAGGTCTGCGATAACGTGCAAGCCATCTTCGAATACCCCGGCGGGCGCAAGCTCCTGTATAGTTCCATCCTCTACAACCAGCACTATGATTTCGATGAGCAGATTATGGGCGATGGGGGAACGCTCATCATCACTATCGGTAAGGGGATGTATTTTCGCGAGCACGCGGCGAAGGTCACTCAGGCCGGCGCCAAGGAAAACTGGTGGGCGGGCGCGACCGTCACCAAGCAGGCCACGCAGGAAGGGATTCCCATTTTCCCCGAGCACGGCAACGGAGAGGGCGCGTTCCTCGAACGCGAAGTCCGTTACGCCCGGCGCTGGCTGGCGTCGATGGGGATCTTCAACTATGAGGAGCAGCACGATCCCTGGTGGAGCGAGCAGACGAATTTCTTCGCCAGCATTCGCGATGGGAAACCGGTGGCGGCGCCGCTCGAAATGGGGGTGGCCGACGCGCTGGCGGTCATCTACGCCAATCGCGCAGTTGAGACGGGGCAGAAAGTTCTCTGGCCGACCAAGCCCGCCTAGCGCCATCGAAGCGATTTGAATGACCGTTGAACCTTCTCGCCGGTGCATTCCGGTGCATTGTCTGCGGGGCATACCAAACGGATGATCCAGCAATTCTTTTTGCGGCCGCTCCTGGCCCTAATCCTCCTCGCCGCGCCGGGGGAGGCTGCCCAGTCACTCGTGCGCTACGAGGCTTCACACGAGGCCATGGGAACGGTCTTCACCGTCGTGGCTTACGGGCGCGACCGGAATTTCCTCGGGGAAGTGGTCGAGCAGGTGTTCCAGGAATTGGACCGGGTTGACGCGCAGATGAGCAACTACAAGCCGGAGAGCGAACTCTCCGCGATCAACCGCGAGGCCGCGAGCCATGCGGTGCTCGTCGAGCCGCACCTTTTCCGTTTACTCGAGCAATCAGTTCAGTACAGTCGCGAGACCGACGGCGCTTTCGATATCACCGTGGGACCGCTCATGAAGCACTGGGGATTCTTCCGGGGGCGCGGTCTTCTGCCCTCGCCGGCGGAAATCACCGACGTCCTGAAGCGCGTCGGTTATCAGCACATTAAGCTCGACCCCGCGGCGCGCACGATTCGATTTGATAAAAGCGGGATTGAACTGGACCTGGGTGGAATTGCCAAGGGTTACGCGGTAGACCAGGCGGTCGAGGTCCTTCGCTCCAACGGCATCGCGAGCGCCCTGGTCTCCGGCGGTACCAGCAGCATCTATGCGCTGGGCGCCCCGCCCGGGGAGCGCGGCTGGCACGTGACGGTCCGAGACCCTTATCAGGCTGGTAAACCCGCGGACACACTCATCCTTCGGAATTACTCACTTTCGACTTCCGGCAGCTATGAGAAATTCTTCGACATAGGCGGGAAAACGTACTGCCACATCATGGACCCGCGGACGGGTTGGCCGGTGGAGAACATGCTTTCTACCACGGTACTCGCGCCCTCTACAACCGAGAGCGATGCGTTATCCAAACTTTTCGTGCTGGGCGTAGAGGGAAGCCGCCGGGTCCTGGCGGCTCACCCCGATCTAACCGCCATCTTCTACCTGCCAGGCAATTCGCCGGGCCATTACCGGCGTACCGTATTGCGATCCGCCGTTAACCACGCAGCTCCGGGCACCCTCGTCGAGGTCGGCCCGTAACCGCTCGGCGCATTCCCAAGCATTCTTGTACACCGACTGGGCTAGCAGGACGAAGACGGGTCAGGCTGAAAATTTTCTGCAACCTCCCATTGCTTTTAGCGACTGATATCCATATATTATTGTGCCAAAGAAAGTTAAGCGCTTGAAGCGCTTTCAGAGTAGTGCCCGATGAAAAGCCGATTCCCGCGGAGTCTTTGCAGCCATGAAACTTGAAGATGTCGCAAGACGCGCCAGGGTTTCCATCGCCACGGTATCCCGTGTACTGAATAAGGCGGGGCCGGTCAAGAACGCCACCCGCGCGCGGGTGCTGAAGGCCATTAAGGAACTGAAGTATCATCCCAACCTTCATGCGCGGACGCTCGCGGGAGGGAAGAGCCGCAGCCTGGGGATGATTGTCTCGAATCTCGAAAACCCCTTTTTCCTGGACATCTTCCGCACCCTGGAATCGGATGCCCACCGCCAGGGGTACGAAGTGGTCGTGGCCAACACCGATTACCTGCCTCGACGGCTGGTGAGCAGCGTGCACCTGATGATGGGGCGCCGCGTGGCCGGCCTGGCGGTGATTGTCTCCGAGATGGAGCCCTCACTGATTCAAGAACTGGTGGAGTCCGACCTTCCCATCGTGTTCTACGACGTCGGGACACCGGCGCGTAATATCTCGAACATTAAGGTCAACTATCAAAAGGGCATTCAGAAAACCGTCGAGTACCTCCACTCCCTCGGTCATCGGCGGATGGCGTTCGTCGGGCATCACACCGGCCTGGAACCCCTGCTGGACCGGAAGGTCTCGTTTGTGGAGACGATGAAGCGTTATGCGGGGCAGGTGGAATCGACCACCGTTGCGGACCGCGACGGCCCCGCGGGGGGCAAGCAGGCCACCCGCACGCTGCTGGCTTCGGGCTTCAAGCCCACGGCCATTATCTGTGTGAACGATTATATGGCGCTGGGGGTGCTCGCGGCACTCCGCGAGCAGGGCCTGGAGGTGCCGCGCGATGTCTCCGTCACTGGCTATGACAACATCAGCCTTTCCGAGTATGCCTTCCCGCCCTTAACGACGGTCAACATCCCTCGTGAGAAGATTGGCCACCTTTCTTTCGAGGCGCTGGTTCCTTCGCGCGAGGAGGAGGAAGTTCAGGGCCGGGAGTTTCTCATCGACCCTGAACTGGTTATCCGCGAGTCCACCGGACCGCCTCCCCCGGCTTGAACGTCACCGGGGCCGAGGGGAGGCTCGCCCGAAAGACCCCTGGTCATCCGCGCTCCACGCGCAGGTCGTTCTTGAGCGAGAAGAACGTTCCGGCGTTCAGGGCGTCCATCGCTGCCTTCTGCTTGTCCATCTGCGTGGCCACGACTCCCACCAGAGTTACGTCTCCGTTCTTCACGATAATGTGAATCGGTGGAAGCGCCTGGTTGCCGTAATAGGTAAAGAAGGGGTCGCCGTAAATCGCCCGGGCGATCTGGATTCGCGCAGTGTCATCGAAATCGGAGAGAGGGAGAACCTCGAGGTTGTTCTGAAGTTGAGCAACACCTTTGATGTGCGCGAGGAAATTCCCGATGTCTCCCTTCTTGTAGGGTTGCGTCACCTGCCCGTTGACCGCGAGGGTGTTCCCCTGCGTTCCCAGTTCGATGTTGTCAAAAATCGTGTAGGCGTAATACGTGAGGATCTCGTGTCGGGCCTTCTCCAGAATCTGCTGCGGCGTCACGTCGTCGGCACGCACCTGGAGATTGTCCACCACTTGGCGGACGTCATCCACCTTCCGGGCTGCCCGCTCGGCATCCATCTTGACGCCGATGCTTTCCACGGTCCCGGAAAGGGTCGCAATACCGTTGTCAAAGTTCACTTGCACCTGCCCATGCTTGAAGATCTGGGCGTGGTAGAGCTTGTCCGTAATCTCCGCCGTGATCTGCGCGGGCGCGATGGCATGCGGTCGGGCAAAACTCATCGCCGCCGCGAGAATCAGGAGCCCTGGCGCAAAGAGAATTCGTGTTAGGCGCATCGTTAACCTCCTGGGGCTTACGAAATCCTGGGTTGTCAAGTTAAGCCCCGTCTGCCTGCGGGCGGTTTATCGTGCCCCGCGTGGAGTTTTCAAACTCCAAATTCCGCAGTCACTCCCATAGACGCGGGAAGAGGTGACAAAGTTTCACGTTGCTAGCCCCTGACGCATGTTAAGATTTCGTTAAGGTAGATCAGAATGGTTTCGATTGCCCGAAAGAATTTGCTCCACGACAAAGTCCGCTTCAGTGTGGCCCTGGCAGGCATCACTTTTGCTGTCGTGCTCATCACTATACAGGTAGGGGTGTACCTCGCCTTTCTCGCCAACGCCAGCGTGCTGATCGATCATACCGAGGCCGATATCTGGATCACCGCGCACGGCCTGGAGAATTTCGATTTCGGGCGCCCCATCAGCGAAAAGAAACTCTACGAGGCGCGTGAGGTGCCCGGCGTGCTGTGGGCTGAAAAATACCTGCTGGCCTTCGGCTACTGGAAAACTCCCGGCGGAAGCCAGGAAACCGTGCAGATGGTGGGATACGATCCGGACACGTTGGTGGGGGCTCCGTGGAATATCGTTCGAGGCAATCCCCAGGATGTGAAATATTTCAACTCCGTGTTCTACGACGAGGCGGAAACCAATCGCCTGGGAGATCTCCCGATCGGCGGGGAAACCGAGATCAACAGCCATCGCGTTCGCGTGGTGGGAATCATCCGCGGCGCCAAGTCGTTTATTCAAAGTCCGTATATCTTTACCTCCTTCAAGAATGCGCTCAACCTTTCCTTCGTGGCGAAGGGCAACACGGTTTATATCCTGGTTAAGGTTGAGCCGGGCTATTCGATCGAGGCCGTCCAGCAGCGCTTGAAAGCCACGGTGAAGGATGTGGATGTCTACACCTCGCGGGAGTTCAGCAAGAAAACGCGCGACTACTGGATGATCAACACCGGCACCGGCATGGCGCTGCTCTCCATCGCCCTGATGGGCGTGGTGATCGGCACGGTCATCGTCGCGAACACGATCTACACTTCCACCACCGAGCACCTGAAGGAATTCGGAACCCTCAAGGCGATCGGCGCCTCCAACTGGGACCTCTACAAAATCATCATCGAGCAGGCGCTGATCAACTCGGTGATCGGCTATGTTGCGGGCGAGTTCGTGAGTTTTTGGGTGATCCAGGCGATCAAGAGGGGAAACCTTCAGGTCCTCCTTCCCTGGCAGGTTCTGGCCGGAATCTACGTCCTCACTGCGCTGATGTGCTTGTGGTCGTCGACGTTGTCGATCTATAAGGTCACCAAGATCGATCCGGCGCTGGTGTTTAAGAGCTAGTTGTCCTTAGTCCGTTGTCCGTGGTCAGTTGCCCGGAACTGCCCTCGGTCGTCTGTTAATGAACCTGGTTGTCCAGCCAGGAGCGCAACGGACAACTGACAACGGACCACGGACGACGGACCGCTCTCATTGACATGGACACTGTTGCACAGACCGTCGTCAGGCTCGAGAACGTCAGCAAGACTTACGGCGCCGGGGAAACCGCCGTAGAAGCGGTACGCGATGTCTCCCTCGACTTGGAAGCGGGGAAGTTCTTTATGCTGATGGGGCCTTCGGGGAGCGGGAAGACCACGTTGCTGATGCTCATGGGATGCTTGCTGAAACCGACCACTGGTTCCGTTTCCCTTTTTGATGAAGACGTGAGTTCGCTGGACGAGGCGCGCCTGCCGCGCGAGAACGTCGAGGCGACGCTGAACATCAAGGGCGTTCGGGGAGAAGAGGCGGTCGAGCAGGCCGAGAGTTACTCGCTCGCCTCGGTCTGGCAAAGCGCCTCGATCACTTGCCCGAAGACTTGAGCGGCGGAGAAAAGCAGCGCGTGGCAGTGGCGCGCGCCCTGGCGGGGAATCCCCCGATCATCCTGGCGGATGAACCCACGGGGATGCTCGACTCGAAGACCGGCCGGCTGATCACCGAGGTCCTGCACGACCTCGCCCACAACGAGGGCCGCCTGGTTTTCATGGTCAGCCACGATTCGCGCGTGGCGAGTCTCGCGGACCGGATTTTGCATTTCGAAGATGGTCAACTGGTTGAATGAGTAAAATGGCGCGCAATCACAAGCATTTATATCTGTTCGCGGGCGTCGGCGTCGTGCTGGCGGCGCCGTTGTTGATTTTCTTTGCTTCCTCGCAGCGCAACGCCGGCGGGGCTTCCCATGAATTCCGGGTGCGCCGGGGAACAATCGACTGGCACCTGGCGGCGCGTGGGCGTGTGGAAGGCGCCACGTCGCAGGAAATCAAGCTGGCTTCGCGCGTGGTGGGACGGCTGAAGGAAGTGCGCGTGAACGACGGCGACCCCGCCCGTAAGGGAGAGGTGGTGGCCGTCCTCGAGAACGACGACCTCGCCGCGCAGGTGGAGCAGGCGCGCGCAAATGTGGCGCGGGAACAGGCCGCCCTGGAAAAGCTTCAGAACGGCGCGCGGCCGGAGGAGCGCGATGCCTCGCGCGCGCAAATGCAGGAAGCTCAGGCCGCCGCCGATAACGCCCAGCAGACTCACGAGCGCCAGCGGCGGCTCTTCAAGGAAGGCGGCATCGTTTCGCGCTCCGTGCTCGACCAGGCGGAGCGCGACTGGAAGATGAGCGAGGCAAGACTCGAAACTGCCCGCCAGAATTATAAGCTCATCATGGCTCCGCCGCGCTTCGAGGACGTTGCCGCCGCGAAGGCCAGCGTGGAATTGGCCCGCGCGCAGCTCGCACAGGCCCAGGATAACTACGACAACACCTTCGTGCGCTCACCGGTGGATGGCGTCGTCGTAAAGCGTTACATGAATCCCGGCGAGTCGATTTCTTATGAGTCGCTTTATCAGCCCATTGTTTCAGTCTCCGATACGACTCGCCTTATGGTGAGAGCGGAGATTGACGAGACCGACATCGGCAAAATCCGCCTCGGCCAGCAAGCGGAGGTCCGCTGCGACGCCTTTCGCGGAAAGGTATTTCACGGTACGGTGACGCGCATCAGCGGTGGGTTGGGAAAAAAGAAAATTCAAACGGATAATCCCACCGACAAAGTGGATACGGACGTCCTGGAGAGCTTCGTGGAACTCGATCCCGGCTCGCCCCTCAGGGTCGGGCTGCGCGTGGATGTGTATGTTCAGTTGGCGAAGAAGAAGAACGTGCTCATCGTCCCGCAGCGCGCCGTGGAGTTCAATGATGGAGCGCCCCTGGTGCGCGTGAAAACGGCAGAGGCCGTCAAGACACGGCCCGTGCAGGTGGGCGCGCAGGACGGCGTGAATACCGAAATCACTTCCGGACTTAAGGAAGGTGATGTTGTGGTCTATTAAGCGATCAGAAAAACGGCACTACCCTTCGGGGGCGGGAGAATTGATATGCGAGCAGCCATGATCGTATCGGGATTGTTTTTCTTCTGACTTCTGACTCCTGTCTTCTGACTCCTTTTTCTAAACAATCTCCTCCTTCTCCGCGTCCCAGCGCACGGTGCGCCTGCGCCGATACGAGGTGATCGCCATCTGGCAGGCGATGGCGGAGCGGAAGCCGATTTCGAACGAGCCATTGGGTTCCTTGCGGCTGCGCACGCAATCGAAGAAATTTCGCATGTGGTCATCGGTGGTATCCCCGCCGCCCACGATGTCGGGTGCAGCGCCGGAGGGCTTGGCCGCGGCCTCTTCCGCCTTGGCGCCCTGCGGCACGTAGCGCAGAGCGCTCAATTCCTTGCACAGGATCGTGCCCTGGTTGCCGAGCACGAGATCTTCACCTTCGCCGTAGTAATCGTTCCCAAACATGGAATTCCAAGTGAAGAGAATTCTCTCGCGCTGCTCCATCGTGACATTCATGGTGTCGGGGACCTGCATCTTCGGCGAGAGATAATTCTCACCCTTCATGGTCGCTGCTTGGGGGATGTTCAGGCCCAGCGCCTTGTACCAGAAGCCCACCTGGTGCACCATGTTCTCGAAAACGTTTCCACCCGAATAGTCCCAGTAGAATCGCCAGTTCAAGTACCGCTGGGGGTCGAAGGGGTGCGGCGCGGCCTCGCCCTCGAAGGCCTTCCACGCCACGTGCTGCGCGTCGCAATCGGGAGGGATTTCGCGCAGCCAGCCGCCGTAGGGCGCGTTTCGGAAATGATGCGTGTGGATGGCTGTGATGGTGCCCATCTTCTCGCGCGCCAGCAGGTCGCGCGCCTTCTCGAACCCTGCGCCGGTGGTCGACTGAATCCCCACCTGCACGACGCGGCCGGAGCCCTGAAAGGCGCGGCGCATGCGCTTGGCATGGTCGGGATTGAAGGCCATGGTCTTTTCCTGGTAAATATCCTTTCCGGCCTGAATGGCCGGAACGAAATTCAGGGCGTGCTGGTGCTGCGGCGTGGCGATGAGGACCGCGTCGATGCTTTTATCGTCGAGCAGGCGGCGAAAATCCCCGTAGGTTTTGATCGCGGGAACCAGGGCCTTGACTTCATCGAGCCGGCGCGTATAGACGTCGGCGACCGCCACCGCTTCGGTGTTGGGCGCGCGCAGCGCCGCCTTGAAGATTTCCTGCCCGCGGCCTCCCGCGCCGATCAATCCAAAGCGCACGCGGTCGTTGGCGCCCAGACTCCTGGCGGGCGCAAGCCAGCCCGACACGGCCAGGCCGGCGCTTCCGCCCAGAACTTGCCCCATGAACTTGCGGCGACTCGACATGATGCACCTCCAGGGCTTACACACTTGAATATATCTTGCAGAGAGTCTTGATCTTTCCGAGAAGCTTGGGAACGGCGGTCATCGCGTCTTCCTCGCCTTCGTACTCCGCTGACATGTATCCCTTGTAACCGCCTTTGGCGAACATGCTCCAGACGCGCTCGAGGTCAACGAGTTCCTTCGATGCGCCGAAGGCCTCGCGGATGTGGGTGTGCGTCGCGTACGGAATGCACGCATCGATCTGCGCGTACTCGTTCTCGGTAAAATTGGTGATATCGAGGTTAATTCCCGCGTAGGGAGAATTCACGCGGCGAAGAATCTCGAGGATGGTCGAAGCCTTGGACGTGATGCCGCCGTGATCTTCGATCCCCAGGGTGATGCCTTTCCGGGCGGCGTAGTCGCACGCAGGCTTCATGGTCTCCACCACCCAGCCGATGCCCTGCGCTTCCGTCGCGCCCGGCGGAAGCTCGCCGCCAAAAACGCGGAGGTGCGAGGGGCCGAGGAGTTCGGTGGCATCGATCCACTTTTTGATGTTGGTGAGTTCAGACGCCCGCTTCGCAGGGTCGGGCTGGCACATGTCGCTGCCAATGGCCGCGCCGGAGAAAGGAACTCCATGTTTGAAAGCGAAGTGACGCAGGCCGGCCAGGTACGCAGGCTGGGTCGACTTCAGCCAGTATGTCGTGATATCCACGCCGTCAATGCCCAATTCCACGGCTTTGAGGATGAAATCCTCCATGGTCATCTGGCCGCTCTTGAGGTATTTGCCGTAAGAATAGGCGCAGCAGCCGGAGAATAATCGCGGCTGGGGTTCCGCCTTCTTCGCTTCTTGCGGCAGGGAGTTGGCCAAGCTTACTTGCACCGAGCCTGCCACGGCCACGCCGGCGGTCTTGAGAAAATCGCGACGATCAATTGCTTGCGGCATGTTGCACCCCCCAAAACCATTGCGCCATTGATTCATTTCATCACTGAAGAAACCGAATTGCGCATTCTGGCTTCATGGATTCAATGGTTCAATGGCCAAATGACTCAATGAGTAAATGACTCAATCACCCAATCACCAAATCACGCAATCACTCAATGCAAGGGCCTGAACGCGACTTCCTTGAAAAACACAATGTCCTTGTCGCTGTGATTTTGCAGGCCGAAGTAGCCGAGGGTGGGCCGAGGGCCGCGCTGCGGCTCGAAATCGAATTTGCGCGGCGGCATCGGTTGGCCTTCTGTATAATCCGTCACCTTCACGCTATTCAGAACGACGACCGTGTGCGGCCCGTCAAGCGTGATTTCCATGGTATTCCATTCCGGGCCGGGCTTGCCCGGCATGGCCAGCGGCTTGGTCAACGAATAGAGCGTCCCCGTCACGTGATACTCGTCTTCGTTGGAGGTCTCCGGGTGATTATCAATCTGCACCTCATAGCCATAATTGACCGGCATCCACTCCTCACGCGGCTCCACGGGAATGCGGATGAAGACTCCCGAGTTGTCGTTGAAATCGCGCATCTTGTAAACCACCCGGATGACGCAGTTTCCGACCTTGCCCGCGTTCCAATAGAGCAGGCCCATTCCCCCGTGAGTGTGAATCAGCCCGTCTTCGACGGTCATGTTTCCGGGGCCTACATGCTTCCACCCCGTCAGGTCTTTGCCGTTAAAGAGCTGGATCCAATCCTGCCCCAACAGCGCCGAAGGGACTGTGAGGAATGCCAGTGCCGCAAGCACCAGGAGCATATTCTTTTTCATAACCGCACCTCAATCGTTGAGATTGACTGGCGTTCGCCGCACATTGTACACGCAAGTCCAGCCGCTGGCGGAAATGTTTCGGGGGGGCGCGACGAGGCAGGACAAATCGCCCACAGACTCCTTGGCTATTCAGTTCTCGATGCGGTTGTCGTAGGATAGCTAGGTTTCGAAGTGACCCTTCAATGGAGGATTTGACGTGTCTAAGAATAAATCGGCCGCGTGGGAAACCGCTCGCAAGCGCTGGCTTCGGTACGTGCAAACGACGGTCAAGGCAATCGAGGCAGGAAAGTCCATTCCGATTGGACCTTCGCGGAAGCCACTGGTGGCCCCCCGAGTCTCGGCGCGCAAAGCCGCGCCGGCAACCGTCGTGATGTGTTCACCGCATCCCGACGACGAATCGCTGATTGGCGCGCTGGCGCTGCGTTTCCGGCAGGAAGCTGGCGCGCGCGTGGTGAACTGCGCGATCACGCTGGGCAGTAACATCAGCCAGAAGGCGCGGCGGCTGGGCGAGCTCGAATCGGCGTGCCGCGCGCTGGGCTTCGAGCTCATCGTTCCCGACCAACCCGTGGGCCTTGACCGCGTCAACCTGGCCAATCGCCGGGACCACCGTGAGGAGTGGGCGGCGAAGGTCGAAACCCTCACCGAAATTTTCGAGCGCGAGATCCCGGACGTCGTGCTGGCTCCGCACGGGGAGGATTTCAATACCACGCACATTGGCACGCACTTCCTGGTGGCCGACGCGCTGGGCGCCTACCTCGAGCGCCACGACCGCGGGCTCTTTCCTCTGATCGAAACGGAATTCTGGGCCGAATTGAAGCAGCCCAACCTGATGGTCGGCGTGAGCGCGGAAACCCTCGCTCTCCAGTTGATGGCTACCGCCGAGCACGGCGGCGAAGTGAAGCGCAATCCTTATCACCTCTTGCAGCCTCACCGGCTGATGAACAACGTGCGGCGCGGCTCGGAAGTCCTGGGAGGCCAGGGGGGCGCAGCGCAGCGCTATTTCTTCGCCGAGTTGTACCGCGTCACCTTCATGAAGGGCGGGGAAGTGGTCGAGCCGAGACCGGGTAGTGTCATCATTGGACCCAAGGAGAAAGTCGACGTCAAGGGCCTGGTAGGCAAATTCCTGCCCGAGGGCGCGTGAGGATTGCTATGAAAACGCAGCCAGCAGGACGGTCTGTATTCTGGCTAAGCTTTCCGATCGCTGCGCTGGTGGTGGTCACTTCATGGGCGGGACTCTTCTGGCCATCCACCTACGCGCAGGAAACACTCAATTGGGCCACTCAGGGCAGGGGCGGGGATGTTGTTAATGTGGCCCTCGTCGTGCCAGTCCTGGTGGTGAGCGCTACCCTCGCCCTGAGAGGTTCGCAGCCGGCGCGACTGGTATGGATGGGAAGTCTATTGTATCTTCTATATAACTTTATAATCTATACCTTAGCGGTTCATTTCAACGCCTTGTTCCTGATCTATTGCGGCACCCTGGGGCTGAGCTTTTATGCATTGGCGGGAAGCCTTCCATCCCTGCCGGCCGAGGAAATCGCCCGGTCTTATGGCCCAGGGGCCCCGGCAAAGACAGTGGCCCTGGTGTTTCTTGTGCTTGCCTCCCTCGCGGCCGTTGGATGGTTGCAGGAAGACATCCCCGCTTTGCTCTCGCACCAGACACCGCAGAACATCAAGGATCTCGGCCTCCTCACCAATCCCGTCCACGTTCTGGATCTGGCGCTCTTGCTGCCGGGGCTGGTTGTTACCGCCATCATGCTCCTGCGCAGGAAAGTCCTGGGCTTTGTCTTCGCTCCGGCTCTCATCACTTTCATGATGCTCATGAGCGCACAACTGGCGGCACTCATCGTAGTGATGGGCTTGAAAGGCTTTGGAACAGAGTATGGTATGGCAGGTCTGTTCGCAGCGCTGGCCGTGGGATTTGCGGTGCTGCTGGCCCGCTTTTTTGCGGGGAAAGATCAGTCGCCGCAAGCGACCTCCAGCGATCAATACCCTAACGCGGCGTGACTCTGATAGTGCCAGTTGTGTCATGGCAAAGATTTAACACAGAGGACACGGAGAAAAGCCCGGCACAGAGGCCACGGAGAAGCCACCTGTGTTTTTCTTTCTGTTTCTCCGTGTTCTCTCCGTGTTTTTGTTGTTCTCTGCGTCCTCTGTGTTGATTCTTTTTGAAAGCCGGGCTAACGCGGCCTGATCGCCAAAATTGACTCCACCTGTCCGGGCTGAAATCCTTCCGGCGACGCATAGAAATAGAGCGGCAAGTATTGGCCCGCGGCCCAGGGCGCGACCTGATCGTCGTAGTGCGGGCTCGTGGGATTCTCACTTTCGCCGCCGGGGTAGATGCCGAAGCTATGGCCGGGGTCGGCAAGGTCAACAACCATGCGCCAGGAGGCACCGCCGGTCACCGGCCCGCCGCCGTCATCGCCGGGGCAGAGCGTGAACTCATCCCCGCGCACCGGCATGCCCCCGCGATCGAGCGCGGTCTGTTGCGTGAGCGAGTGCAATCGGAGCACATTGGTCTTTCCCCATTTCCACGCGGCCAGGTCCGGACCGCGAACCTTCACCAGTTGTTGAATCGCCTCGAGAAAGCTGCGCGCCATGATTTCGTCGCGCGTTTCCCGCTCGGGGGTGCGGACGTCATCAAACCAGGGCGAAGTTGGATTCTCGCGCGTCAGGTATTCGAGCACCTCGATTTCGGGCTGGCGCGCGTTGGAGCCTGAAAAGCCCCAACCGCCCGACCAGGGCTCGACGCCGGCTTTGGCAAAATCGTCGTCCCACACGGCGTCGCGGAACCTCTTGAACCAGGCCGACCAGATGGTGGTCGCGACGCTCTCTGGGGTGGCCACGAAATCCCAGTGGCGCAATTCCTCGATGGCGCGACGAGCGGTTCCGTCGCCGAAAGGCTTGCGGTCGTAGACGGCAATCAGGACGGGGACAAACGACTCCGCGGCGGAATCGTGCGCGTCGGTTTGAAACGCCTCCATCTGCTCGAGGGTGATGTGGCCGTGTGCACTGAGAAGCTGATGGATACGCCGCGTGCGGTAGCTCGGGTCCCACATCCAGCCGAGGTAAAAGGGATATCCCACCGGCGTGGGACGGCCGTTGGCTGAGGCCAGAAAATGCTCGGGCGGATTGATGGCGGCGGGGAGTTGATCGTCCGGAATCGTGCCCGCCCAGTCGTAGTCGCCCGATGAGCCGTCCACCGGCCAGCGGCCGTCGCCGCGCTTGCGGACGGGCAAGGCGCCGTGCGGGAAGATGGCGATATTGCCCTCCACGTCGGCATACACGATATTCAGGGGCGGGACGCGGAAATCGCGCAGCGCCTGGCGGAACTCCCGCAGATTGCGCGCCGTGTTGAAGTGCGCGAGCGCGTTGACGTCCGGCGTAGGCTGAAGGCCCGTCCAGGCAAGCGCCAGCCTCGCGCCGTGCGTGGTCACGAGCGGCCCGTGGCCTGTGGATTCAATCTCCAGGTGCACGGGCGGCTCTCCGCGCACGGGAATTTCCTCGGTGCGCCGCACCGTGTCAATCCACTCGCCCCGATAAAAGTACTGATGTGGGTGCTGTTCGTCCATCTTTTCGATGAAGTAATCCACGACATCGCTCTGCAAGTTCGTGAGGCCCCAGGCCACGCGATCGTTGTGGCCGATGATGACGTAGGGGAACCCCGCGAACGTCACGCCCATCACGTTCAGCCCCGGCGCCACAAGGTGTGCGGTGTACCAGATGGAAGGCAGCGAGAAGCCGAGATGGGGGTCATTGGCCAGGAGCGGCTTGCCGGTCGCCGACTTCTTTCCGTCCACGGCCCAATTGTTGCTGCCGTGCGCGAAGCGGCCCGCGAAACGTCCACTTACGAAGTGGCGATGCAGGTCCTGCGCGGCCTCTTCAAATCCTGAAGGGAAGCTGTAGTGGCTGGTCCCCGCTTCCGCGGGGATGGCCGCCGCCGGAGCCGCGCGCCCGCTTTTGGAGACCGCCTTCCAATCCGCCTCGGAGACCGTCGGAATTTCATAAGGCCGGTCGAGCGGGAACAATTCTTCCACGGTGGCAAGGCCCAGTTTCTGAACCAGCATGCCCATCCACACGTCCGTGTCGGTGCCGGATTGGTCCCAGCCCATGTACTTCGGAAAGACCAGGGCGTCCACGGGCGACCAGGGAGCGGGCGCGAGACCCAGGCTCTTGAACGGTTCGGGCAACTCATGTCCCGCGAGTTCCTGGAGGCGCGCGTTGACACCCTGGCAATACGCCATGATCTCCTGCTTGACCTTCGTGTCGAGTTCCGAGCTGTCCCACACAGCCTGCGCCGTGCGCCGGATACCGAGTTGGCGCACGAAGATGTCGTCATCAAGGACCGACTTGCCAAAAATCTCTGCCAGCGTTCCTGAGGCGCGGCGGCGGAAGATTTCCATCTGAAAGAGCCGGTCGCTGGCGTGGAGGTAGCCGAGGGCGAAAAAGGCGTCTTCGCTCGATTGCGCGTAGATGTGGGGAATGCCGTAGCGGTCGCGGTAAACGCTCGCTGTCGCCTTCAGGCCCGGCAGCGAGAGGCTGGTGCCTGGGGCTTGCGCCGTGGAAAGAGAATTCTGGCCGAAGGTGGCGGAGCAGGCGGAGAGAATTGCCAGCAGGGCAATGCTCAGGCTCCCTGTGCGGTGGCGAAAAGGCGCATTGGCATCGGTCATGGCGGGACGACCTCCGTGGGCGCGTACTATAGCAGAGCGGAAATGAGGTCGAATCAACTTTGTGACGTCCCTACAGTTCCGCTGGTTTTTCGTGATAGACTTTCGCTCGACCGGGCATGACCTGGTACGTGTCCCTCGACGCGCTCAAGGCGCATTCGAGCAGATCACGGGGACGGCGTTTGAAAAAGCCTTCCCCAAGGATTTCTATTTGGAGGGCAACTCCATTCCGACGGAGTCGCGCAACGCAGCGTTGTTGAAAACGCCGCAAGGCGCCCGGGTTCTTTTCGCCTTGATCGATACTACGGGCTACAGTTCGCAGATCAAGCAGAAGTACATCGGCATGATGATCTCCGAAGGGAAGTTTTCGGTTTGCGGCATCTCCGTGGGCGTGGGGAGTTACGGCTTTGGGCTGGACAAACCTGCGCCGACGAGCAACGCCGACGCCAAATTCTTCCTCTATAACCAAGCGGGGGAGAAAGTGGGCGAGTGCAGTGCGAAGCGCGATGAGAAGCTGAAGCAGCCTTCGCCCCTCCACGTGGCCGTGGCCAAGGGCGAGCCAGCGCGCCTCTACCTGAACCGATATGAGCTGCCGTTGAAGTAATATAGGTACGCTCTAACAGCATGTTGCGGATTCTTTGTGCCTCTCGGGTTTGAAGCTAAGGCATCAGTCGGCCGCACCCGAAGGAAAAGATCCCAATACAGAGGTCACCGAGGGCGCACGGAGTTTACGGGGATTGTGCAGGGGCTTTTGCTCTGTGGCCTCGATGTTTTGCTCTGTGCGCTCTGTGTTGAGTCTTTTGTCATCGCAGGACAGTTCGGGCGCAAGGAGAAATCTTCGCATAACGCGAAGGACCTGGGGATTACATGGGAATTCATCCAAGGCGAGAAGGAAGTGTGGAGGGCGCCAGCCGCGGGCTCGCGGGATTGAGCCGGTGCGCGCAGGTGCTCGTGCTGGCGCTGACTCTCCTGCCCGCGGCGGTTGCCGCGCGCGAGAAGTCGATCAAATTGGTGGGCATAGTGACCCTGATTGAGCCCACGCGAATCATGGTCGCGGGTGCAAAGGAAGGCGAAATCACGCTGGTCCCCAAAGAGGACCTGACCTCCAAGGTGGCGATCGGCGCCAAGGTCACGATCTGGTACACGCCCAAGGACGGCGTGAATTACCTTGATTGGATGACCTACCCGTTGGAGGAGTACTTCGTTCCTGCGAACCAAATCCGGAGCGGGATCAAGAAGGTAATCATTCTGCCGACTTACGGCGTCGCGGACTCGCAGGGGATTGTGGATGAAATTCAGCGTTATCTGGAACGAAAGATGGGATGGTGGTTTGCGCCACCCGCGCTGGCGGAAGAAATCCGCAGCCGGGTGAAAGTGTCGAGTTCGACTTTGGGCGACATCGACCCCGCCACCGGCGAATTCAATATGGGGCGCTACATTCAGGAGCAGCAGCGGCTGGTGGGGACCGTGCTCTCGGAAGCCCGCGTGGACGCCGTCCTCGAAATTAACGTAGAACGCGTTCAGGCACATTTCATCGGCTCCATGGCGGAGTGGGATGGCGCCGGGCAGGTGATCTCCACCAAGCTGGTCCGGGCGCTCTCGGTTCTCGCGCGCATGCCGGATGAGGGGGATGTGCCGGCGGCCACCGTGGACATGAAACTCTATGGGCCGCCCAGCAAACTGTTGTGGGCCAATCGTCGGGGCTTTGCCGTGCTGGTTACGCAGACTAATGTCGGCGCCAGCTTCCGCGATCGTCCTTTGTCCGAAGCCTATCGTGATGAAGCCAGCGTGCGAAATTGGCTGGACATGGCGCTTGGTAACCTCGTGCCGCCACAAAGCCCGGAGCCGGCGCCGTCCCGTGGGACAGGCTCTGAAAGCGCGAATCGCTAAGGTTACTTTTATCAGACGGGGTCACCCGGCGAGGGCTGTTAAGGCACAAGATTTCAAGAGGAGAGTTCATGAAACGTACGGGTCCACACCATCACCGCGTCTGCATGCTTTGCGGCAAGCCGTCCAAAGAGAGCATCTGTGCAGCCTGCAAGTCCAAGGTGCAGGGCGAAAGCCTGCACAAGAATCCCCTGTCCAACAAAACTGGGAAGCACTCCTGAATGGTTCGATCATCAGGGAATGTTCCGCTCAGCGCATCCAGGGTGCAGCGAAGGGACATAGCCGCGCGAAGCTCGGGAGCGTGACTCGCGGGCCGCCAAACCTTCCACACGGCCTGTCAGCAAACGTGGCGTTGCCATGCTGGCGGCGAGTTGGTACACTGGAACGGCAATTTCGTCCGGACGGATGGCGCGCCGATGCGAGTCAAACCTCAGCTTCTCGATCCCCTCGAACCCGCGAACGGTTCGCAGGGGCAGCTTTACATCGTGGGCACTCCCATCGGCAATCTCGAGGACATCACCCTGCGAGCGATTCGCGTTCTGAAGGAAGTGGACCTAATTGCCTGCGAGGACACGCGCCGCACCCAGAAGCTCTTGAATGCCTACAAGATCCGAACGCCTACGGTTAGCTACCACGAACACAACGAGATGACACGCGCCCCGGAACTGGTGATCCAGATGGGGGAGGGAAGCCGCATCGCGCTGGTGACGGACGCCGGCATGCCGGTGGTTTCCGACCCCGGTTTCCGGCTAGTGCATCTGGCGGTGCGGCACAACATCCCGGTAATCCCGGTTCCCGGAGCGTCCGCGTTTGTGGCGGTGCTGGCCGCGTCGGGCTTGCCCGTCGACAAATTCCGCTTCCTGGGTTTTCTTCCCAGCCGGGGTGGGCAACGGCGCAAAGCGCTGGCGGAATTGAAGGACGCCACCAAGACCTTGGTCTTTTACGAGGCGCCCCATCGGCTGCTCGAAATGCTCGAAGACGTGCGCGGGGTTCTCGGCGACCGGGAAACGGTGATAGCGCGCGAAGTCACCAAGCTGCATGAGGAATTCCTGCGCGGAAGCGTTTCCGGTCTACTCGAGCAATTGAAGAAGCGGGCGATCAAAGGCGAGATCACGGTTCTGGTGGGGAAGATGGCCGAGGCGGAAGGGACCGCCACGCCGGCCGAGGCGCCTCTCCGAAAAGAAATTTCCCGCGTGATGGCCGAGCAAGGCCTCGACGAGCGAGGCGCACTGAAGGTCGTGGCCCGCGCCCGTGGCCTCTCGCGCAGCGCGGCTTATCGCCAGCTTCAGATGGAAAAGAGCGCCCAGCCCTGACGGCAGTTCTTCCCTGTGCCGTCTCAACCCTCAACCCTCGACCCTCGACCCTCAACCCTCAACCCTTGTCCTTCATCCCTTACCCTTCAAATCTTCTTCCCTGTCACCTGGAGTTACGCGCTCTCTGCGCTATACATGGGCAGCGTGGCGCCGACGAATCGGACGCCGATGCGGTACTGTTTTTCTTCTTGAAGGACGCGGACTACCGTGGCCGTGGAGAAGAAATCGCTAGGACCCTCGCCGGGCCGCATAGGACCGCGGCCCGGGATGACGACGGTGAGATTCGTAAACATAGGGACGTCATGGTGGGTCAAAAACGAGAGGCCACGGCGGCTTACTTCGAGCGCCTCGGTGAATTCTTCGACGGTTTCGCCGTGGGGGTCCGTCCAGCGAACCTGAATGGGAACTGCCGCTTCCACGCGTTTTTGTGTTCGCCGTTCAGCATCTGCGTTGGCCATGGGTGGGGCACCTTTCGAAGGGGATTAGGTGGTTACGGCTTGCTTGGAAACGCCCGCCGCGGCCTGCGCGGGACCGAAGAACACGTGCACGCGCTCCAGGACCTCGGCGGTATCGCGCGCGCTCTGCACCTGCCGCCGCAGTTCCGCGCCGTTGCGCACTCCGTGCGTAAACCAGCTCGCGAATTGCTTCATCTTGCCGATGGCGCCGGGGATTTCTTCCGCCACGAGCATCCCGTAATAGTCGCGGATGAGTTGGTAGCGGTCTGACTCGGCCGGTTCGGCGTAGGTCCCGGTGCGGAAGAACTGCTCGAGCTGCCGGAATATCCACGGGTTGGTGGGTGCGGCGCGGCCGATCATCACTGCGTCGCAGCGGGTTTGTTCGCGCAGGGCCGCGGCATCTTCGGGCTTGAACACGTCGCCATTGCCGATCACCGGAATGCGCACCGCGGCCTTTACTTCCTGGATGATCTCCCAGCGCGCCCGGCCGCTGTACCCTTGCAGGCGCGTGCGAGGGTGGACCGCCAGCGCCTCCACGCCGCATTCTTCCGCCAGGCGCGCCACCTGCACGGCGACGATTTCTTCGTCGCTCCAGCCCGCGCGCAGCTTGATGGTGAAGGGGATCGCAACCGCGGCGCGGATGCTCTTCAAAATCTTCTCCAGCAAGGCTAGATCGCGCAGCAGCCCCGAGCCTCCGCACTTGATCACCTTCTTCGCGGGGCAACCCAGGTTTAAATCCACGAGGTCGAACCCCAGGTCCTCGGTTTGCCGCGCGGCGTCCGCCAGGTGCTCTGGATCGGCGCCAAAAATCTGGGCGCTGATGGGCCGCTCTTCCGGCGTGTAATACAAATAACGCTGCGAGCGGAAGTTGCGCCGGATCATGCCTTCGCTCGAAACAAACTCGGTCATGATCAGGCCGCATCCGCCCAGCCGCTTGATGAAACGACGAAACACCGTGTCCGTGACCCCAGCCATCGGCGCCAGGATGAACGCGGGCTGGATCGTTACGTCACGGATCGTAAGGCGCTCGAAGAGCACGGGAATAGTTTACAGTTAACGGTCGACAGTTGACAGTTGAATCTCTTTCTGGGTGATGGACCGCGCCGAAGGGGAACAGGCGCACCGAAAGTATCCGCGCGGGGCTTGTTAAGGATTCTTCCTGTTGCCAATAATCCGATCCTGGGAATTCTCGTGGTTTGGACCGTTGACGGTCAACTGTGTACTGTCAACTTCTGTTCCCCAGCCCGACCGCGGCGGCGTCGGCGATGGCAAAGCGCATCTGGCCCTCGGCGACCAATTCGCCCCGGCGGTAGGCGGCGCCGCGCAGTTCGCCGAAGACCTGGCCGATCTTGATGACCTCGGCCTCGACGCGCAGCGTATCGCCCGGCTCCACCGGCGCGAGCAAACGCGCGGAGGGAATTTGCAGGATCATTGCCACCTTGCCGGCCATTTCCGGGCGTTCGAGGACCAGGATGGCGCCCAATTGCGTGACCATCTCCAGGACGATGCCGGTGGGCACCATGGGGGCTCCGGGCGCGAAGCCTCGCCCGGCTTCGTCATTGGCGGAGAAATGCTTGGTGGCGGCGATGCGCTGGCCAGGGATGAATTCCGTGACCCGATCCACGAGCAGAAAGGGATAGCGATGCGGCAGGGTACGCTGAATCGCGTCCTGGAAAAGAGTAACGGGGAATTCCGGAGGTTCGGTGCTCAAGGCTTTTCCTTTGGCACTGGCAATCCGTTCCTTCATTCGCTGAGAGGGCTTGTACTCTTGCCCCAGTTTCTCCGTGTTCTCAGTGGTCAGAAATGCCTCAACACTGAGTTCACAGAGACGCTCCGTGAACTCTGTGTTAAGGCTTCAAAGTCACAGAGCACACACAGAACTCAGCTTTCATGCGGAGGGGCGAATTAGCAGCGATATGCCGGCACATATGTCAGGGTTTCTTCGCTCCGCTCTGGCTGGCGGATTTCGCCGCCGGGACCTCTGAAGGCTCCCCGACTTTCAGCAGCTCTTTCCTGAGCGCGGGATTGCGCGCGGTCCAATCGCCGGCCCGGTCGCGGTCGGCGGCATATTGTGCCTTCATGCTCGCCAGCTTGGAGTCCAGGTCATCCAGATAATGCACCACCAGCGCCTCGGGAAACATGGGTTCCTTGGGCGAGCCGAATTCCAACTGGCCGTGGTGCGATAGAATGATGTGCTCGAGCTGGGCTTTCAGGTCAGCGGGAAAATCGGGCAGCGAGCGGATCTTCTCCTGCACGATTTCCAGGCCGATAGTGATGTGGCCCAGCAATTGGCCTCGCGTGGTGTAACGGAAGGACCGCCCGAAAGCGAGTTCCTGCGTTTTGCCCAGGTCGTGCAAGACCAGGCCTGCCACCACCAGGTCGCGCCGCAGCGACGGATAATGGTCCACCAGTTGATCGGCCAGTTCCACAAGCGAGCAAACATGTTCGAGCAGGCCGCCCAGGTAAGCATGGTGGTAACTCATCGCCGCGGGCGCCAGCTTGTATTGTTCCACCAGAGCGGGATCTTCCATGATCGCCAGCAGCAGCGCCCGCAGCGGTCCTTCTTCCATGCGCTGCAGGCGGGTGAGAAGGGACGCAAACATTTCCTCGGGATCGCGGGCGGAGTGCGGCAAATAATCGCGCAGGTCGAGCGCCTCGTCCGTGCAGCGGGAGATCTTTCGGATCTTGAGTTGCGCCGCGCCCCGGTAGCTCTCGACTTGTCCTTCCACCCGGACCACATCGTCCACCTCGAAATCGAGGGTGTGCCGGTCACAGTCCCAGAGTTTGGCGGGGATCACGCCGGTGGTGTCCTGGAGGTTCAGATCGAGGTACGCGGCGCCGTTGCTGGCGATTTTGCGTTCCTTGGATTGGACAAGAAAAGTGCTGCGTACGAAGGTTTCCGGAGTGAGGTGCGCGACAAAGCCTTCCTTCATTGAGCGCCCTTCGCGGCCAGCGCATCGCTGGGGCGCTCCGCGCCCGCGTCGATGTACCCCGGCGCCAGGTAAATATAACTTTCCTTGCGGAGTTCGCGCAGGTAACTCCGCAGGTCGGGCTGCATTTTCTGGTTGTAAAGCTGTTCGTTGATGCGCTGTTCGACTTCCTCGAACTTGGGGATGCCGGGACTGAACCGCTCGGTGATCTTGAGGATCAGGTACCCGAACTTGGTGTCCAGAATGCCGCTGGTCTGATTGACTTCGAGCTTGGAGACGGCGTCTGCGATTTCCGGGGCCATCGAGCCCATCTTCACAAAGCCGATGTCGCCGCCCTGGTCGGCATTGGGGCCGTCGGAATACTTCTTGGCAGTCTCGGAAAAACGCTGCCCGGCGTTCAGGTCCGCCAGCGCGTCGGCCGCGCGCTTCTTGGCCTCCTCGGGTTTGTGCTTCTGGGCGGAGACCAGGATTTCCTCCAGGTGGACCATGCCGGGCGACTTGAATTCATCCTTGTGCGCTTCGTAATACTTGCGCGCATCGTCGCGCGAGACCACGATCCGCGAACCCACCTCCCGCCCGATGACTTCGCGCATCAGCAACTGGCGCTTGATCTGATCCTTGAAATCTTCCCAGATGATTCCCTGCTTTTCGACTTCCTTCTGGAGATCGTCGAGAGAGGAGAGGTTGTATTGCTGGCGGATATCGTCCAATTTCTTGATGACGTCGGTATCGACATTGATGTCGAGGTCGTTGGCCTTCTGCACCATCAGGGATTGGTCGATCAGGTCGCGCAGAAGGTTCCTGCTCTGCTCGCGGAATTGCGTTTCCAGTTCCGCGCCAGAATAGTCGCTGCTCAACTGCGTCCGCAGTTTTTCCTTCTCCTGCTCGAACATGCGCTGGGTGATGATCTCGCTATTGACCCTGGCGATGATGCGGTCCACGATCTTCGTGGCGGCGGGCGCGGGCACTGCCGCCATCATCATCATTAGCACCGCCCAGCTTGCCGTGACGCTCAAGACTCTTCTCATATCATACCGACCTGTTCCGGATTTCCTGCTGCCTTATCGTTGGAGGGCCAAGACCGCCCGCGGGTTGTTTGGTGCGAGCCTCCATCGGCAAGGCACTTTTATCTTAATTCGCCGCCCGCAGTTCCTGCAAGACGTTTTGGACCTGATCGATCAGCTTGCCATCCGGCGCGCGCAGGCGGAAGCGCAGCAGGCCGTCGGGGCGAAACTCCGATGGGCGCTGCCTTCGCAGAAACTGCATCAACTTCTTGGCGTCCACGGGCGCCTGCTGGTGGAAGCGCATCAGAATCTCCTCCCCTTTTCGCTCGATGGACTGGACCAGCAGGCGCTCCGCCGCGCTTTTGAGCTGCGCATAGGCGAGCAGGTTTGAAACCGATGGGGGAATAGGCCCGAAGCGGTCGGCGAGTTCCGCTTCGAGTTCGGGGCGCGCCTCCGGCGTCGCCAGGCTGGAAATCCGCTTGTACATCCGCAGGCGCTGGCTCTCGTCGGCGATGTAAGTGTCCGGAATCTTGATATCCAAGCCGAGGTTGAGCGAGGTGCGGACCTCGAGCTTGGCCGGTGCACCTTTCAACTCTTCCACCGTTTGTTCGAGCATGCGGAGGTAGAGATCAATGCCGATGGCGTCGAGGTGGCCGTGCTGTTCGCGGCCCAGGAGATTGCCCGCGCCTCGCAGTTCCAGGTCGAGCGCCGCCAGGCGAAAGCCCGCGCCCAGGTCGGAGAACTCTTTGAGGGCCGCCAGACGCCGCTTGGCGGTGGGCGTGAGGGTCTCTTCGGCGGGAATCAGGAAGTAGGCATAGGCGCGGCGGCTCGAGCGCCCTACGCGCCCGCGCAACTGGTAGAGGTCCGCCAGGCCGAAGCGATCGGCGTGATTGACAATCATGGTGTTGGCGCGCGGAATGTCCAGCCCGTTTTCGATGAGCGCCGTGGCGGCGAGGACTTCGTATTCGCCCTGCATGAACTTCAGCATTACCCGCTCGAGGTCTTTTTCACCCATTTGGCCATGCGCGACGCCGATGCGCGCCGTGGGCACCAGGCGCTGCAAAAGCGCCGCAATGGTGAAAATCGATTCCACCCGATTGTGCACGAAAAAGACCTGGCCCTGGCGCTGCATCTCCTGGAGAATTGCCGACTGGATCAATGCCTGGCCGAAAGGCGCGACAACAGTCTGAATGGCCAGGCGGCCGCGCGGCGGCGTCTCGATCACCGAAAAGTCGCGCAAGCCACCCAGCGACATGTGCAGGGTGCGCGGAATGGGCGTGGCAGACATCGTCAGAACGTCGACCTGCGCGCGAAGCTTTTTCAGCCTTTCTTTTGCCGCCACCCCAAACCGCTGTTCTTCATCCACGACCAGAAGTCCCAGTTCGCGAAAGCGCACGTCCTTCGAGAGCAGGCGGTGCGTGCCGATAAGAATGTCCACCCGACCGGCCTCGGCGTCGGCGACGACCTTCTTCTGCTCCGCGGCGCTGCGGAAGCGGCTGAGCATCTCGACGCGAATGGGGAACGCCGACATCCGCTGGCGGAAGGTCGTGTAGTGCTGGAAGGCCAGGACGGTGGTCGGAGCGAGCAGCGCCACCTGCCGGCCGTCCTGGACCACCTTGAAGGCCGCGCGCATCGCGAGTTCGGTTTTGCCGTAGCCCACGTCGCCGCACAGCAGGCGGTCCATCGGGTCCGGGCTTTCCAGGTCGCGCTTGATGTCCGCGACCGCCGTCAACTGGTCGGGGGTTTCCTCGAATTCAAAAGCGTCTTCGAATTCTTTCTGCCATGGCGTGTCGGCGCTCGCAGGGACGCCGCCGCGCATCTTGCGCTCCGCGTAAAGCTGCAGAAGTTCCTGGGCCATGTCGCGCAGCGCGCGCTTGACGCGGGTCTTTGTGCGCTCCCAGGTGGCTCCGCCCAGGCGATCGAGCGCCGGCTTGGCGCCATCACCGCCCGAGCGGTATCTCTCGACCAGGTCCAGGCGCTCCAGCGGCACATAAAGCTTGGCGTCTTCCTGGTACGTCAAAAGCATGAAGTCGCGCGTGGCGCCCCCGACGGAAAGTTGGCGCAGGCCACGGTAGAGGGCGATTCCGTGGTCCACGTGCACGACGTAATCGCCGACCTTGAGGTCGCTGAGGTCGGAAATGAAGCTCGAGATGCCCGCGCGCTCGCGCCGCCGCGTCGCGCCCCAGTCGAATCCGCCGAACAGGTCGCGGTCGGCGAGCCAAGTCAGACCCAGCTCAGGAATGACAACCCCTTCGGCGATTTCACCGCGCGCGATCCAGATTCCCCTGATTGGACCGCTCTTCTCTGCGCCGGCGCTATCTATGGCGATGGGCGTCGGCTCGACGCTCCCGAAGGGCAGTTGATATTCGGTGAGGATTTCGCGCAGGCGATCGATCTTCCCGGCCGTCGGCATCACGAACACCACGGCCATCCCTTGCTCGAGCCGCGCGCGCAAATCTTCCGCCAGGGCCTTCACGCCGCCTTGAAATTTCGGAGTAGGTTGCGTCAGGAGGACGAGTTCGGGGCTGGGGGCTGACTGAGGGGTGCTGGGTGCTGGGTGCTGGGTGCTGGGGACTGAATCAAGGGTGCTGGGTGCTGGGTGTTGGGTGCTGGGGGTCTTCTCTTCTAATTCGCCGACGGGCTCCGCGGCACTCACCTGGTTTGGGACGGCAGGAACTCCTATGGAGGTTCGAAAGGCGTCCTTGCTCTCGGTGACGGCGAGCTCCTTCAAGAAAAGCTGTGGCGCTGACTCGCAGGCGTGAAGGAATTCCTGTTCGCTCAGAAACATCTCTTCCGGCTTGGGCCGGGGCGGCACGATGTCGCGCCCCTCATCGAAGCCGGCGGCCAGGCCTTCAAGCGTCTCCTTTAATTGCGCTTGCCGCTCCAAGGGTTCGTCCCAGACAAGGACCGGGCTCCGAAAAAGTGCCAGCAGGGAATTGGGCTGCGGTTCGACCAGCGGGGCAAAAAACTCCCACCCCGGGAAGGGACCGGAATATTCCGGCGCCCATTCCGGCTCGGCTTCGGAGTCTCGCGCGGTGGCGCCGGCCGCGGCACGGCGGTGGGGCGCACGCTGCCGCAGAACTTTCACCAGCGTGGCGAAGAATTGGCCTGAGCGCTGTGTTTCCGCGAGCGGCAGGAGCAATGCCGAGGGTGCGGCCTGGCGAGAACGCTGCGTTGCCGGATCGAACTCGCGCACCGATTCAACCTGATCGCCAAAGAACTCCAGGCGGAAGGGACACGAAGCTTCGGGAGGGAAAACGTCCACGATCCCGCCGCGCACCGAGAACTGACCGACTTCCGCAACCGGTTCGCCGGACTCATAGCCCACGGTGCGCAGGTGCTCGAGCAGATCATCAAGGTTCAATTCGTCGCCGACCCTGAGCTCCAGCGCGAGTGAGCCGTAATACTCGCGCGCGCGGAAGCGTCCCATGGCCGCGGGCAGCGGGACATAGAGCGCGCGGGTCCGGGCGCAGCCCACGCTCCAGAGCGCCACCGCGCGCTGTTCCTGGACCTCGGCGTGCGGCGAACGCCCTTCATACGGCGAACAATCGAATGCCGGCAACGCCTGAACTCGTGCGCCCGCGCCCGGCTCAAGCCATTCCAGAAAGGTGGCGGTGCTGGCGCGAAGCTGCTCCGCCGCCTCGTTATCGGAGGTGAGCACGATGGCCGGGCGCCCGACCTGATGCGCCAGCCCGGCGACGACCAGCGCCTTCGCAGGGCGCGTCAGGCCGGAGAGGGTGAGGGTCCTCGACTCCCGGGCAGCTCCCTCGCGGAGCGCCTCCCGGACCGCGCGGAACGCCGCGTGATCAAGGAGAGGTTGAATCAGTGGGCGGATGTCCGGCATGGCTCAATTACAGTGACAAGTGATCCGCAGATTGGGTGATTGCATGATCGGGTGATTGCGTGATTGAAGAGTCCGCGGCTGCGAAGCCTGAGCGGTGAATTCCTTGCTTGCTTTTTCAATCGCCCAATCACTCAATCGCTCAATCACCCGATGGCCCGATCACCCGATCTTCTTGTCGCTCGGTGCAATCTCAGAGGCTGCTTCAATGATTGCCGAAGTCGAGTAGCCGTGCACGACGGGGATGGACACGACGCCTCCTCCGGCGGCCTCGACCTCGGCGCGACCCACGATTTCGTTGTGCCCCCAGTCGCCACCCTTGACCAGGACCTGCGGCAGCATGCGCGCGATCACCGCCTGGGGAGTGAGGTCGTCGAAGATGGTCACGTAATCCACGGCTTCCAGCGCCGCCAGGATTTCCGCGCGTTCGTCCTCGGGCTGAAGTGGGCGGTCCTCGCCTTTCAGCGCGCGCACGCTGCGGTCACTGTTCATCGCCACGATCAGGAGGTCGCCGAGCTTTCGCGCTTCCGCCAGGCAGCGCGTGTGGCCCGGATGCAGCACATCGAAGCAGCCATTGGTGAAAACGACACGCTTTCCCTGCCGCTTCAATTCATCTACCACTTCGTACGCGCGTTCGAGCGGCAGGATCTTGTCGGCAATTCTCGTCATCAGCCCTCCGTAATTTATTTTAGCACGCGCCCTGCGGCTGGCGTGGCGCGTGCTGGCGACAACTTCAGTTTGTCATGTCAATCTGAGCGAGGCGACGAATCGAGGCATTTGTAGATTCAAGCAAATGCGGAGATCCCTCGTCGCCTTCGGCTCCTCAAGATGACAAGGCTGCGGGTTTTTTATCAAACCGCTGGACCGGCCACGACGAATTTACACCTTGGAGCGAGCATGCTAATCTGAGTCGCTACGCGAGAGGGGATGGTGAAAGCGCAAGTCACTGCCATCATCGGCGGAGGCCCGGCCGGCGCCGTGACCGCGGAAGCGCTGGCAAAGGGCGGAGTGCGGACCCTGGTCTTCGAGGAGAAGCTCGGGTGGGAAAAGCCCTGCGGCGGAGGCCTGAGCTACAAGGCGCTCAAGCGTTATCCATTCCTGGGCGAGGCCACCGGGCACGGCAAACAAGTTGCCGACATAGAGTTTATCGCGCCCAGCGGCGACCGGGTGCGCCTGCACTTGCGCTCACCCCTGGCGATTTACTCGCGCGCCACGTTGAATCACCTTCTGCTGAGCCGCGCCGAAGCCGCGGGCGCCCGGGTCATTCCCGATCGAGTTCTGCACTTCCGGCGCCTCGGCTCGGGTTGGGAACTGAGTTGTCGCACGGGAACTTATCGCGCGGATTTCCTGGTGCTGGCCTCGGGCGCGCGAACGCGTCTGCGCGCGCTCCTGGTTGAAGACTTCGCCTGGCGGGATTTCATGCTAACCTTTGGCTATTACGTGCCGGGCGAAGATGACCTGCTGCGAATTCAATTTTTCCAGGATCTTGAGGGTTACGCGTGGGCCTTCCCGCGGCCCGATCATCTTTCCGTGGGGATTTGTGCCAAGGTGGGTGAAGACCGCATGGCCGGCCTGCGCGAGCGGCTGCACGGCTTCATGCGGGCTTTCAACTATGGCACGGAGCACGCCACGATTTATAGCCATTTGCTTCCCTCGCTCACCGAAGAGAGTTGGAGCAACCTGCGTTTGGCGGGCCAAGGCTGGGGGCTGGTCGGAGATGCGGCGGGCCTGGTTGATCCCGTAACCGGCGAGGGAATTTACTACGCAATGCGCTCCGGAGAATTGTTTGCCCACGCGATGCTCGAAAATTCCCCGGGGCTGTATCCGGACCTCGTGCGGCAGGAATTCGGACGCACCATGACCCATGGGGCACAGTTGGCGCGCCTTTTCTATCGCGGCGATTTCCTCGGCGATGCGAATACCACGCGACTGATTCAGTTTGCGGCCCGGACCAAAACCATCAAGAATCTTCTGCAGGATCTGATTGACGGAACGCAGTCCTATGCGGGTCTCGGGCTGCGCTTCTATCGGGGTCTTGTGGCATCGATATGGGAGATGGCGACCGGCTTTGTGGACCAGTCGCCGCGCCCGCCACGACCAGCATGACCTGCCCCTTTCGTTACGGGTCACAGGTGCAGGAGGGAAGGCATGCAGTACCGGGCGGCTGGGCTCGCGGGTCCGGTCGGTCCTTCGGCGGCCTGACATCCCTGATGTGGTGACAATCAAATTCCATGACAACTAAATCCCAGGAACTTTTCAAGAAAGCACTAAGCCTTATGCCGGGAGGCGTGAACTCGCCGGTGCGCGCCTTTCGGGCGGTCGGGGGCGACCCCGTGTTCATCACTGGGGGGCAGGGCTCTCGGATCACCGATGTGGACGGCAAGCACTATGTCGACTACGTGCTTTCCTGGGGGCCGCTGATTCTCGGCCATTGTCACCCGGAGGTTGTCGAAGCGCTTGCCGCGGTGCTGAAGACTGGGACGAGCTTTGGGGCGTGTACGGCGGCAGAAGTCGAACTCGCGGAACGCATCGTCGAGGCCTTCCCGTCGATCGAACGTGTGCGCCTGGTGAACTCCGGCACCGAAGCTACGCTTTCAGCCTTGCGCGTGGCGCGCGCGGCCACGGGGCGCGACAAGATTCTGAAGTTCGAGGGTTGCTACCACGGTCATGGCGATAGCCTGCTCGTAAAGGCGGGGTCCGGTGTGGCGACGCTGGGTTTGCCGGACAGCCCCGGGGTGCCCGCGGCGCTCGCACAATTGACGATCACGGTGCCCTTCAACGATCCTGCAGCAGTTGACGAAGCATTCCGCACCCACAAAAATCAGTTTGCCGCAGCGATCGTTGAGCCGGTTGTGGGCAACATGGGCTGCGTACCGCCGAAGCCGGGCTTTCTCGAACGACTCCGAACGCTCACGGCGGAACAGGGCACCGTCCTGATCTTTGATGAAGTCATGACGGGCTTTCGCGTTGCGTATGGAGGCGCGCAGCAACTATACGGGATTCGGCCAGACCTGACGACCCTGGGCAAGGTGATTGGGGGCGGCCTGCCGGTGGGCGCGTATGGCGGCCAAGCCGAGTTGATGGATCGTGTCGCACCCGCGGGCCCTGTCTATCAGGCGGGTACACTCTCCGGAAATCCGCTGGCGGTTGCGGCGGGACTAAAGACGCTGGAAATCCTCCGCCGGCCTGGCGTCTATGCGCGCCTTGAGACGCTTGGCGAGAAGTTGGCCTCGGGATGGAAAGCGAAAGCCGACAAAGCGGCAGTAAAGCTCACCGTGAACCGCATGGGGTCGATGCTCACCGCATTCTTCACAGCGCAACCCGTAACGGATTATGCGAGCGCGAAGACCTCAGATACCGCCGCCTTTGGCCGCTTCTTCCGCGCATTGCTGGAGCGGGGCGTCTATTGGCCGCCCTCGCAGTTTGAAGCCGCCTTTCTTTCTTTGAGGCACAGCGA
>JAIQGA010000133.1 GCA_020072925.1 Terriglobia bacterium | reverse complement strand
GTGACGGTGCTTCGTCTCGTACTCGACGTGCGCAATCGCGATCGTGATCCCCCGCGCCTTCTCCTCCGGCGCGTTGTCGATCGAGTCGAAGGCCCGGAACTTTACCTTCGGGTTCTCCTTCGCCAGCACCTTCGTGATCGCCGCCGTCAGCGTCGTCTTGCCGTGATCAATGTGCCCGATCGTCCCCACGTTCATGTGAGGCTTCGAACGATCAAACTTTTCCTTGGCCATGGCTCAATTTCCCTCGCAGCAGATATTCACACCGCCAAGCAAACCTCAACTACCCTTATCGACCAACCGTTCGTCCCTGCACCCGCGCCACTACTTCCTCGGCGATTGCAGGTGGCGCCTGCTCGTAGCGCAGGAAGTGCATCGTGTAGGAGGCGCGGCCCTGGGTGCGCGAGCGCAGTTCCGTGGCATAACCGAACATTTCCGCCAGCGGCACGATGGCGCGTAGGATTTGGGTCGACCCGCGTTTCTCCATGCCCTCGATCCGCCCGCGGCGGCTGCTCAAATCGCCGAGCACATCGCCCATATACTCTTCGGGCACGACTACCTCGACCTTCATCACCGGCTCAAGCAAGACGGGGCGCGCCCTGCGGACCGCTTCCTTGAAGCCCAGCGAGCCCGCGATCTTGAACGCTATCTCGGACGAGTCCACCTCGTGGAACGATCCGTCGAAAAGCGTGACGCTGATACCCGTCATTTCGTAGCCCGCAAGAACGCCCGTCTCCATCGCCTCGCGCACCCCCTCGTACGTGGGGATGATGAACTCCCGCGGCACCACGCCGCTCACGATTTCGTCGCGGAACAGGAGGTTCAGCTCGGGATCAAATTTGTTGGTGGATTTCTTCCGGGTGAGTTCGGCGATGGCGTTCAAATCTGGATGGGGCAAAGGCTCGATGCGCAGGAAAACATGCCCGTACTGGCCGTGGCCGCCTGTCTGGCGGATGTGCTTGCCCTCACCTTCCGCCGAGCCGAGGATCGTCTCGCGGTACGCCACTTGCGGCCGGCCCACATTCGCCGCCACATTGAACTCGCGCACCATGCGGTCCACGAGGATTTCAAGGTGTAATTCACCCATGCCGGAAATCAGCGTCTGGCCGGTATCAGGATCGGTATGCACCTTGAAGGTAGGGTCTTCCTGGGTCAGCTTCGAGAGCGCCGAGCCCAGCTTATCCTGGTCTGCTTTCGTCTTGGGCTCGATGGCCACGGAGATGACCGGGGCCGGGAAATCCATCGATTCCAGAATGATGGCAGCTTTCTCATCGCAAATCGTGTCGCCCGTGGAAACGCTCTTCAGTCCCACGGCGGCATTGATATCACCGGCAAAGGCCTCCGCAATTTCTTCGCGCTTATTGGCATGCATCAGGAGCAGGCGCGATACGCGCTCGCGGCGGTCCCGCCGCGGGCTATAGACCGTCTGGCCCTGGGAGAGCGTTCCGGAATAGATGCGCAGGAAAGCCAGTTGCCCCACGAACGGGTCGGTCATGATCTTGAACACCAGCGCCGCGAGAGGTTGGTCATCGGCTGCGCGGCGCGTCAACGTCTTGTCCTCGTCGTCCGGCGATACGCCTTCGACCGGCGGAACATCCACGGGCGAAGGCAGGTAGTCGACGACGGCATCCAGCAGGGGCTGAACGCCCTTGTTTTTGAACGCCGCGCCGCACAGCACCGGGAATGCCTTCATCGCAATCGTGGCCCGCCTCACCGCGGCGCGAATTTCCTCTTCCGAGAGGGGCTCGCTGTGGACGTATTTCTCCATGATCTGGTCGTCCACTTCGCCGAGCGCCTCTACCATCTGATCGTGCGCGTGGCGCGCCGCCTCGCGGTAGGCCTCGGGGATTTCCACGTCATCGAAGGCCGCGCCCAGCGTTTCTTCCCTCCAAATGATGGCGCGCATGCGAACCAGATCGATGATGCCCTCGAAGTTGTCCTCCTTCCCAAGCGGCAACTGTAGCGTGAGGGGATTGGCGTGGAGCTTGGAGCGCATCTGACTGACGCAGGTGTCGAAATCCGCGCCAACGCGGTCCATCTTGTTGACAAAGACAATGCGGGGGACGCGGTATTTATCGGCCTGGCGCCAAACGGCTTCGGTCTGGGGCTCGACTCCTTCCACCGACCCTAAAATGGCAATCGCTCCGTCAAGCACCCGGAGCGATCGTTCCACCTCCGCCGTAAAGTCCACGTGACCCGGCGTGTCGATAATGTTGATGCGCGTGTCATTCCAGAAACAGGTGGTCGCCGCGGAGGTGATGGTGATGCCCCGTTCTTGCTCCTGGACCATGAAATCCATGACGGCGGTGCCATCGTGCACCTCGCCCATCTTGTGGGTGCGGCCCGTGTAATAGAGGACCCGCTCCGTCGTGGTGGTCTTCCCGGCATCGATGTGGGCCATGATGCCGATGTTCCGAGTTTTCTCCAGAGGCACCTGTCGCGGCATAAAATCCCGAACAAGCGAACCCGGCCCCGACCTTCACCCTTGCGGATCAAGGTCCGGAAGCCGCTGTCTATTGAACTGTTGATCCCGCGCGAAGCGGGACGCAAAGCGGATCGTGGTCTCGGGGTGAAACCACCTCCCGCTCTGCCCAAGGCTATCCCGGCAATCCGGGATTACCAGCGGTAATGGGCGAACGCCTTGTTGGCTTCGGCCATGCGATGCACATCGTCGCGCTTCTTGATGGCGCCGCCGCGATTATTGGCCGCATCGAGCACTTCCGCGGCGAGCTTTTCCACCATGGACTTCTCGCTCCGTTCCCGCGCATAGCCGATGATCCAGCGGAGACTCAACGAGGTCTGCCGATTCCGATTGACTTCCACCGGCACCTGGTAGTTCGCACCGCCCACACGGCGGGTCTTCACTTCCAGGGCCGGCTTGACGTTGTCCACGGCCTTCTTGAACAGCTTCAACGGGTCGTCGTTGGCCCGCTCCTTGACCAGATCGAAAGCATCGTACACGATACGCTGCGCGGTGCTCTTCTTGCCCTGCGCCATCACGCAATTGACGAACTTCTGCACGAGGGCGTTACCGTGCACCGGGTCCGAACTGACTTCGCGACGCTCGACTGTACCTTTACGTGGCATAACCCATCAATCTCTTCAGCAAAGTCTCCGTCAAATTTCTGATCGTAATCCCTAGGACGCCTTCGGGCGCTTGGCGCCGTACTTCGACCGGCCCTGCCGGCGGTCGGTCACTCCCGCCGAATCCAGCGTCCCCCGGATGACGTGATAGCGGACGCCGGGAAGATCCTTCACGCGGCCGCCCCGGATGAGCACGATCGAGTGTTCCTGGAGGTTGTGCCCCACGCCGGGGATATACGTCGTCACCTCCATGCTGTTGGTCAGCCGGACTCGAGCCACCTTGCGCAGCGCGGAATTGGGCTTCTTGGGTGTCTGCGTGTAAACGCGAATGCAGACCCCGCGCTTCTGCGGGCAGCTCTGCAGCGCTGGGCTAGACGTCTTGTAGCGCTGCTGGCGTCGACCGAGCCGAACCATCTGATTAAACGTTGGCATCCCAGGGCCTCTGTCATCCCCAAACCGGGCTGCAAAAGCTAACGGTTGTAAGGGGCGGAATTTGGCTTGCGCCAAACCCTACAAAGATAGCAGACCGATTGAAAAACTGTCAAGCCCGCGCGCGAAGAAATTTCGCGCCCGGCTCAACGCATCTCCAGAATCTCCTGCTCCTTGCTCTTCCCCAATGCGTCGAGCTTGCCCATATAGTCGTCCGTGAGCTTCTGGATTTCGTCGAGGGCGCGCCGTTCATCGTCCTCGGAGATTTTCTTGTCCTTCAGGAGTCTCTTCAGCGCTTCGTTGGCGTCGCGCCGGATGTTGCGGACGGCGGTGCGATGATTCTCCAGAACCTTGTGCAGGTGCTTCACGAGTTCTTTGCGCCGCTCCTCGGTAAGGGGCGGGATGGGCACTTTCAAGAGTCGTCCGTCGTTCACCGGATTCAGACCCAGGTCGGAAGAACGGATCACCTTCTCGATGGTGGACAGCAGGCTGGGGTCCCAGGGCTGGACCGTCAGCATCGCCGGATCGGGAACGCCCAGGGTCGCTACCTGATTCAGCGGAGTCGGCGTGCCGTAGTACTCGACTTTCAGGTGCTCCAGCAGGGCGGTCGAGGCGCGCCCCGTTCTTACCGAGGCCAACTCCAGCCGCAAATCGTCCAGCGCTTTGCTCATGCGGGTTTTGGTTTGTGTCATGGTTTCCTTCATCATGCACCCCGCTCTTCCCGCGTCCGCTCAGGCGGCCACCAAGGAGCCGACCTGTTCGCCCAGAATCACGCGCTTCAGGTTACCGGGAACGTTCAAATTAAAAACAATAATCGGCAGATGATTATCCATGCACATGGAAATCGCCGTGGTATCCATTACCTTGAGACCCCGCGAGAGGACGTCCAGGTAATTGATTCGCGCAATCATCTTCGCGTCCGGGACCTCCTTCGGATCGGCGTCAAAAACCCCGTCCACTTTGGTGGCCTTGAGGATCACTTCCGCCTTGATCTCCATGGCTCGCAAGGCCGCTGCCGTGTCCGTGGAGAAATACGGGTTGCCGGTGCCGGCAGCGAATATCACCACCCGCCCCTTCTCCAGGTGGCGGACGGCGCGTCGACGGATGAAGGGCTCGGCGATGGCGCGAACCTCGATCGCCGTGATGACCCGGGTGTAGGTTTGGGTTCTTTCGAGGGCATCCTGCAACGCCAGGGCGTTGATCACTGTCGCCAACATGCCCATGTGGTCGGCAACCACCCGGTCAATCCCGCTTTCCGAGGCTGCTACCCCGCGAATGAAGTTTCCCCCGCCCACCACAATCGCCACTTCCACGCCCAGGTTGCGGACCTCGCGGACTTCCTCGGCGATTCGATTGGCGACCTGAGGGTCAACGCCGAAACCCTGCGTTCCCATGAGGGCTTCGCCACTCAATTTGAGAAGAACTCGATGAAAAGCCGCTTTGCTCATGTACCTTGTGGCGTTTCGGGCCGCGCGCGACCGTCGCTCGGGCGCGGGCATTTCAGGAAGCGGCGGCGGATTCCGCGCGTTCCTTCGTCAAACCTTCTCCCACCTTGAAGCGGGCAAAACGACGGACCGTGATGTTCTCGCCGAATTTGGCGATCTTCGAGGTCAGGAGCTCGCCGATGGTCATGGTCCCGGTCGTATCCTTGATGAAGTGCTGCTCGTAAAGGCAATTATCTTCGTAGAACTTGGATAGCTTGCCCTCCACGATGCGGTCGAGCACCGCTTCGGGCTTGCCGGTCGACTTTGCCTGGTCGCGCAAGACTTCTTTTTCGCGCCCCAGAATGTCCGCGGTGACGTCCTCCTTGCGGATGAAGCGCGGATCGGTGGCGCAAACCTGCATGGCCAGATCGTGCGCGAGTTGCTGGAATTCCTCGTTGCGCGCGACGAAATCCGTCTCGCAGTTGACTTCGACGATCACGCCGATTTTCGCGCCCGGGTGGATGTAGGAACCAATCACTCCTTCGCTCGCGACCCGACCGGCCTTCTTGGCGGCTGAAGCCTGACCGCGCTTGCGCAAGATCGTGAAGGCCTTTTCCTGGTCGCCGCCCGCTTCTTCCAGCGCCTTCTTGCACTCCATCATGGGCGCGCCACTCTGCTCCCGTAGCTTCTTGACTTGTTCCGGGGTAACGCTCATTCCGCCTCGATTCGTGCTGGCACAAAAATAGCAGGAAGTCTATACACCCCCTGCCGGTCTTGTCGGATTGAACTAGTGCCGTTCCAACTTTTTGCGCCTAGTCCGCGTAAGCCAAGTACCATGCGATGATAGGCAGGTCAGAAGCGGAATTCACCGCCCTATTGTTGAGTTGGAACGGCACTAGACGACGTTGAACCTGCGGCTAGTCCCCCACAGGCGGTTCTTCCTCATCCGGCTTGTGGGGGCGACCTTTGATTTCGCCGGGCCTGCGCTTGAGCTTGGGAACGCGAACGCGTCCATCGGCCACTTCCTCCGCCGCCAGGACAGCGGGGGAGAGATTGGTTTCCGCGCCTTCCACGGCGTAGGCCTCCAAGGACTCCTCGCCCGGGGGTGGAATCTCGCCCGCCGCAATCGCCGCGGCCAGACGCTGTTGCTCTAATTCTTCCGCCGCTCTCTCGGCCTGAAGTTTTTCTTCCAGCAGCTGTTTGTCGACGGCCTCCTGGCGGCCCTCCAAGACAGCATCCGCGATGCGCGAGGTGAACAGGCGGATGGCGCGCAACGCGTCGTCATTACCGGGGATCACGTGGTCCACTTGGTCCGGGTCGCAGTTGGTGTCCACAATTGCCACCACGGGGATGCCCAGCTTGCGGGCCTCCTTGACGGCGATCTCTTCTTTGTTCGAGTCCACAATGAACAAGGCATCCGGCAAACCCGGCATTTCCTTGATGCCCGCCAGGTTCTGTTCCAGGTGCTGCCGCTCGCGCTCCAGGCGCAGGACCTCTTTCTTGGGAAGGAGATCGTAACGACCATCTTTGCTCATCTCTTCCAGTTCCTTCAACCGCTGAATCGATTTCTGTATAGTCGCAAAATTGGTCAACAAACCGCCCAGCCAGCGGTGATGGACGTAATACATAGCGCAACGCGCAGCTTCTTCGGCAATCGCCTCCTGCGCCTGCCGCTTGGTTCCCACAAAGAGAATGACCTTGCCATCCCGGGCGAGCTCCGCAATGAATTTGGCGGCTTCCTTGAACAGCTTCAGGGTCTTTTGCAGATCGATGATGTAGATCCCGTTTCGCTCCCCGTAGATGTATTCCTTCATCTTGGGATTCCAGCGACGGGTCTGGTGGCCGAAATGGACACCGGCCTCCAGAAACTCTTTCATGGTGATATTCGCCAAATGGCCTCCTAGCTCAACTAGCCCTCAGCAATCAGCTCTCAGCATTCAGGAAAACTCCGCGCGCGGGTTCTGCTGAAAGCTGAGGGCTGAGAGCTGAGCGCTTTCCTTACCGCTTCGAGAACTGGAACCGTTTGCGAGCGCCCTTCTGGCCGTACTTCTTGCGCTCCTTGGCGCGAGGATCGCGCGTCAAGAATCCACCCTGTCGCAAGCGGGGGCGCAGCTCGGGATTGAACAAGACCAGGGCGCGGGCGATGCCCATCCGTGCCGCACCGGCTTGCCCATGGATACCGCCGCCCTGCGCGTTAATCAGGACATCAAACTTGCCCGCCAGTTCCGCCGCTCGCAGCGGCTCCTCGACGTGCACGCGCAACGCCGGCGTGGGAAAGTATTCCTCAAAGGGCCGGCGGTTGATCTGAACTTTGCCTTCGCCCGGCCGAAGGATGATGCGCGCCACCGACGTTTTTCGGCGGCCCGTCGCTGCATACTGAACAAGCTCTGCCACGGATGCTCCTTACTCGCTGTAATGTTACCGAAAGGCTTCGGACTACCGCGCAAAGGTGAGCGGCTCAGGGGCTTGTGCCGCGTGGGGGTGCTGCGGCCCGACATAGACCTTTAGCCGTCGATCCAAACGATCGCGCCAGGTATTCTTCGGCAGCATGCCGTAAATCGCCTCACGGAGAAGCCTCTCCGGATGGGTTTCCATCACGTGACGCGCGGAAATCTCTTTCAGCCCCCCCGGATACCCCGTCGTATGCCGATAGATCTTGTCGTCCAGCTTCTTGCCCGTCAGACGAACCTTCTCCGCGTTAATGATAATCAGGCCGCTGCGATGGTCGGCATGAGGTGTGTAGTCGGGCGAGTTTTTCCCCGTCAGCACCAGTGCCGCACGCGCAGCCAGCCTGCCTAAAGCCCAGCCGTCCGCATCCACGAGATGCCAACGGACCTTCCCACGGCGCGCTTTCGCCAGATAAGTTCCCACTCTACTCTCCGTCCGGTTCCTTTCACCGCAAACTTCTATTTGTACTTGACCGTTGGGTTTTTGTCAACCCTTTATGCCCATTGGCATAGCCTTGGTACATCGTATCCCCTCGACTGCTGCGGTCCGTGGCTGAAAAGAGGAGAGGTCTGCCTTTCCAGGGAAGAAACAAACCGCCATCGGGCTTGGCCCCGGGTCACGCGAGGAGTCCGCTTCCGCGGTTCGGCTCCCGTGATGAAGCGCAACATTAAATCACATTGTGATATAATTATTTTGCGTGAAGCGTCGTGCCGTCACCAAATCTCGTTTGCGCGGGTCCGCAACGCTCCGGCGAGTGGCTTGGTTCCGTTACCGCTTGCGCCGATTCTTGCGCTTCAGCGAGCGCGCGGCGCGCTACTGCGGCGTCACACCGCAGCAACACCAACTGCTGCTCGGTATCGCCGGTTACACCGGCCGCGGCTGGGCGACCATTTCCGAGCTTGCGGAATTCCTCCAGGGGCGGCACAACGCCGTCGTCGGTCTGGTCCAGCGCGCGGAACAGCGCGGCTTAGTCGCGAAAGAGCCTGGGGCGCGCGACAAGCGCTTCGTGCGTGTGCACCTGACGCGCCAGGGCGCCGAAACCCTGGAAAAGCTGACGTGGATGCACTTGGAAGAATTGCGGGGCCTCCGTGCCCACATTTTGAAGAATTCGAAAGTTCGGCCGCAGGGAATTCCTGCGGCTCAGGGCGCCTAAGCAAAAAAAGAATAAAGGACGAACCAACGTGGCAAACAAGCAATATAGTGCCTCCAAATGGTTCCGTGAATTCGGCAAGGCCCTCGACCCAGGGGTCATTAAATCCTCCCTGTACGCGCTGCTGGTGGGTTTGATCGGCGGCTTGGTCGCGCAGGGCCTGCTCGAGTTGATTTACTTGTTCACGAACCTGTTCTTCTTCGGCAAGTGGTCCTTCGCCATCAATTACCCGGTCGGGAACCACCTGGGCGCCTGGGTCATCCTGATTCCTCCCATTGGCGGGTTGCTGGTCGGCATCATGGTGCACTACTGGGAGCCAACGCTGAAAGGTCACGGGATTCCCGAAGCCATGGAAGCGGTCCTGGTGGGCAAGAGCAAAGTGCGCATGCGCGTGGGCATTCTGAAACCGTTGGCCACAGCCTTCGCGATTGGGACGGGCGGGCCGTTCGGCGCCGAAGGTCCCATCATCCAGACCGGCGCGGCGTTCGGCTCGATCTTCGCGCAGTTTACCAAGATGACGCCCTACCAGCGCCGCGTGCTGCTGGCGGCGGGAGCCGCGGCGGGCATGGCGGCCACCTTTACAGCGCCGTTCGCGGGCATCCTGGTGGCGATTGAACTCCTGCTCTTCGAATTTCGCGCGCGGTCGTTTATCCCCGTGGCCCTGGCGTCGTGTGTGGCCACGGCGGTGCGCGTACACTTCGTGGGATGGGCTCCCTTGTTTCCCACTCCGGCCTTTGCGCTGGTCAGCATGCAGGAATTGTGGCTGTTCGGCTTGCTGGGCGTCATCATGGGCCTGATCGCCATCGCCATGATTCGCGTTCTGTTTTATCTCGAAGAGCTGTTCGACCGCTTCCCCATCGCTCCGTCCAAGATTTGGGCGCCTGTCGCCGGGGCGTTCCTGCTGGGCATCATCGGCTACCTCTATCCCCAGGTCTTCGGCACCGGCTACGACACCATTCGCGACATGCTCAACGACCGATTGAGTACGGGCACTCTCCTCGGCGTCTCGTTCGCCAAGTTCTGGGGGCTAGTGATTTCCCTTGGCTCGGGAACCACGGGAGGCGTTTTTGCCCCCTCGTTGATTGTGGGCGGAGGCGTGGGCGCGGTCTACGCCCAAGTGTTGCATCACTTCCTGCCCGGGATGATCAGCGACCCGGCGCTTTACGCCCTGGTGGCCATGGCTGCGGTTTTCGGCGGCATCGCGCGCGCCCCATTTACTTCCATCGTGTTCTTGTTCGAGCTCAGCCGCAATCCCAACGCCCTGCTGCCCCTGGTGGTCTGCTGCGTCGTTTCCGACGGCTTTGTCCGCCTCCTCAGCGCCGAATCCATCATGACCGGCAAGCTCGTCAAGCGGGGCCTTATCGTGCGCCAGGATTATTCCGTGCCCGTCTTGATGCGGGCCCGCATCGAGCAGGTCATGCGGAAGAGTTTTACAGTGATCAAGGCCAACGATAGCGTCCGCACCGTGATCCGTGATGTTTCCACGGAAGGGACGGGAATCGTTCCGGTCATTGAGGGTGACGGCCACCTCGTCGGCATTGTTGAGGCCCATGACCTTTTGCGCGGGGCCGATACTGATTCCCGCGTCCGCGACATCGCCCGGCACGATTACGTCGCGGCGCATCCGGGCGACACCGTAGACGACGTCACCAAGGAGATGTTGATCCACAACGCCGAGAACGTAGTGGTCGTGGAGGGGAACGGCATTCAAAAACCGATCGGCGTGGCGCGCGCCGCAGACATCCTGCGCCTTCGCCGCTGGGTCATCGAAGAAGAGGGGGTCGAGGTGTCTGGCGGCCTTACCCCCAGCGCCGCGCCAAGCGTCCGTGAGGCCAGCGCTGACCCCCGGGTCAACCACCCGACGTAACCCTCGCTGAATCCTCAGCAGCACAGGGGTCGGCAAGGGCAGCTTTCCTTCTCGCACAAGCCTCCGGAGGACAAATCCTTTGCCAACCTGCCACACCCTGCTGCTAAAATGGCCGAGGCAGTCCCTCGAAGGAGTTCGGATGGCGAAATTGTCTTGGGATGTGAGTGTGCTTCTTCCCGGCACGTGGCGGGGAGCGACCTCTGTGCTAATTGCCAATGACAGGCACCGCATGGTGGTAGACACAGGAATGGCCCACGAAGCGCATCTTCTTGTTAAGGCCTTGGAAAAGAAAGGCGTACGTCCCTCCGACATCGACCTCGTCTTCAACACCCACTTTCACATCGACCATGTTTTGAACAACAGCCTGTTTCCGAACAGTGCAATTTACGGCTCGCAGCAATGTTACGACTGGTGCCGAGCCGCTTATGCGGATCTCCTGGATGAGCAGAACTGGGAAAAATTGGCCTTGAAGTATTACCCGGAAACATATGATTACGAACGTTCGGAAGAATTGATGGGCAAACTGCGGAAGCTCGCTCTCCGCTGGTGGGACCCGCGCCGCCTCGGCGACCCCTCGCAGTTCCGCTGGGTGGAGACCCACCCCCTGCCCGAAGACCTTGAATGCCTGGTTACGTCCGGGCATGTGCCCGGCCACGTTTCCCTGATCATCCACGGGCAAGATGGGCGGGTTGTGGTCGCCGGTGATGCCCTGCTGACCCGCGACCATGACGAACAAGTGCTGACGATGATTCCAGTTAACCGCAAGCTATTTCAACAAGATCGAGAGCGCATCCTCTCGATCCCCGGCCGTATCCTGCCTGGCCATGACCAGGAATTCTCAACTCCTCGAAAAACCGCGGACACCCCAGTAACTCAGAAGTAAAATAAGGGCGCTTTCAGAACTCGTTGCCGCCACTTGCCATCCAAGAACCAGGGAATTGCTGCCGAACTTAAGTCTTTCTCACGCTATGAGAAAGCTCAAAAAAAACTTGACACGCGATGGATTAAGGAGTAAACATTTCCCTTAGTAAGGGTAATGTTCTGAGGGGAGTCGGTGCATCCGTTTTGCCCTTCGGCACCGATGGGGAACGAGAGGCTAACATGACCGCCCGGGAATTCCGTCGCAAAATTCTCATCATCGAGGACGAACCAGGCATTCGGAATGTCCTGTTCGTGTTGCTTGCTGGCTTAGGCTTCGAAAGTGATGTTGCCTATACGGGCCGCCAAGCCTTGGCGATGCTGAGCAAAGAGCCCTTCGATGCCGTTCTGCTCGACATGCGCTGCCGGGAATTGCCGCCCGAGCAAGTTGTCTCGGCCATTCAAGAAATCCGGCCCAGCCTGGTTGGACGGGTTCTCGTCATCACCGGCGAGGTTGCCGATCCCAAGACCCTGGAACTTCTCGAGCGCCACTGCCTGCCGCATATCCCGGAAGCCAACGTCAGAGACCGGCTCTGGGACCGGCTGAAGCCCATCCTGGGGTTCTCTCGCTCGCCTGCTAACTGACCTGCCAGCACTTCCCAACTGTCACCCGGACTGCCAAGTGCGTTACGCACCCATAAGTGTCGGTGCAGACAAGGCCAAGCTCCGTACGTAATGGGCCAGGGCGTCTTGCCACGAGCGGGGCAGTTCGAACCCTGCCTCCTTCAAAGCCCGCATTTCCATCACTGCGTATTTCAGGCGACGGGCACGTCGGCCCATCTCTTCAGCAGGTTTCCCGATCACCCTGCTCGCGTCGAGCCCGGCCAGTTCGGCCGCGTGCCGTGCCAGCTCCAGCCGGCTGCACGGGCCGGAATTCGACAGATGGTAAAGGCCGTAGCGCCGCCCCTCAACCACTTCCATGATCTTCTGTCCTGCATCGAGGGTGTAAGTGGCCGAACCCATCTGGTCCGCTGCCACCACCGGCTCCTCGCGCGCTGCGACCTTGCGCAGGACCTTTTCCACGAAGTTCGTCTTACCCGGACCAAACAGCACGGAAACACGGAAGATCCAGTGGTGGGGAAGGTTAGCCACGGCCTGCTCCGCTCGCCACTTCGTGCGCCCGTACACCGTAGTGGGATGAGGCGGGTCCGACTCGACATAAGGGGTCTGCTTTTGCCCATCAAAGACCGCGTCGGTGGAAATGTAGGCGACAGCCGCTCCCAATTCGCGGGCCGCCTCCACGATGAACCGCGTGCCATGGACATTCATGGCGTAGCCCGCCGCCGGATTGGCCTCGCAGAAATCCAAGTCGGGACTCCCGGCCGGATGCACCACCACGTCAGGGCGGATTTTCTCCAGAACACCACGCACGGCGTCTTGGTTGGTAATATCCGCTTCCGCGCGCGTCAGGGGAACCACGTCGTGCCGCGCCGCAAACGCCGACACCAGTCCATGGCCGAACAGCCCCGCCGCACCTGTAATGGCAACTTTCATGGAAAAAGAGTGCCCTTTGTCCGTTGTCAATTGTCCGTGGTCCGTTGCCAAGGGCTGAAGCTCGGTTCCCAGAACTGCTAAGGACGACTGGCCACGGACAACGGACCATGGAGTACGGACAGTTCCTACGGCTTATTAGCCTCGCCCCTCTGGAGTTGTTCCACGTACTCGCGGAGCCTCGACATGAGTCGCTGTGCGAGTTGGTCAGAGGTGAGGCCGCGCGCATAGACCTCCGTTTCGGGCCCAGCGGGCGGTTCCGGATCGTCTTTCTTCGCCTTCCGGTCGAGGATGTCGGCTTGCCACAGAGGCTGGTTAGTCACCCAATCGATCACGGCCACGGTGGCCACCGGGAGTTCTTTTTTCCCTTTCTTCTTGCCGGGCAACGGCCAGCGCCGATCTTCTCCCGCCCCCTTAGGCTGCGGGATGCCGTTGCGCATCTCGAACTCCTGATTCTTCTCAGGATGGTACGCCTGCATAACCAGGTCGACGCCTTCCGAGTTCGTAGTGACCTTGTACGCACCCCAGCGGCGGATGAAATCCTGAATCCAGGAGTCCAGGCCGTTGGGCATTGGGGCGACGTAAATCAGTTTGCCGACGAGCAATTCGCTCGGCTTCTTCGCCGCCGGCTGCTGCGCCCACGCTGGGACCAAGACCAGCATCAGTACCACTCCCATACCCCAACGTTTCATGGCATGCCTCCGCCGGCTGAACTGCGTTCCGGGATCCCTGACGTGCTGCCTTGTTTCTGACCCTCGCGCCAAGGCCCCGCTTGTTTATTTTACTCACGATTTCTCTGCCGATGGACGATAAATGTAAGGGAGGCCCGGCTCCGCAGCCGCAGTCCCCCCCATGCAGTCGTTCAGGGGCTGACGAAATGGCTCCCCCGACGACTTGGATGTATTTTTTCGTTACGAGGTTGATTCGCCAATTGCCAAACGACGAGAACAAGCATAAGCTACCGCGCAGTTGGCCTAGCGCGGATTCTCCCCGGAGGTTGGGGTCTAAGCGCAAAAGTTCAGACGCCATGGAAAATTCCGGAAAGTCAGAAAGCATACTTGCCCGGATTAGCGGACAGCTCGCGGCCATTGAGAAGCGCGACTGGGAACTCTGGATGATTGTTGTCGGCACCGGCATCCTGACGGGCGTCGCCCTGGTGGCTTTGTTGTTTCCCGCCGCCATTTTGCACCAGGGCGTGGTGAGACTCGACATCGAAATCTCGCGTGAGCTTTTCGCAGGCCTGGTGGCATTGCTCGTCTTGTTCAATACGTACGTCATCAGCCGCCGGATGCAACTGCGCCGCATGCGCGAGGCGGTCATTTCTACCGCCGTGCAGAACGAACTGATTCGCCTCCAATCCTTTATGGACCCTCTAACCGAGGTGTATAACCGTCGTTCTCTGGATGATATGGCGGGGAGATACATCGCCCGGGCGCATCGCCAGCAAAAGCCCTTGACCTTCATGGTGGTCGATGCCGACGACTTCAAGGATATCAACACGCGCTTCGGACATCTGACCGGGGACTTCGTGCTGGCCGAAATCGCCGCACTGCTCCGGGGCGCCGTGCGCGGCTCGGACTCAGTGGTGCGCTCCGGAGGGGACGAGTTCCTGATCATTATGGCGGATGCGCCGCTTGAGGGCGGCCAGATCGTTCGCACCCGCATAGCCAAATCCCTCGAGGACTGGAACCGCGGCGGACATTTGACCGACTTTCAATTGTCCCTCAGCATGGGCCTCGCGGAATGGTCGCCGGGCATGACCCTCGATCAGGTCATGACCGAAGCCGACAAGGAGATGTACGCCATCAAGGCCGAGCACAAACGCCCTTAGCCCTAATACTGTTCACTTAACAGAATTTGCGGTATCCTCTTCCCATTAACTTGAGAGGAGGACCGCAATGGCCCGTACTATCGCTGAGCTTCCAAAGGGGACCCGAATTACCGATTACATCAGTCTCGGGGTGTTGGCCAC
>JAIQGA010000427.1 GCA_020072925.1 Terriglobia bacterium | reverse complement strand
GAAATCGTCGAGCACCTGGGCTTGCCGGTGGCCGGGAAATCGCTGGTGGGCCAGGGCGGCATCATCGTGACGCGCAGCCTCGCCGAAGCGGCCCACCTGGTGAACCGGCTGGCTCCCGAGCATCTCACGTTGTGCGACGGGGCCACAAACCTCCTCGGCAGGATCGAATCCGCCGGCTCGATTTTCCTAGGCGGCTACAGCCCTGTGGCGGCGGGTGATTATGCCTCCGGCACCAATCACATTCTGCCCACCGGCGGCGCCGCGCGATTGCGTGGCGGGCTGAGCGCGGCGGATTTCGTCAAGACCATTTCCGTGCAGCGGCTCACGCGCGCGGGCCTCGGCCGACTGCGGCGCGCCATCGTCACGCTAGCCGAGACAGAAGGCCTGAAGGCCCACGCGCACTCCGTGGAAACGAGGTTTCAAGAATCATGATCCGCCCCCGAAAGTCCGTTGAACACCTGCAAAAGTATCGCCCGCCGCTGGAGGGTCGTGGCGGCAAGATGCGCCTCGACTTCAACGAGAACACCGTTGGCTGCGCGCCTGAAGTGGTGCGCGCGCTGCGTCGCGCCCTCAGCTCCGAAATGCTCACGCGCTACCCTGAATACGACGCGAGCCGGCGCACGCTGGCCGAGTATTTCGGGGTGGCGCCCGAAGAAATGCTGCTTACCAACGGTACCGACGACGCCATCAAGATGCTTTGCGACACCTTCGTGGACCCCGGCGAGGCGCTGCTGGTCCCCGCGCCGACTTTCCCGGTGTACGAGTTCTTCCACAACGTTGCGGGCGGAAGCATCGTGCGCGTTCGTTACGACGAGAATTTTCGCCTGCCCCTGGGCGAGATCCTCGCCGCCTTGAAGAAGAAAGTGCGCTGGCTGGCGCTGGCCAATCCCAATAATCCCACCGGCACGCAGATTCCCAAGAGCGATCTCCGCGCGATTCTGGAAGCGGCGCCGCAGACGCTCGTGCTGGTGGACGAAGCGTATTACGACTTCTCCGGCGAAACCGTGCTGCCCTGGATTCGGAAATATCCCAATCTCGCCGTGACACGGACGTTCTCGAAGGCCTTTGGCCTTGCGGCGCTGCGGATGGGCTACCTGTTCGCGAAGCCGGAACTGACGGAAGTGCTCCACCGCGCGCAAAATCCCTTCGCGGTCAATTCTCTGGCGCTGGCTGCGGCGTGCGTCGCGATCGAACACGAGGATTACGTTCGCAAGTACGCCGGGGAAATTCGAGCGAACCGCGCGGAATTCTGCCGCTGGCTCGACGCCCGCGAGATCCCCTACGTCCCCAGCGCCGCCAATTTCGTGCTGACGCGCGTGGGCGAGCGCGCCCCCGACATCGCCAAGCGGCTGCGCGCCGAGGGCATTCTGGTGCGCGACTGGAGTTACGACCCGCATCTCAAGGGCTACCTGCGCTTCACGATCGGCGCCAAGGCCCAGACGCGCCGCCTGACGGAAGAACTGCAAAGGCTCGAGCACCTCATGGATACGCGCGACGGCACGCGTGCCTGGAAGAATTTCGTCACATATTCCCAGACGGGATGGTTCGCATGAGCGCGCGCACCGCAGCCGTCCACCGGCAGACCGCCGAAACCGACATCCGCGCCCGGCTCAACCTGGACGGGCGCGGGCGCTACCAGATTTCGACGGGCATACGGTTTCTCGATCACATGCTCGAGCTCTTCGCGCGCCATGGCGGCTTCGACCTGGAAGTGCACGCGCGCGGCGACCTCGACGTGGACCAGCATCACACCGTCGAAGACGTTGGCCTCGTGCTAGGGCAAGCGCTCCGCGAGGCGCTGGGCCACAAGAAAGGCATCAACCGCGCCGGCTATTTCATCATGCCTATGGACGATACCCTGGCGCTGGCCTCCGTCGACCTCAGCGGGCGGCCGTACCTCGTACTCCGCGCGCCGATCAAAGTGCGCCGTGTCGGCGATCTCCAGAGCGAACTGCTCGAGGATTTTTTCCACGCCTTCGCGACGAGCGCTGCGGCGAACGTTCATCTGAAAGTGGCTTACGGGCGCTCGAGCCACCACGCCGTAGAGGCCCTCTTCAAGGCGTTCGCGCGCGCCCTGCGCTACGCCTGTTCGCGCGACCGCCGTCTGCGCTCGCAACTCCCCAGCACCAAGGGGCTGCTGTGATCGCGCTGCTCGATTACGGCGCCGGTAATGTGGGCTCGGTCCTCAAGGCGATCGAGTACCTGGGTTACTCGGCCGTGCGCGCGGACTCTCCCGAATGCCTGGCCGCGGCAGAAATGGTGATTTTCCCGGGACAAGGGCATTTCGGCCAGATGATGAAGGCGCTCGAGGAGCGCCGCCTGCTCGAACCATTGTGCCGTCATCTCAGGAGCGGAAAGCCCTTCCTCGGAATCTGCTTGGGGCTTCAGGCGCTTTACGAAGCAAGCGAGGAAGCGCTAGGCGTCGCGGGACTTGGAATTCTTCCCGGCTGCGTGACGCGCTTCACAGGAATATTCAAAGTCCCTCACCTCGGTTGGAGCCAGCTCGAAATCCGGCGCAGTGACGGGTTGCTCCAGGGAGTGGCCGACGGATCTTTTGTGTATTACTGCCATTCGTATTATGGTCCTATGGTCCCGAGGGCGGCGGCAGTGACCGAATACGGCCAAACCTTTGCCGCGGTGGTAGAAGAGGGAAACGTGGCAGCGGTGCAGTTTCATCCCGAGAAGTCAGGGGACGTCGGCTTGCAAGTCTTGAGGAATTTCCTCGCGTCCTAAGTTCTGTCTGTTGTCCGTGGTCCGTTGTCAGTTGCGGAGAGGCGACGCCACGGGGCGAGGAACGGACAACGGACAACTGACCACGGACGGCTTTCAATGTTTGCAAAGCGCATCATCCCTTGCCTCGACTGCAAGGACGGCCGAGTGGTGAAGGGAATCAAATTCGTGAACCTGCGCGACGCCGGAGATCCGGGCGATCTGGCCGAGGCTTATAACCACGCGGGTGCCGACGAGCTCGTGATGCTGGATATCTCCGCCTCGCGCGAAGGCCGCGCCGCGCTGAT
>JAIQGA010000132.1:14872-24812 GCA_020072925.1 Terriglobia bacterium | reverse complement strand
GCGCGAGTTGATCTCGAAGGAATACGCGGCAAAGCGCGCGGCGCTCATTGACATGAATCGCCCGCATTGCGATATAGCGCCGGGCAACCCGCTGGAGGTTCCCAGGGACACAGTCTATTTCTCGGTGGTGGACAAGGACGGTAACATTGTTTCAATCATTCAGAGCATCGCGGGGCTGTTCGGCTCGGGGGTGGTGGTGGATGACTTCACGTTCCCGCTCCAGAATCGCGGCGCAGGCTTCGTCCTCACGGCAGGCCATCCTGACGTGCTCGCTCCGCACAAGCGGCCGTTTCACACCATCATTCCGGCGTTCATGGAGAAGGGCGATATTCACCTCGGCTTCGGCATCATGGGAGGATTGAATCAACCCCAGGCGCACGCGCAGTTCGTTTCGAATTTCGTGGATTACAGCATGAACATCCAAGCGGCGCTGGAAGCTCCGCGCTTCACCAAGCTCGACTTCGGGGGCTGCGACTTCATGATTGAAGACCGCGTTCCTGCCGCGGTCCGCGACGCGCTCATGGCCAGGGGGCACCAACTCACCGTGCGGGGCGATTATTCCACATGGATGGGCGGCGGACAGGTGGTGTTGCACGATTCGGCTACGGGCATCAATTACGGCGCGTCGTCACCACGCAAGGATGGCGCCGCGATTCCAGAGCCCGATCCCTATTTCGGGTCGAAAGGCGAGAAGTAAGAACTGGCGGATTGGGAAGAAGTGGCGGGTAAGTACTCTTGCCGCGGGAGTAAATGAACCAGGCTCGTGGATCTGGGACTCTGTCAACTGAGGGCATTCTCGAACGGGGGATTCGCTGGTGCTGAAGACAGGACTTCCTTCAAATGAACGAGGCCGTTAATCGCAGGGAAGGTGCCGGAGGGAATGCCGTGGGGGAAATGACAAAACAGCATGTAGCCGCCCTCGACTCTCAGCGTGAGCACTGGGAGCGCACCTTTGCATCCAGGCCGGGCATGTTCGGCGTCGAGCCAAGCTATCCCGCGCAGAAATCAGCGGCCCTGTTCAAGGCTGAGGGCAAGCTCAGGATTCTGGAACTTGGCGGCGGCCAAGGCCGCGACAGCGTCTTCTACGCTCACGAGGGCTTCGATGTCACGGTGCTTGATTACTCCGAGGCTGGCCTCCGCGAGATTCAGACGAAGGCGGAAGCGGCTGGTGACGGCGGCAGAATCCGGACGCTGGTCCACGATATCCGCACGCCATTGCCTTTCGACGCCGCAAGGTTCGACGCCGTTTACTCTCACATGCTCTATTGCATGGCCTTCACCTCGGCGGAGTTGGCCGCGCTTTCCGGTGAAATCTGGCGAGTTCTCGTTCTTGGCGGCCTGAACGTCTTCACCGTCCGAACGAAGCAGGATGCCCATTACGGGACTGGCACCCATCGCGGCGAGGACATGTATGAGGTGAGCGGATTCATCGTGCATTTCTTCGACCGGGCAAAAGTGGAGGCCGTCTCGAAAGACTTTGGCATCGTCTCGGTGGAAGAGTTCGAAGAAGGCGGCCTTCCGAGAAGGCTCTTTCTGGTCACCGCCAGGAAGCCAAAATAACTGCGGGCTCGCACAGTCCCGCCAGACATACGAACGTGGGCGCGGAACTGCGACCGGCAATGCGCACGGTTCGCGTTCTCTCCTCCTCCCATGGCTTGCGCTGCATGTTTCCCGGTGCGCCCGCGCCCCCGCGCTCAAGTGCGTGGGCGTCCGACGAAAGATGGGACAACTGCGAATGCCGCGAGCGCCGCGAAGTAAACGGCTCCCGAAACGGATCCGATGAAGCAGCCCCTTCGCTCACCTGACTGAACATTGCATCCAGTGGCGGACAACTGGATATTATCGCTCGGTCAAGAGTGGACAATGGCTGTCCCGAGAAGGTAGTCGGCCGGAGGTTTCTACACGCCACTTGCAAGTTTTCCGGCACAGAGGTCTCCGCAGGGCCGCTTTCCAAGCTTAACCGACTGCAAACCCACAGTTTAATTTCCCCGGTCGCTTGGCACGCCGGTTGCCCGCAGGTATTGGTGCCCGCTCCGCACCCGGGCCTTGGGTCTTGCGAGGTCTATGAAGACAGGGTGCCGCGGAGAGCATAGGAGTGTTACACGGGCAGGAGAAAACTATGAAATCTGGATTACGAGTGATGTTTCTACTCGCTTTTGCTTTTGTTATCGTCATTGCCTTTCCTCCCGGGGTCTGGAGCCAGTCGAGCGCCGCCCCCAAACCGGCGGATACGCCGGAGAGTGCTCATCCCGAAAAAAAGGCCGACGGCCCTGGGAAGGAAATGGGCAAGGGCGGGGAAGACATCGGGAAGGGTGTTGCGAAAGGAACGGGAGATTTAGCTAAAGGCACGGCGGGTAGTGTCGCAAGCTTGGCTCACGGCAATGTCAGCGGCGCTGGGGCCTCGTTAGGCAAGGGCGCTTATGGCTTGGGCAAGAATGTCACCGTTGGCACTGGCAAAGGGCTCGGCAAGCTCGGCAAGGGAATCGGGGGAGAATTCAAGAAGGTCGGCGGCAAGTCAAAACATAAGAATTCGGCGAGTTAGGGCCAAGACGGGCAGCGCCATACTACCGACAAGAATGTCCCCACAATCGCGTTGAGCCAAGCTCATCCAATCGCCGAAATCTCGTGTCACCAGACCTCGGAAGTCACGCGGCAGGCGATGCAGTGTGGGCGCATCTGAGGGTCCGGACGGCGGCTCACCGGCAATGCCATCTTTAGTTTGTCATCTGCAAAAACTTCTTTCCCCCTAAGGCTCCAATCCCAGCGCGCTCGTCGTGAACTCGACGAGTGGCACCATCGTCCGGCACGCGATCACGAAATCCCGCATGAGCTCGGGCTCGCAGACCTGCGCTTCGGTGAGCCCCACCGACGCCACGAAATCCTTCCGCTTAAGGTCCTCGATGAACCGGTGGTTTGCGTCGAATCCTCGCGGCGGCCGCATGAGGCTGTCGCCCTCAAGCTCCAGCCTCCGTGTCGCCTTCGCCCATTCTTCGGGCTTGGCGACAATCGCCATTCGGATTTTCGTCAGGGCGCTGTTGTCAGGATGCCAGACGCCCGCCGCCGCGAAGCAGTTGTCCGGCTCCAGGTGAAGATAGAAGACGGGTGCGTGGGCGTCCTTGCCGCTGGCATGGGAAAAATGTATGCCGATATGCGTCTTGAAGGGGTGCTTGTCAGGCGAGAAGCGCGTGTCGCGATATATCCGGAAGAGCGAGCCGCGCGTGGGGCGCGGGTCGGCGACGAAATGCGGGCTGAGCTTGTGCAGATGCGGGGCGAAGCTGCTGATGAACACTAGTGCCGGGTCGCGGACATCCTTCTCGTACCGCGCCTTGTTTCGGGCGAACCATTCCCGGTTGTTGTGGCGCTTTAGCTGGCGCAAGAAGTCAAACAGCTCTGGGGTAAAGAAGGCGGCGTCGGACATCGTCACTCCTCACTTGATGAAAGATAGAATAGACCGGCGCTCCTGCCACGGCAACATTGGCCCCTTCATGGGATCCCGCGTTTTCACCGCAGGGGGCTTTTGCGCCCTGCCAAGAGAAACTAACTTGAATGCAGTGCCCGGCTTCATCCCGGAATCTTGGCCGCCGCCCTTCGGAGTCCGCATTTCGACGCCGTTAGGTTACAATCGAGCCCGGGTCATTAACAGCATTATGGACTCGACAGACCGTTGTGAATCTTGAACAGGAGCGAACGCCATGCCGGAGCCAACCAAGGAAGAGCTAATGAGGCGCATCGCCGAGCTTGAAAAAGAGGTTCAGGGGCGCAAGAGCGGCGATTTGGAATTCAGAGTCAGCGAAAAGGGCGGAGTCAGCGTATATGGGTTGGGGCGGTTTCCAGTCACGCTTTACTACGAACAGTGGGTTCGCCTCCTCGACCGGTCCGATACGCTGCGGAACTTTCTCGAAGAAAACAAAGGGAAGCTGAAACTTAGAAGCTCCCAGCAGCCCGGCACGTGAAAGCCGGGGCGGCAGTTGGGTTCTAAAAGTCCAGCGCTCGCTGTCCGCGACAGCCAGATGACGGCAATGCCCCAGCTATCGGCTGAACAAATCGCGGAGATCTCCCGTCTCGTCGCCCAGTACATTATTGCGCAGCGGGAAGGGTTTTCTCCGCAAGCCGTTCCCCTGGACGCAGCACAAAGGGCGGCAATCGCAGGCTTTTTCCTGCCGCAGGCGCTCGATGCGGCGAGTGTTCTGGTCTTGCATGGCAAGCGCGTCGAGAACCCGCCGTTCTACCCGATGCTGGCGGGCATGGGCTTCTCGGGCCTGCCGGACTTCTCCCAGATGGCCGCCATCACCTTCCGCGATGTCGTGGTCTCGCACGTGTCGCTTTCGGACGGGCTCCTGTTCCATGAACTCGTCCACGTCGAGCAATACCGCCAGCTCGGGATTCCGCGATTCGCGGAGCTGTACGTCCAGGGATTCCTGGCGGGCGGCGGCTACGACGCCATCCCGCTGGAATCGAACGCCTACGCCCTGGGCCGCCGGTTCGAGGGAAATCCTCGACAACGATTCTCCGTAGCCGAGGAAGTAGGGAAATGGGTTCGGGAGAACAGTTTTTGAGTTGCAGGACGTCGCCGCTAATGCTCGCCGCAGCGCCAGTCCGCTGGCCTGACCCGGGGACATGGCCGTGGGTCGTGTGGGCGTGGATTGCCATCCTGCTCGCCGCATGGGCGATACCGGTATGGCGGAGGTTTCAGCGTCGGCAGGCGAGTGGCTGGCCCACCGTGACGGGCCGCATTGAATCCGTGGCGGTCAAGCCGAAGAAGCAATTCCTCATCTCCGCCACCCCGCGAGGACGTGCGCCTGCTTACACAGCCGAACTGGCTTACTCATACACCCTGGAGGGGCGCTACTACTCAGGCTATTGCCAGCGGGAATTCGGCAGGGAAGAGGAAGGTCGGGAGTTTGTCGGGGACCTCCAGGGCAGGTCGGCCATCGTCTCCTACAATCCCCGGAACCCTTCAAAGTCCCTTCTGTCCGAAGATGCGGTCTCGGCCCTGCGCAGCGCGCGGCAAAAGCGCACGCCAATTCCGGTGAGGCTGGCGTAAAGGCAAAGTTGAACCGAACGGTGGGCCATGGGTCTCCTGTCCCCGATAAGTACTCAGGTTCCGGGTCGTTTTTGGAAGAACCCTGAAAAAATGGCAGGAAATGGTAGAAAGCTCTTCTCGACTCTCAAAATACCCCATTCTTGTCGGGGTTTCTTGAGTTCTGGTGCCGAAGAGAGGACTCGAACCTCCACGCCCTGACGGGCACTACACCCTGAATGTAGCGCGTCTGCCAATTCCGCCACTTCGGCATTGCAACTGGAGAGTGAACTCCGCTAGCCGGCCGCGCCGGAAACCTTGGCGCTCCGGCCCGAATTCTCATGGTGCCATCCGCGCCCAAGTCTGTCAAGGTCTGCGGGCGAAGCGGAGACGCCGTGCCCCGGGACCTCAGCGGGTGACGATCCAGCGAATCAGCAGTCCTAACCCAGCAACGAACTTCACTCCGTCGAGCCCTGTGAAGGCGCCGTGCAGCGCCCAAAAGCGCGGCATCCCGGGCGGTGGGGGATTGCGTGGAAGGAAGTCAATGCTGCGGCCGAGTGAAACAATCAGCGGCGTGATCACTAATGTAAGCACCAGCGCTAGCCCTAGCATCGTACAAATCACTCCGAGCCCGATCGCGTCCCGCGGCGTCTGGCGCCAGAGGAGCAAAACCAAAAGTGCCCCCAGAACAATCTGCGCGGCGCCGTACCCCCAGAAATAGGTGCGGTTGATTTCTGACGCCATGTAGCGCAGGAGAACGCGCGGCGCGCCCTCCGCCAGCGGTTGGGCTGCCTGCGTGAACTGGGGGTTCGGTTTTCGCAGCACCCGGTCCACCGTTCGGAAGGACTGCGTCGCTGCAAACCACATGAACAGCGTCGCTGCAAGCCACATGCTGAGAAGAACGATGGAAACTAATTGCGTCCGCGTCATCATGGGGTGAATTCGCTTGGCGCCGCCACACTGGTTCTGGGAATCTTGCCTGAGTCGCGCGGTCTGGAAAGACCCCTGCGGCGACGCTTGCCTCGAACGGTCCAGCTCGGATAAGCTGGCGTCCGCATTATAGCGCAATGATCGCAGTGATCCGCGCCTTGCGAGTTAAACTTCGCAGGGCGCTTGGCGCGCCCAACTTCCGGACCTGGTGATACCCAACATGCCCCACACCTACGATATTGTTGTAATTGGCGCCGGCCATAACGGTTTGACGGCTGCCGCGTATCTGGCTCGGGCCGGCCTGCGAGTCTTGGTGCTGGAGAATCGGCCGGTGGTTGGCGGGGCCTGCGTCACCGAAGAAGTCTTTCCTGGCTACAAAGTCTCCACCACTTCTTACCTGTGCAGCCTGCTGCAGGAAAAAGTCATTCGCGATTTGGACCTGGCGAAATTCGGCTACCAGGTTTTTCCCAAAGAGCCGGCGTTCTTCAGCCCGTTTCCCGACGGGCGGTACTTGATCCTGTGGTCGGACACGCGGCGAACCTGCGAGGAGATCGCCAAGTTCTCGCGCCGTGATGCGGGGGCCTACCCGCGCTACGAAGAATTCATCGACCGCCTGGCGCGCTTTGTCGAGCCACTGTTGCTCGAGACGCCGCCGGACGTGGTGCGTCGGAGCTTCGGTGACTGGCAAAAGCTTGCCGGTCTCAGCCACCGGCTCAGCAAGATGCCCGCGGACGAACTGGTGGGCCACCTGCGCATCCTCTCGCAGAGCGTGAAGGATTTTCTCGATCCCTGGTTCGAGGCCGAGCAGCTCAAGGTGGTGCTCGCCACCGACGGCGTCATTGGCACCAAGGGCGGGCCGTACACACCCGGCACCGCGTACGTGCTCTTCCACCATTGCATGGGCGGGGTGGGCGGCAAGCGAGGTCTCTGGGGATTTGTGCGGGGCGGCATGGGAGGCATCACGCAGGCCCTCGCCGCCTCGGCGCGCAGCTACGGAGCGGAGGTTCGCACGGGCGCGCGCGTCGAGCGCGTCCTGGTGAAGGACGGCCGCGCCACGGGGGTGGTGCTCTCGAACGGGGAAGAAATCCGCGCGAAGGTCGTCGCGTCCGGAGTCGATCCCAAGCGCACGTTCCTGAAGCTTGTCGAGGCGCGGCACGTTGAAAGCGAATTTCTCGACGCCATCAAAGCCCTCAAAACTGAAGGCGTCTCGATGAAGATCAACCTGGCCCTCGATGGCTTGCCGGATTTCCGGTGTATTCCCGGCGCGGGGATGGCGCCGCACCACAAGACCACCATCCACATCTGCCCCACGCTCGAATACATCGAGCGCGCCTTCGACGACTCGAAATACGGCCGGCCCAGCGAGCAGCCCATGCTCGAAATGACCATTCCCACCACCTACGATTCGACGCTCGCGCCCGAGGGCAAACACTTGATGAACATCTTTCTTCAGTACACCCCTTACACGCTTTCGCCGCACGTCGCGCCCAATTGGCACGCGCTCAAGGAGAGCTACGCCGACCGCGTGCTGAACCTCATCGAAGAGTACGCGCCGGGGTTCAAAAAACGCGTGCTGTATCGCCACGTGCTCTCGCCGCTCGACCTCGAGGAAGAATACGGCCTGACCGGCGGCAACATCTTTCACGGCGAGATGAGCGTTGACCAACTCTACTTCCTGCGCCCGGTGCCCGGCTGGGCCAAGTACCGCACTCCGATTCTCGGGCTCTACCTCTGCGCCTCCGGCACGCATCCGGGCGGCGGCGTTATGGGCGCACCCGGTCACAATGCCGCGCGCGAAATCCGCAAGGACTGGAAGAAGCTCAAGCGCGGGTGACCCCCTGCGCGGGCTGCCCCACGGCGATTGATGCCTCTGGCTTCCTGTGAATCCTGCAATTAACGGCTTGGGAGTTCGCTTCCTGCGCGCAATGTTTCGGGGACTATTTCGCTAAGGAGTTATTTAGTTCGGTGAAGAGTTCAAGGTAGTCTTTGAGCCGGCCGTAGATTGCGTCGGCCAGTTTCTCGTTATAGGTATGAACCGACAAGTTTCGGTCTTCGATCATCTTGAACCAATGCGGGTTGTCGCGCACCAATCCGAGCCGGAACGCCTCCGAGAAGCAGTCGCGAGGCGACCGGCAAACGATGCCCTTATTTCCCAGATACTTCTTCGCGGATTTCCAGCTCAATTCAAAGGTCAGTTCGAAGCGTTTAATCGACGAGTCCCGATTAGCGACCGTCTTGGGCGCGCCCAGAATCTCGGTAAGCCGGTCAATCGATTGCGAGAAAGAACGGAAAATTTCTTCGCTCATAATGGGCGGGCATAGCTTAAGACCTCTTCCCGGAACCTTTCGTCGGTATTATTCAAATCAACCACGTCAATACGCCGCAAGGTGGGAATGCCGCTGATTTCCTCTCTGAGGCGCAGCAAGAGCATCTCGTCAATGGGCTGAGCCCCCAATATCGCGATGTCAATGTCGGAGGTTGGTTCGGCCGAACCCTTCGCCCAGGATCCGAAAAGGAACACCTTCAGTTCTTTATCGGGCAGGTAGCGCCGGATGATGCCCAGCGCTTCGCTGACAATCTTTTCTCTTTCCACGGGTTCATTCTATGGCACATGTCCGGGGCTTTGCAATGCGCGCCGATATGTCGTCTTGACTTTTGGGGGTTAGGGAGGCGAGACTACCGTGCACGAGCTGGACACCATGCGTGAACCTATCATTTTATCTGCCGTAAGGACCGCAATCGGAAAATTCCAGGGCTCGCTGGCGACGCTCAGCGCCGTCGACCTGGGCGCTGCGGTGGCGCGGGAAGCCGTGCGACGAGCAAGCATCGAGCCTAGCCAAATTGACGAAATCATCATGGGGAACGTGGTCGCGGCGGGCCTCGGCCAGAACCCGGCGCGGCAGGCGGGACTGAAGGGCGGCCTCCATCCGCGCGTCGCCGCCATGACGATCAACAAAGTCTGCGGCTCGGGACTCAAGGCCGTGGCGCTCGCCGCGCAGGCCATCCAGACGGAGAACGCGGGCGTCGTCGTCGCCGGCGGCATGGAATCGATGAGCAATTGCCCCTACCTGTTGCCGCAACTGCGCACCGGCTATCGCCTGGGCCACGGCAAAATCCTTGACTCCATGATTACCGACGGCCTCTGGGACGCCTACGAAGATTTCCATATGGGGATGACCGGCGAGCTGGTCGCCGAGAAGTATCATATTTCGCGCCAGCGGCAGGACCAGTTCGCGCTCGAAAGCCACCGCCGCGCCGTGGACGCCATCAAGAGCTGCCGCTTCAAAGACGAAATCGTTCCCATCGCCATCCCGCAGAAGAAAGGCGAGCCGATTCAGTTCGCCACCGACGAATCCCCGCGGGCTGACACTTCGCTCGAGGCGCTCGGAAAATTGCGGCCGGTCTTCAAGCCTGACGGCACGGTGACTGCCGGCAACGCGCCCGGCACGAACGATGGCGCCGCGGCGCTCGTCGTGACGTCGCTCGAGAAGGCGCGCGAGCTTGGAAAGACGCCGCTGGCCCGCATCGTAGGCCAGGCGGTTAGCGGCGTCGAGCCCAAATGGGTGATGATGGCGCCCGTGGATGCCGTGCGCATGCTGCTCCAGAAAGTCGGCTGGAAACTCGAGGACGTGGACCTCTTCGAGCTGAACGAGGCGTTCGCCGTGCAGGCCATCGCCGTCATGGAACAGTTGGGGCTCGACCCCGCGAAGACCAACGTGAATGGTGGAGCAGTCGCCCTCGGACATCCCATCGGCGCTTCCGGCGCGCGCATTCTGGTCACGCTGCTCTACGAAATGGCTCGACGCAAGGCACGGCGCGGCATTGCGGCGCTGTGCCTCGGTGGAGGGAACGCGGTCGCGCTCGCGGTGGAATTGTTGTGAAACCGAGACGTTGGAGAATCCACGAGTGTTGAATCTTTGGGTGCACGAAACTCGAAATTCGCCACCTTGGTCGAGTTTCGATTTTCCAATTTCGAGTTTCCTGTTCTCT
>JAIQGA010000132.1:0-14831 GCA_020072925.1 Terriglobia bacterium | reverse complement strand
ATTCGGAGAATGCATTGAACATGAAGACAGTAGGTGTTGTTGGCGCCGGCACGATGGGGCACGGCATCGCGCAGGTGCTGCTGCGCGCCAGATATCGCGTGCTGCTCTGCGAGATCTCGCAGAAGCTGGTGGAGGCGGGCGCGGAGCGCATTGCGCGCGGCCTGGCGCGTGACGTCGAGAAGGCCCGCATGACGGCGGAAGAACGCGATCAGGCGCTCGCGCGGCTCAAGCCCACGACGGTGGTCTCGGACCTTGCCGAAGCGGATCTCATCGTCGAGGCGGTGACGGAAAAGTTCGAGTTGAAGGCGGGCGTCTTCCGCTCGCTCGAGCCGCACTGCCGTCCCGAGGTGATTTTCGCGAGCAACACGTCCTCTATTTCCATTACACGGCTCGCGGCCACCACGCGCCGCCCGGAGAAATTCGTGGGACTGCACTTTTTCAATCCCGTGCCCGTGATGAAGCTGGTCGAGGTGGTGCCGGGGCTCCAGACCGCGCCGGAAACCGTCGAGACGGCGGAGCGCCTGGCGACCTCGTTGGGCAAGACGCCGGTGTGCGTCAATGATTTTCCGGGCTTCGTTTCAAACCGCGTCCTGATGCCCATGATCAACGAGGCGATTTACTGCGTGATGGAGGGCGTGGCCGACGCGAAGGGCGTGGACGCCGTGATGAAGCTGGGGATGAATCATCCCATGGGGCCGCTCGAACTCGCCGACCTCATCGGCCTGGACGTTTGCCTGGACATCATGAAGGTGCTCTACGAAAGCCTTCGCGATCCGAAGTACCGCCCCTGCCCGCTCCTTGATAAAATGGTTAATGCGGGCTGGCTGGGCCGCAAGACGGGGCGGGGGTTTTACGAGTATCCTGGGAAGTAGGGAGCGGTCGACGGGCTTGCTGGGTGCTGCTTCCAATATGGCAAGAACGAGAGATTAGTCCCGTTGAAAAAGGCAACTTGCTAGCCCGTGAAAGGAGGAAAAGGTCATGCGCAGCATCGTGATGCGTTCCCGAGTCGGACCGGACGGGATGGTCCACCTGGATGTGCCGAGCGGCTTGACGGACACCGAAGTGGAGGTCATCGTCATCCTGCATCCAATCGCTCAACCTGCCTCTGGCCATGCGAAGGATCTCGGGTGGTCGCCTGGCTTCTTCGAGAGCGTAATCGGGGGTTGGCACGGTGAGCCGTTGGAGCGAGAAAACGAACGAGCATACGAGACTCGAGAAGAATTGTGAGCTTCCAATTAGACACCAACGCGTGCATTCGCCTTCTGAACCAGAAGAGCACGGCGCTGGCGCGAAAGTTGGCCTCTGTGCCCAAGGGCGACGTTGCTCTGTGCTCGGTCACTAAGGCAGAACTCTACTACGGAGCGTACCGGAGCGCGCGGCGGGAGGCCAATCTCAACCTCCTGCAAAAATTCTTTCAGGAATTTACAACCTTGCCTTTCGACGAGAAATGCGAAGAAGTGTACGGAATGGCCAGAGCGGAGTTAGCATTGGCGGGTACCCTAATCGGGCCGAACGATCTGCTGATCGCTGCGACCGCGCTGGCCAACGGGTTTACCCTGGTGACTCACAATACGCGAGAGTTTGGTCGTGTGAAAGGCTTGCACGTTGAGGACTGGGAGAGCACGGGGTGAGTCGGGGAGGCGTGTGTCCGGTTTGAATTGGTGTTGGTCTTGCCTCCTATCCTCGCCAGGAGGGGCATTGGAAGCCGGGGAACACGGCTGGGCGCAAGTGTAGGGTCTCTTCTCTTGTTGCTCGTGTTAATCCCGCCCAACGTCCGCTGGTGGAATAGACCCGGGGAACTTAGGTTTGATCCGATTGAGGGTGCCGACCTATGGACAAGGTATAGTGACCTATGTGGCTTGGGGGCTGTGGCGTTTGCGCTTGGCGAGGCCTTCTACAAGCCCAAGCGAAAGGAGCCCGGCATATTGAGCAAATGAGCAAAAGGAGAGCTACGAACACCCAGAGGAGTGCGGTTGTGGGGTATGATGAATGTGGCGCCAAAGTCCGAACGCAGAGAGCGCAGCGCGTGATCGTATCCGAAGTCAGTCTAATAGTTGACCTCGCGGACGGGAGAACGATTTCAGCGCCTCTGGCGTGGTACCCGCGTTTGCTCCACGGCACGCCCGCCGAACGGGAGAATTGGCGGCTCATTGGCGATGGCGAAGGGATTCACTGGCCGGACCTGGACGAAGACTTGAGTGTTGAAGGCTTGATCTTGGGGCAACCCTGGGGCGAAAGCTCCGACTCGCTGAAACGCTGGCTTGAAGCACGTAAGGTACGGAAAAACCGCGCTGGAAATCGAAGAAGCGCACAAAGTTATAGGACCGAGCAATCGACCTCGCGGAGAAAACGCGAGCGGTGAAATCATCAAGGCCCGCACCTATCGACCCGAGAACTGAGCTTGCGAACCAATTTTGATCGTCCGAGGAAGTGAGGAACAACCATGCCGGAAGAACGCACTGAAAAAGCTCGCGCGCTGGACCTAGCGCTCACGCAAATCGAGAAAGACTACGGCAAGGGCTCGATCATGCGTTTAGGGACGAAGGACGCGCTGGTGCCCGTGGAGATCATTCCGACGGGCGCGCTTTCATTCGACGCGGCGCTGGGCGTGGGCGGAATGCCCCGCGGGCGGGTGGTGGAGATCTTCGGCCCTGAGGCGAGCGGCAAGACCACCATTGCCCTGCACGTGGTGGCGGAAGCGCAGAAGCGCGGCGGCATGGCGGCGTACATCGACGCCGAGCATGCGCTCGACGCCCCTTACGCCAAGCGACTGGGCGTGGACGTGGATAACCTGCTGGTCTCGCAACCCGACTACGGCGAGCAGGCGCTCGAGATCGCTTCGGCGCTGGTGCGCTCGAACGCCGTTGACGTGCTGGTGGTGGATTCGGTGGCGGCGCTGGTGCCCAAGGCCGAGCTCGACGGCGACATGGGCGATTCGCTTCCTGGTCTCCAGGCCCGCCTGATGTCCCAGGCGCTGCGCAAGCTCACCGGGGTGGTCGCTAAGTCGAAGACCTGCTTTATCTTCATCAACCAGATCCGCGAGAAGATCGGCGTGATGTTCGGCAATCCTGAAACCACCACGGGCGGGCGCGCCCTGAAATTCTATTCCTCGGTGCGTGTGGACATCCGCCGAATTGCATCTATCAAAGATGGAGACCGCGTGGTGGGGAGCCGGACGAAGGTCAAAATCGTAAAAAATAAAATTGCCGCTCCCTTTCGCGAGGCAGAATTTGATATTCTATACGGTGAGGGGATTTCGAGAGAGGGCGACCTGATCGATCTGGCCGCAGAACACAACATCCTGGAGAAGAGCGGCGCCTGGTTCTCCTACGGTGGCGAGCGCATCGGACAGGGCCGGGAAAATGCCCGCCTGTTCCTGCGCGAGCACTCGGACGTCTGCAAGAAAGTGGAGAACCAGGTCCGCAAGGCGCTGAACCTTCCGCTTCCCGCCGAAGCGGCAGCGCCGGCTGAGAGCGCGGCTTCCGCCCGCGGCAAAAAGTAAGGGCAGTCTAGAGTTGTGCCTGAGAGCAGGGAGGATTCTCCCTCGACGGGCGCCAGGGTTGGGGGAGAATCCTCGAAGTGCGTTGACCCGCTCAGGAGGTGTACGACGTTGCTGAAGAAAATTGCCACCCTGGCCCTGGCAGTTTTTTCGCTGCTCGGGATGGATCTTTACTCCGCTCAAACTTCCGGCTCGACCGACCAACCATCCACCACCAAGATAACCCGCAAGGCTTCGGCGCATCGCCGCACTAGAACCAAGCGGCGCGCCCGCGCGCAAGCCAAGACCACCCAAGTTGCGAGCGCCCAAACAACGCGCCTGCGCCGCCGGCGCGCCCGGCGCCGCTTCTGGAATCCCTGGCGGATTACCTCCTTCGCCGATCCTGGCGCTGATGACAATCCCGCCGGTGACGATCCTCTCATCCGCCAGGCAGCCATTGATGCCTTGGGACGTTGGAACGGCAGCATGGTAGTGGTGGATCCGAATAACGGGCGCATTCTCTCCATGGTGAACCAGCGGCTGGCGATGACCAGCGGCTTCACGCCCTGCTCGACCTTCAAGCCCGTGGTGGCGCTGGCGGCCTTGAAAGAAGGCATCATCACTCCGGGCACCAAACTCTACGTCGGGGGACGCTTGCGCTTGGGTGTCACCGATGCCCTGGCGCACTCGAACAACACCTTCTTCCACAAGCTGGGCGAAATGCTGGGATTTCAACGCCTCGCCTTCTATGCGCATCAGTTCGGTCTGGGTGAAAAGGCGGGGTACGATATCCCGGGCGAATCGCCAGGACATTTCCCCAGCGAGCCCCCCAAAGAAGGGGGGGTCGGTTACCTGGCGTACTACGGCCAGGATATGCAGGTAACCACGTTGCAGGCAGCCGCCATCATTTCGGCTATCGCGAACGGCGGCACACTTTACCAACTGCAATATCCCCGCACGCCCCAGGAAGTCGCGGAGTTCAAGCCCATCGTCCGGCGGCGGCTCACGGGCCTTGAACCCTATTTGCCGGAGGTCCGCGAAGGGCTCGCGGCCGCGGTCCTTTACGGCACAGCGCGGCTGGCCTACGATCCCCAGATGCAGATTTACGGGAAGACGGGAACGTGCAGCGAAGACGGTGCGCGCCTCGGCTGGTTTGTTTCCTACGGTATGGACCAGCGGACTCAATATGTGGTGGTGGTTCTGCTGCGCGGCGGCCGCATGATGTTCGGTCCCCACGCCGCTGAAATCGCCGGCAAGTTCTATCACGGCCTGTTGGAGAAAGAGGGAAGCGCCACGCAAGCAAGCCAGGCTGTGGCGTCGCCAACTTCCTCGGCGCGGATGCCGTAGGAAAGCAGCTTTCAGCAGTCAGCCTTCAGTCATCAGCCTAAGCAGGTAGCCGCGGGACGCTTCTTGTCCCGCGGGTTTTTCCAGCCCGGAAGTTACGAGCCCACGGCATTAAGAACATGCCGTGGCTACCCGTCACGCAGGTTTCCAGCGTGCAGGCCGCATTCCTTGTGGGTCGCGTCTTCCCACCACCAACGACCCTCGCGCTCGTGCTGGCCGGGAAGCGTGGGCCGGGTGCAAGGCTCGCAGCCGATGGAGATGAATCCGCGTTCGTGCAGGGGGTTGAATGGAACGCTGTTCTCGCGGATATAAGCCCAAACTTGCCGCGAAGTCCAGCGGGCAAGAGGATTGATTTTCACGAGTTCCCGCTCCGCACTCGAGAAGGCCGCGTCGGCCTGAATGACGGGTACTTCGGCGCGGGTCTGCGGGCTCTGATCGCGCCGCTGTCCCGTCACCCAGGCGCGCAACGGCTCGAGCGCCCGGCGCAGCGGTTCCACCTTGCGGATGCCGCAGCACTCCTGATGGCCGTCGCGATAAAAAGAAAACAGTCCCTTTTCGCGCACCAACTTCTCCACCGCCTCCGGGCGCGGATAGTAGATCTCAATGGGAATCTCGTAATGCTCCCTCACACGCTCGATAAAGCGCAGGGTCTCCGGGTGCAGCCTGCCTGTGTCGAGCGAAAACACCCGGACTTCGCCGCCCAGTTTCGCGGCCATGTCTACCAGGACTACGTCCTCGGCCCCGCTGAAGCTGATGCCCAAATCAGGCGAAAACTCTTCCAGCGCCCAGCTCAGAATTTCCTGCGGGCGCCGCCCCACATAAGCCTCGGCAAGTTCGGCAAGACTTTCAACCTCGAGTGGCATTTTCCCTTTTGCTCCTTTACAGAATGAGAATCCAAAAGACCGCGGGTCACCCCACCAGCAACCGTGCTCCCAGCGAAAAATAGAGAATGCTGAACAGCCAACTGAAGTAGCGCTCGGGAATCCGCGTCGTGAGGCGGCTTCCCAATACCACGCCGAGCGACGATCCCACCACGAGCTGCACGAACAGTTTCGCCGAGAAGTGTCCCAGCGCCATGTGCAGCGATCCGGCCAGCGCCAGCGTCACCAGCCCGAAAAGCAGGTCTGTTCCTACCAGTGCTGCCAGCGGCAAAGGGATAAAGAGCAGCAGAAAGATCATCAGCAAGCTGCCGCTGCCCACGGAAGTCAGCGCCACCAGGAATCCCACTGCCGCCCCAACGACGGCCAGGCGCAGACGCTCGCTCGTTCGCTCCAGACGAGGAGGCGCCGGCCGCGCGGCATTCGACTTGGTGCGAATCCAGGGAAGAATGAACCCGCCTCCGACCAACAACACGGCCAGCGCACTCTTCAGCACGTGATCGAGCTGCCCGGCGGCAAGATGCGTCTTGAGCACTCGGACCAGCAGCACACCGCCCAGCGTCCCAGGCACGCTGCCTAGGATGAGCCATTGTGCAAGACGTGCTTGAACGTTCCCCAGTCGGCGATGTTCGATAACACCTAACAGGCGCGTCACGGCTCCGTTCACAATGTCGGTGCCGATAATGACTACCGCCGAGTAAGGTGTGAAAAGCATCAGGAGAGGTGTCAGGATGACACCGCCGCCTGCGCCTGTCAGGCCGATCAAGATGCCCGTTATGAAACCGAGGAAAGGAATCAGCATTATCGGTCTTTTTGCCCCCTTTTGCGGGTTACCATAATTATTCCGAAGTGCGTCATCAGAAAAACCCGCGAAAAGTAAAAACGCCCGCTAACGTTTCTTCCGTTAGCGGGCGCCTTAGACTGAAACTGTTTGTCGGTCTGGCCTTACAAGCTCATCGTCTCAGAGGGCATAGGACCGCTAACGGATGCATAACAACAACACATCCGCCGCGCCTCCCAACCGGTCACCGACTTGAGTTTGTCTGCCCTCATGACCAAAGTCAGAAATTAGCACACATTACGACTTCATGTCAACGCATATTCGGGACATTCCTGGAAAAGTATCCATCCGTCATCATTTCATAAGGTTACCGGACGCCTCGCGAAGTACGGGAGCCGGACCCTGATCGCCGCCCCCTTCGTTGGCCGCCATGCGGTTCCCCCGAAGCCGCCCTTTCACTTTAAGGCCGGGAAGATATTGCCATTCCAATTGCCCATTCGCCCCCGCAGAGAGGGCCAGGGTGACCAACATCAGGAGGCGGCCGCTTATGTAAAACCGGGACTCTTGAGCTTCCGAAAAAAAGACAAGCACAACTGTCTCCTGCTTATGGAGTCCGTGCCAGGAAAGCACCCGGGTGATAGTGGCCACCCGCAGAGTTCATGGTTAACTAGAGCGGGCTTTCGCAGTTTAACGTTAATCGAGCAGGCTTTATATGAAAGTTGCTCAGGCACAAAGCAGGCACCCTGGCTAGAGAAGGACCGCGTGACGGCCTCGAATTACGCCTTAAGGTGTGAGCCCTGCCTTGCTCATGGGGGCCGCCCCAGTGAGACCCTTTATCCTTGCACTTCAGACCGCGCATGATACTATGCCGCGCAATTAGATAGTCGGAGGCCCACGATGTCTTTCATAACCAAAGGGAATAAACGACGTGTGGATGAGACTGTCGCATTTATTGCCAATAAGGTGCCCGGACCGGAACGGGCGGCAGTGAAGGAATTCTTATATTACCTGATCGACTGGCTTTTCCCGTCGGGCCCAAATTTCAAGTACTTTTCCCGGTCGATGACGATGACCAACGCGGAGGATCCGGGGGACAAGGCGGACAGGGCGGCGCGGCGCGCGCTAATCATGCTGGACAGTTTGAAAAATCCGCCGGCCTATCTTGCGGCCAAGACGCTGCCGACGGATACGGTGAATCAAGAGCTGGACGACCTGATTGCCAAGTTGCGAATGGCGGCGGACGGGGCGTATGGCACCGGGCACCTGTTGCAGACAGAGTTCCTGACGCAATTGCGGACCCGAACGCGATTATTTCTGCGGGAGCACAAGTTCTTCGAAGGGTCCATCACGAACAGAGGCGTGGGCTACTTCTATTGCGATTTTCGGCTCGATCGATATCAGATCGAGGGGAATCGTCCCCAGCGGTTCCCTCACGCCCATGAGTTTGAGACGGTCAGCATCCCGGCCGTGGCTTGGTACAATGTCCCGGGACGCACGGACAGCCAGACAGCGGGTAGCTTCGCGCAGATTGTCGGCACCGAGTTGACTGGCGCGGAAACTTTAGTTACCACCCAGTTCACCGGTTGCAGCTTTTGCTTCAAGGTGGTGGGTGGGCGTATTTTTGCGGCTCACATCATGCCGTCGGACGGCCTGGGCGGCCAGGGGATTACCGGCGGCGGGCCCGCCCTGGCGCGGCAACTGGCAGGCACGGTCGGGGGAATCACGGGAGGGGACTTCGCAGCGCCTTGCCCCAATGGGGGGCAGCTTTACGTTTACGGCGCCGGCTACTCGAATCTGCCCAGACGTGCCACGGGATATCCGCCGGGCAGTCCGCGCGATCATACCATGTACATCTTCGGCACGGTGAACCACGGCGGCTGGAGGCTCTATACGAAGCATCTGAATGGCGACACGTCGGAGACTCACCGCCTCTATCCTTTTTAGATGAGCACCGCAGGTTTGCGCTACGTTGCTCGCGATGCGTTACGGCATGCTGGCCGTGCGCTCCCCGCCTTCGCGGGGACGCGAGGCGCCCGTGCTACTTGATTTTCCTGGCGTCGAACTCCATGCCTGACTGGCGCAGCACCAGGCGCACGACGCTGCCTTTTTCGTCCTTCACGAACTCGAACTCCGCAGGGACTTCGTTAATGAAGAAATGGGTGGGAGATTCCGCCAGAAGTTCGACCTTGGGCTGGCCAGGAATCTGGGCCAGGAGCTTGTCGCCCTCGCGCGTCAGGGTCATCAACTGGCCGCCGCCCAGCTCGTACTCACCCGCATAGATATCGTAGGTCTGCGGGTCGAGCTTGATGGCGTGGTGTTCCTTCGCCGCCTGCAATTCGACCGCGTAGAGGTAGCCGTCGTCGCTGCCGAAATAGAGCACACCGTCCGCGACGACGGGCGAAGTCTGCACAGCGGCTTCAGCCATGGCGCCGCCTTTCTGCTTGCCGGTCTTGGCGTCAAACCAGAAGACCTCGCCGCCCCAGGCGCCAAAGTAAACATCGCCCGCGACAATGGCGCCGGAAGAAAACACGCGCGAGGGCATCTTGAAGCCCCACTTCTCCGCGCCTGTCTGGGCGTCCACAGCATTGACGAACTGGCCGTCGGAGCTGCCGGCGAAGACGAGACCGTCCGCGACGGCAGGCCCGGAGATGCACCACGAGCCGTTGTGCGAGAACGCCCATTTCTTCTGCCCCGTGGCGATGTCCACCGCATAGAGGTTTCCGTCGCGGCTGCCGAAATAAACCGCGCCTTCCGCAACCGTGGGTGTGGATTGGATCTCCCCGAACGGGAAGAAGGCGTTGCCGGCAGTCTTGAATTTCCACTTCAGTTTTCCTGTCGCTGCGTCGAGAGCGTAGAGATTGCCATCCATGCTGCCACCGTAAACCACGCCGTCGGCCACGGCGGGCGAAGCGCGCACGCGTCCCGCGGTCTGGAACTTCCAGAGGACTTTGCCCGTTTTGCCTTCCGCCGCGTACAGGTAGCCGTCGGCGCTGCCGAAATAGAGCGCGCCGCGAACCCAGGCGGGAGAGGATTGGAAATAGTCCCAGCGGTGCGCGAAGGGAACGGGCGCGCCGGTCTTGAGGAGCCATCTCTGCTCGCCGGTCCGCGCGTCGAGGGCGTAGAGTCCCGCGTCGTTGTTGACGTACACGAGGCCCTCGGCAACCGCCGGCGAGGAAGTGATTTCACCCGCCGTCTGGAATTTCCACTTCAGTGTGCCGGTGGCGGCATCAATCGCGTAGAGGTTGCCGTCGTAACTCCCGGCGTACACCACGCCCTCCACGATGGCCGGCGTGGAGCGGTTCACGTGGGCCGTCTGAAAGCGCCAGCGTTCTTTCTGCGCGGGAAACATCGCGCCCGCGTCATATACACCGGTGTGCTGCGGGTTGCCGCGAAACATAGCGGGCTGCGAGTCGGCCCGCAGGGAAGACGCGAGCGCCAAAAGTATCAGTCCGGGGAGAGCGCAGGTTTTTTGGGTGGGATACATTTTTGGTCCTTGTGGGAGGGTCGGGTCACATTCTGATTAACGACGGATAGTGGCACGAGGTTCCAGGGCTCGCAAGATGGCAAGATGTCCGACGGAAGTGCGGGGCGGAGTTGGGGGCGCGCCGCGGCGTCAAGGTGGGTTCTATCGAAACTCTGCGCAAAAATGCGGAAACGAAAAGCTCTTGACTTTCGCTTTTTGTTCGCCTATGGTGGGAGCTGGGGAAAGGAGTTCGCGAGATGGGCGAGACAGCGATTAAAGCTGCGGCAACCCCGTCTCCTGGGCCATTATTCTGCGCGAAGCGGGGAAGCGCGGCCTGGCCCGGCGCGGGGGTGACACTGCCGGATGCGTCTGCGGCACCGCCGAGTCCGGCATCCGCTGCGCCGGTGGGGACGGCGCTACAGCGTGGCGATATAAAATCGCCGCTACACAAGCCGTGGACGCTGCCCGCGCAGGGCCTCGCGGTGTTTCAGGGCGGCGGGGAGACGGCGCGGCTCAGTCACTATTTTCTGCCGCGCCTGCTGCTGGCGGGCAAACGCGTGCTCATGCTGGATGGTGCGAATTGCGCCGACCCGCGGCTGCTCGAGCGCCTGGCGCGCCAGCGCGGCGTGCCCTTCGCCGAATTCAACCGCCAGATTGAAATCGCCCGCGCCTTCACGTGCTTCCAACTCACGGAACTCATTGCGCGCGTGCCGCGCTTTCGCGCGGATTTTCCCGCCGAAATCCTGATCGTCACCGCTTTCCCCGATCTTTACTTCGACGAAGACGTGCGCGACTGGGACGCGCGCGTGGCCTTCGAGCAGGCGCTGGCGCATCTGCGACGCTGGGCTTCCCCCTTCACGACTCGTAGTGCCGGGCTTCCGCCCGGCACAGATGATGCCGGCCTAAAGGCCGCCTCGACAGTGGCGATGCCGCCACTCACCGTGGCGCTCTTTTCCGCCGCCGCAACCTTTGCGCCTTTGCCGGCGCGCCGGCATTTCTTCGCACGCACGTGCGCGGCCGCCGCGGAGGTCTGGAAGTTCGAGATCGACGCCGGAGGAAAGCTGGGACTCACGCGGGCATCGAGCCATCGGGTGATCGGGTGATTGAGTCATTTAGCGATTTGGTGATTTAGCGATTGAGCCATTGAAGAACTCAAGGGTCGAATGATCAACGCGCGCGGATTTTTTAATGACTCAATGAATCAATAATGAAATGAATAAATCACTAAATCACTCAATCGCTAAATCGCTCAATAATTGGGGTTTTTATGGGCCGAACCATCGCAACCTTTCGTCAACTGATCGAGAAGGAGTTGGAGTCCTGGGAGCGGGTGTTTGGCCGGGCGTTGCGTCGCGAGGAGCGCGCGCATCTGGAGGCGATGTTCAACCGCGTGCGTCTCTACGCGCAGGCCTGCACCTACGAATTTCCCGTACACGCCATGGACGCCATCAACCTGGCGATCGGGCTCGACCACGAGATGCGCCTGCGCGCGCTCGAGGCGCGCCTGGGGATTAACCTGGATGCTCAGTGGATGGATTCTCGACCTTTACCCCTCCCCGGAGGGGATGACGCTGTGGCTGCTGCCGCAGGGCGGGAGCCCGAAACGCCTCCGGCTGATTGACCGCTCGTTCGCGCCGTGCTTTTACGTGCACGGGCCGGAGACGCGGCTGGGGCGCCTGGCGCAAGCCCTGGCGGCGCGCGCGCCGGTGGAGTGCGCGCTCACCACGCGCCTCGACATCTGGGAAGGCGCGGAGTTGCGCGTGCTCCAGGTGACGGTCCGCCATCCTACGCAGTTCGGCGCGCTGGTGCGCTTCGTGCAACGCTTCGATTCCGGCCTGCGGCTCTACAACTCCGACTTGATGCTGGCGCCGGTGTATTGCTGGCAGAAGGGCGTGTTTCCGCTGGCGAAAATCGACGTGGAGGTTGATGAACGTGCAGGTCCGAGGTCGGGACTCGGGTGTGGGGTGTCGGGGCTTGCGGAAAGCAAGGAGGGTTTCGCGGGCTACACCCCACACCCGACCCCCGACACCCGATTCCCGACTCCCGAATCCCGAATCCCGAATCTCGCCATCCACTGCCGCGACGACGAATGGGCGCTGGACTACGAGTTGCCGCCGCTGCGCATCCTGCGGCTGCGCCTGGAAGGGCTCGGGCGAGTGGACCCGCAGCACGGTCGGCACGGCGCGCTGGAAGTGGAAGTGGACGGCGAGTGGCGCGTGCTCGACGATACGGAAGAGCCCGTCGCCGCGCACTTCGCCCGCCTGCTGCGCGCGCACGATCCGGACCTCATCCTGAGCGAGTGGGGCGATGCCACGCTCTTTCCGGGGCTCATGCGGCAGGCGCGCAAGCTCGGCCTGGAGCTTCCCCTCAATCGCGATGCCGCGCCCGTCGAGCGCCGCCGGGCGCGCAGCTACACCAGCTACGGGCGCATTCTTTTCAAGGGCAGCACCACTACGCTGTTCGGGCGCCTGCACGTGGACGCGCGCAACTCCTTCATCGCCAACGAATGCGACCTGGACGGGTTGTGGGAGCTGGTGCGCGTCACCAAGCTCCCCGTGCAGTACGCGGCGCGCACCACCACCGGCACCGGCATTTCCTACATGCAGATGGAACTGGCGTACCGCGACGGCGTGCTGATCCCCGCGCAGAAAGCCGAGCCCGAAAGTCCCAAGCATCCGGATGAACTGCTGGTGGCGGACCGCGGCGGCCTGGTGTTCCCGCCGCGGCTGGGATTCTTCACCAACGTGGGCGAGCTGGATTTCGTCAGCGAGTACCCCAGCATCATGTCGCGCTTCAATATCTCTCCGGAGACGGTCAATTGCCGCTGCTGCCCGGAGGCGCCGCGCGTGCCGGAACTGGGTTACCGTGTCTGCCAGCGGCGGCGCGGCATCACCAGCCGCGTGGTGGAGCGGCTCATCGCCAAACGCATCGAGTACAAGCGGCGGATTTCGGGAGTCGTGGTTCGGGACTCGGGACTCGAGACTCGGGACTCGCAAGATAAAATCCCGAATCCCGAGTCCCGAACCCCGAACCCCGCAAACTACAAGGAGCGCCGCTCGGCGCTGAAGTGGCTGCTGGTCTGCTGCTTTGGTTACACAGGCTACAAGAACGCGCGCTTCGGCAAGATCGAGGCGCACGAAGCCATCAACGCCCTGGCGCGGGAGAAGCTGCTGGTGGCGAAAGAGCATGCGGAGCGGCGCGGGTTCCGCGTGCTCCATGCGCTGGTGGATTCGCTCTACGTGCAGAAAGCGGAGGCCACGCGCCAGGACTACGAGCGCCTGGCGCGGGAAGTCGAGCAACTTACCGGCCTGCCCCTGGCGCTCGAGGCGGTTTACCGCTACGTGGTGTTTCTGCCCTCGAAACAATCGGCGGAGATTCCCGTGCCCAACCGCTTCTTCTGCGTTTCCGAGGAGGGCGAACTGAAAGTGCGCGGGCTCGAGTGCCGGAAGCACGATACGCCGCCCCTGGTGGCGCGAATGCAGCAGGAAGCGCTGGCCATCCTGGCGGAGGCGCGCGATCTGGAAAGCTATACGCAGAAACTCGCCGAAGCGCGCGAGGTGCTTGAGCGGTATTTGGGGCGGCTGGAGGCGGGCAGCGTAGCGCTCGAGGAACTCGTCATCAGCCGGCGCCTGACCCGCGCGCCCCAGGAGTACCGGCAGGCCAGCGCCACGGCCATCGCGGCGCGGCAACTCGACCGCGCGGGCGTCAAGCTGCGCCCGGGCGAAATCATCGAGTACATCATCACCGACGCCGGCTCGAACCTGCCGGACGACCGCGTGCGCGCCTTTACGCTCTGGGAAGATTGGCGGGGTTACGACGTGAGCAAATATCGGGAGGCTTTGTGCGATGCCTTTAAGCCGTTCGAGCACTTCGCGCCGAACAGATTATTTCACACCATCCTCACGGGGTGGCTTTCAGATCCTTGAGGATTGCGTCGAGGTCTCGTCTGAGGCGCGGCAATTCATTTTGCGCAACCGACCACACTGCCGCGACGTCGATTCCAAAATAGTGGTGAACCAGAATGTTCCGCATGCCGATGATTTTTGCCCAGGGGACTTTGGGATACTTGTTTCGCAGGGCGGGCGAAAGAGACCGAACGGCCTCTCCCATAATTTCAAGGTGATGAACAATCCAAGTTTGAACCAATTCATCCTGCTTAAAAGCCTGCTCGCCGCGCACGGTGTACTTTTCTATCTTCTCGATCGCCTCGCGTACATCCAGCAGTTTCTCGCGGTCGTCTCTCACAGCGGCACGGCCTCTCGCAAGACTCGGCCCCGGATGCGCTCCCGGAGGCCGGTTTCAGTGACCACATCCACACCGCGGCCAAGCAGAGCTTCGAGGTCCATGAGCAGGCCGCCCAGGTCCAGCAGACTCCGGCCGCCCTCCAGGTCCACGAGGAAATCGACGTCGCTATCGGGCCTCGCCTCCCCGCGTGCAACCGAACCGAAAACACGGACGTTGGTGGCGCCGTGGCGCGCCGCGATTCGCACAATCTCCTCACGCCTTCCCTGTAGCAATTCGTCAATGCCCATCCTGATTATCCCGACTGAGGCGATTCCTTTTCCCTCCAATCGGGATGCCCAGCTCCCACTTGAAGTCCCAGAGCGCGAGCCCCGCCTCCTTCGGATCGAAGGCAACGCGCGGCACCTTCTCCTTCACGCCGATGTACGCCGAATACGCGGCGAGCATCAGCACTACGAGGAGCCCGGGCGCGAGCACCGCCTTGAAGGCGAGGTTGAAGTCGAGGCCCGACACCAGCGCGAACACGAGCAGCGGCAGCGAGTACGGCAGGAGGAGGCCGACGGAGCCGCCGGTCGTGACGAGGCCGAGCGAGAACTTCTCCGAGTAGCCTTCTTTGCGAAGCGCCGGATAGAGCAACCCGCCGAC
>JAIQGA010000131.1 GCA_020072925.1 Terriglobia bacterium | reverse complement strand
ATGCGCGGGACTTTTCGCGCCGACTCCCAGACATTGACCGTGAACCGCTTCTCGCCCCAGCCCACGACAACCTGGGAATTCGCGATCGAGACCAGCTTGTAGCCCCCGATTTCCTCTCCGAGATGCACCGGCTTGGAGAGCCCGTTGGCCTGCTCCCCGGGCGCCATCATGGCGAACATTCCGTCGCCGAGGTTCATGGTCCCGTACAACAGGGGCAGTTCCGGCAGCTTTTCGATTTTTTCCGTCGCCACTTCATTCGTGCGCTCGGGGCGGAACATCGTGCGGTCAACGATGACCGCAAAGTTCTGAGCCGCAACGGGCGCTTGCGAGAGTCCTCCCGTGGTCTCCGGTTCGATTGACTTGCGGGTATAGATCCACTGGGTGTTGGCTCGATAGTCCTTCCAGTACCGAGACAGCATCACGCCGAACCCCAGGTTGAGCGCTACCAAACCCAGAAACACGATGATTTGTTCGCGACGTCTCGTCAGCATGAACGACCTCTCCTGCCTAGTGCTTCTCCGGCGCGACCTCGGCGGCTTTTGCGGCGCGCATGGCGGCGCTGATCGTCATCTCCACCTGCAGGCGTTTCTGCGGATCGCCACCCATCGGCATGACCTTCAGACTGTTCGCAGCCAGGAGCTTGGGCGAGGTGGCCATCGCCACCAGCATGTCCACCAACTGGTCCAGGCGGGCTGCAAGCGCCACTCTCCCTGTGACAAGCGCGTAGTCGGGACTGAGTTTCTCGACACGCAGCACCTCGCTGCTCGAGAGCTCGAGGCCTTTCTCTTTCGCCAGTTCGCGCACCAGACGCTGCCATTCGGCGTTGGCCAGGGACTCCGAGGGGCTTTCCAGCAAACCCGCTTCGGCATCGCCCAAACTCTTCTCGGCTGCGGCGCGCGAGGCCGGCTGGCTCGAGGCCAGCGCCACCAGCCGCTGGTAACGGCGCAACGTCAACTCCTTTTTTTCGATCCCCCCCGAGCTGGCCTGCATCACGTCGAGAAGAGGCAGCACCCCAAAATCCGCCACCAAGAAAAGCACCAGGGCAGCACCTGCCACCTTCAACGCGATCCGGTCCCGGGGAGTGAGTTTCTCGAGCATAGGGTTTCAATGAACAGCCGTTTTTCCCGCGCGCATTCGAATTCGAAAGACTTCCTTGTTATCGCTCCCTCGCGTGATCGGTGACGCAAACTCGACTTGCGAGAAATACGGCGAATTCTCCAGGGGTTGAATCAACTCCGCGGCGCGATTGGAGGACCCGGAGAACTCGACGGTTCCCTGGCCGACCTGCAAGTCCTGGATCCAGGTCCCGTCGGGCAGGAGGTTCGTAAGCTCCCGCATGATCTGAAGCTTTTGCCAGGTCTGCGCGCGCAGGCTTTCCAGCAATACCGCCCTTTCCGAGAGGTGGGCCACCTGCGCATCCTGCTGTTGGACGGCTTCGGCCTGCGAGCGGAGATTGTGGATTTGCCGGTCCAAAGCGCGTCCGTACAGGGCGGTTTCGATCAGCCCGTGCGCCAACAAGGTCAGCCCCAACAGGGCGGCCGAGGCGCCGGCCGCGTAGATCGGTACACGGCCCCAGCGGCTTGGGCGCAGGCGGGATTCCAGCGGAAGAAGGTTGAGGGACGGCGAGGGCCTCCGCCGCAGGCCCGAGCATGCTGCCGCAAGCGCCGGAAACATGATTTCCGCGTCGAACTTGGGAGGCGCCGAAAGCGCCAGTTTGAGCAATGGCAGGCGCTTCGTTTCCCCTAATGCTTCGGAAAAAACCTCCGGAATCGCGCCGCATATAAATGACGGGATGGTCTTCGATGCCTCCGGAGGCAACACTGAACCGAGGGAGTGCAATTCCCGCTCGAATTGTTGCGCGGGGTTCGCGTCATCGGATGCGAGCTCGCGGGCGGCAACCAGACTGCCTTGGCGAAAACCTAACAATTCGATCTTGCTTCCGCGGCCCAAAACCGCGAGTGCCATTTCCGGCAGCAAACTGCCCAATAAGCCAGCAACCGGCGCTGCCGCCGGTGTAAGGGAGTCCGGACGAATGCCCAGGTCCTTCAGGGCCTGGGACTGCCGGTCAAGTACAGACTGCTCGGCAATCGCGATCATCACCCGGATTTGTTTCGTCTTCGCGTCTTTGGCCACCACGGCACTATCCCAGCGGATGGGAGTGTTGTGAAAAGGATGAAGCGTATCGACCTGATAGCCGACAACCCGCGCCAACTGGGACTCGGCCTCACCGGGGAGGTCCAGGAATCTGATGAAAAACGTTTCCCGCGGAAGGCAGGCCACAACCCTCGCCTCCGCAACATGATTCTTCTTCAGGAATTCTCCAACTTTGGCCTTACCTTCCTTAGTAAGAGGCGCCGAGACGTGCAAGAAGTCGAAGACCACGAGCCGGCGGAAGCGGCGACCCAGCACCACGAGCTTGAGGCCCTCTTCGCTCCAATCCGCTCCGAGTGCATGCTTCGTAAACAACACGCTTAACGTCCTCCTTCCCCTGCACTCACGTCGTCGTACCAGGCAACCAGGCGATACCGGGAGCCTACTTGGGAATCGAGTTGAATGAATGCTTCCACGGTGCGGTGCACCACTGAGCCGGCGATTTCCCCCGTGGATGTAATCCTGTAGGTGTTTCCCTCACCGGTGGTCAGGTACGGGAGTGCCTCGTCAGGCAAGAGCGCCGCGGTGCGGTCGCCAATTTGGACGACGGAGGAAAACGGCGCCGTTCTTCGCTCCTGGATGATGGAGCTGGCCAAATCAGCAGTGATCTCCGGTACGCTCCTCAAGACGTATTCCGAGGCGTAGTTCACGTTCACTTGCGAAGAGCCCGACATCACGGTGAGATCCTGCCCCACCCCGTAAATGGCCAGCACCTTCCCCTGCCGGGTGACCTCCACGGTGCCGTAGAAGATCTCCCGTGACATTCCTCGTACATTCAGGACCTCTTCAACAGACCGAAATCGGTCATGACGAGGTTGTATTCCTACTCGCTGATAGTATTCATCTAATGCCTGAGCGTCTGGGTCGTCGTCCTGCTCTGGGGCGCGCCAATGAAGGATCGCCGCTGCCAAATCTTCAGCGCGGACGGCTGCAAGGCCTCGCATTTCGAAGCGGCGGATCAACTGTACCCGGCTTGCGGCGTTGAGATCGAGCTTGCCCGACTCGCCCTCAATCAGCAAGCGGGCCCGCCCTCCCGGAAACGGCACGATGCCCTCGCGCTGTCCCGGCTTCCAGGTCCAGAAGGGAGGCTTGTCGGGGTTATCCGGCTGCGGGAAAACCACCGCCATGATGGCCGTGTCCACACCGCCACAGGCGAGGGCGTAGGCTTGAGCGGCCTCCTTGCGGTAGGTGGCCGTTCGGACTTCGTCCTGCACCGAACTCGAAAGCGCCAGCGCCACCAGGCTCAGGAGCGTGAGGGCCCACAAGACCGCCAGGAGGGCAACGCCACCTTCGTGATCGCGGAACGTGGTGGAGTATGCCGATGTCATAAAGCGTCTTCTCACTTCGGCAAAAAACGGGCGCGAATCGGAACGATGACTTCCTCTCGTTGATTTCCGCGCAGCCAAACGATTCGGACTGCCTCCGGGTAAGGAGCGTCCTGTCTGGCTTCCCAATGCGAAGCCCAGACTGGGGCTTTCCCGGTGGCGGTGGCGCCGAGATACTCAAACTCTGCCGCGCGTAGGCTCGTCATCAGCCTGACATCGCTCTCTCGAAGGAAAAACGGCTGATACACGATACTGATCTTTCCGGTATCCGGGTCGGATGACTGACGCGCGATGAGCAACTGGAGGAGAGTCTTGTCGTCGGGCACCGGGGTTTCGCGCAAGGCCAGGGTGAAATATCCGTCACGAGTCCTGACAATCGCGTATTCATCCAGCAGCAGGCCCGAGCGGCTCCAGTTGCGGGTTCCGCAAGTGCTCAGGAAACTCAGGCGATTGGCGTCGGCTTCGAGGATGTAAAAATCTCCCGGCATGTCAGGATTTGCAGAAGTCACCTTGTACGGAACCAGAGACGAAATCTGCTGGAACATGAACTGCGATCTTTCCTCCTCAGCATGAACCTGGAGGAGCCTTGCCTCACCCCGTTGCCAGGCCTTGTTTCCCACGTGGACAGCTACGACGAGGCTCACCATCAGCAGGCCGATCAGGGAGATGCTGATCAGCATCTCGAGGAGCGTGTAGCCTTTCGCCGTCGCCCGCACATCGCCTCCTAAGAACTCTTTGCCGGGGGATATCGCAACTTGAGCGTCTGCAGCACGTAACTCTGCGGGCCGGCCCCGCCCTTCCACGAGACTTCCACCACGATCCGTACCAGTTGCAGAGGCCGATCAGGGCCCAAGCCGGGGCGAGTGTCCACAACGCGGGTCCAGACCTTCCAGCGCAAGCCGGAGGGGGAGACCCCGGTCGTTACCTGGCCAGGCTCCAAATTCGGGTCGAGAGCCACTTCGTTCAACTTGTTCGTGGCGTAGTCAACCACGAGACGATACTGATCCAAGCGGGTTTCCGCTCGCAATGCCGCGGACATGCTGGAAAAGATCGCCGTGAAGCTCATGGCCAGTATCGAGATGGCGATCAGGATTTCCAGAAGGCTGATGCCCGCTTCATCGTGATTGCCGCGACGAACTCCCATCCGAATTCTCCTGCCTCAAGCTCCCGCCGGAACCACCTCAACACCCGGACGGCCGAGCAACAGGTTTAGGTGAATCTTGACTTCGCTTCCCTGCCGGTTCCGCAGCCAAAGGGTCCGTTCACCCACCGCCCCGGAAGGGGAGAAAACCAAACGCATCACGGAAAAACTCGCGGCAGATCCTTCTTCGCCGCAGCGAACATCCCTGGGAAGCAGGTACTCGCGGACGAATCCCGAAGACGCCCCCAGCAATCGCACGCGATTTTCCTGAGGCTGAATCTCCACAACGTAGTAGCGGCCCTCATAAAGGGCGCGGGTGCGGGCGTAGCGAAGGATCTGCGCGACGTGTTCGCCAGCGCGGCGAAGTCGCCAGTTGTCCGTCGCCCGTCCGATCCGGGGAGCCAACAAGCCGACCAGCAGCGACATAAGCGCGAGGACGATCAACAATTCCAGCAGCGTGACTCCTGCGTCTCGGCGCGCGCGTCCGGGGCCTTTACTTCCAGCTAAGGATGTCGGCATTTTCCCCTTCTCCGCCTGCCTTCCCATCCGCCCCGTAACTGATGATGTCCGGCTCATCGCCATGCTCGCCCGGATATTTGTAGATATACGGGTTTCGCCATGGGTCCATCGGGATGTCCTTTGGGAGGTACGGTCCGTTCCAATTTTTCAAACCCGTCGGAGCAACTCTCAGGGCCTGGAGACCCTGCTCGGTGGTTGGAAAGTTGCCGGTGTCCAGCTTGTACGCCGCCAGGGCCGTCTGGAAGGCCGCGATCTGCGCGGCTGCCGTGGTGATTCGCGCCTGCGTGGCGTGCTTGAAAAGTCTGGGGGCAACCAGGCCCGCGAGCAAGCCCAGGATTAGGATCACCACGATCAACTCAATCAGCGTGAAGCCTTCCTCTGAGGGCCGCGTGAGGTTGTGTTTCGTTCGGTCGCTCGTTAGGTTGCGCATCAGAATGGCACCTCGTTGATGCTGACAATCGCCAGCATGGTGGAAATAACAATGGAGCCCACAATCAGTCCCATCACCATAATCACCGCCGGCTCGACCAGGGCTACCAGGCGCTTGGTCGCCGTGCGGACTTCCCGATCATAAATCTCGGAGACTTGCAGCAGCATCGCGTCCAGCTTGCCGGTCTGCTCCCCCAGGGTCGCCAATTGCACACAAAGCGGAGGAAAGAGCCCGAGGGCCTGTAACGGCCCCGCCAGCCCTTGCCCGCGCTTGACACCCTGCATTAGAGGTTCAATCGAGTCGGCCAGGACGCGGTTCCCCAGCACGTCTCGCGTGAGGCGCAGGGCGGAGATGAAGGGCACGGTCTGGGACAGCAAGGTCCCCAGCGTTTTGGCGAAACGCGCAATCTCGAGTTTCAGCACGATGGGACCAATCAGCGGAGCCTTGAGCTTCGATCGGTCCCAAATCAACCGGCCCGCCGGAGTATTGATCCAGTAACGGCCCAGTAAGACCACCAGCACCAAAGCCACGGCGGCCACCCAGCCATAACTACGAAAGGCCGATGCCACCTGCATCAAGACCCAGGTGGGCAGCGGGAGTTCTTTGCCCGACTCCTCAAACACCTGGGCGAATCGCGGCACGACAAAACCGAGAAGGATGCTGATAGCAATGCCACCCACGGTCACCAGCAGCGCCGGGTAGATGAGCGCGGACACGAGGTAACTGCGCAGCTCTTCCCGGAACTGTCCGAATTCTACAAGGCGGTCGAGGACATGCGGCAGCGTGCCGCTGGCTTCCCCCGCGCGCACCATCGCCACATAGAGCGAGGGAAAGAAGTCGCTCCGTGATGCCAGGCTGTCCGCCAACGATTTCCCGGCGCGGAGTTCCTTCAGCGTTCCCTCGATCACGGCGCGAAGAGCGTCTGATTCAGCAAGGTCTCGGCATAACGCCAAGCAGCGGTCCAGAGGGATGCCGGCGCGAACCAGAGTCGCGAGTTGCTGGGCAAAAATCAGCCGGTCCTGGGACGTCAGTCGGGACCTTTCCCAGAAACGTAATCCCGCGCCCTCCGCGCCGACTTTCACCCGCACCTGGACGGGCAAACAACCGATCTGGCGGAGGTCCGCCACCAGGGCCGATTCGCTCTCGGCGAACCGGACGCCGTCAATCAACTGGCCGCTGGTCTTAATCGCCTTATAAGAAAATTCTGGCATAATCTCGCTCGCGTTCCCCGAGGTCTCTAGACCTGCTGGGTTACGCGAAAAACTTCTTCAGGTGTCGTTACCCCTGCCGTAACTTTCAGCCAACCGTCCTCTTTCAAGCTGCGCAAGCCCCGGCGTCGCGCAACCTCGCGCAGAGCATTGGCGTCTGCCCGGCTCATCACCTCGTGTCGAAGGTCATCGTCCATTTCCATAAACTCAAAAATGCCCACGCGGCCCTGGTAGCCGGTCTGACCACAATGCGGGCAGCCGACGGCCCGCCACACGGTGACGGCGCTTTCCTCAACGGGCCAGCCCTGTTTGCGCAGGTCTTCGGCCTCCATTGAACGCTCCTGCTTGCATTGCTCGCAAAGCACTCGCACCAGGCGTTGCGCCAGAACCGCCACGACCGAGGAACAAACCAGATAGTGTTCGACTCCCATATCGGTCAGGCGAGTCACAGCGCTCGGAGCGTCGTTGGTGTGGAGAGTGCTGAAGACCAAGTGGCCCGTCAGGGCGGAGCGCATGGCGATCTCCGCCGTTTCCATATCCCGGATTTCTCCCACCATGATGACGTCGGGGTCCTGCCGAAGGATGTGGCGCAAACCGGCCGCGAACGTCAGACCGATTTGAGGATTCACGTGAATCTGGTTGACGCCTGAAAGCTGATACTCGACGGGATCCTCAATGGTGATGATCTTCCTGTCGGGCGTGTTGAGCTTGCGGAGTGAGCCATAGAGCGTGGTTGATTTGCCGCTGCCCGTGGGGCCTGTCACCAGAAACAGGCCGTGCGGAAGGCCCAGGTAGTACTCCATTTTTTCCAGGAAGGCGTCGGGAAATCCCAGGGTTGAAAGGGCGAACCGCTCGCTGGCGCTGCGGTCCAGAAGGCGCATCACCACGCTTTCACCATAGAGGGTGGGGAGCGTTGAAACGCGCAAGTCGAGTTCGCGCCCCAGAACGCGGATGGGGATTCTTCCGTCCTGGGGGAGGCGCTGCTCGGCAATGTTCAGCTTGGCCATCAGCTTGATTCGTGAGGTGACGGCCGCCCGCAGTTCTCGCGGAGGGGGCTGGACTTCGTAGAGCACTCCGTCAATCCGGTAGCGTATCCGGAACTCCTTCTCGAAGGGCTCGACGTGAATATCGCTCGCCCGCCGTTCCAGCGCACGCCCGATGAGCTGGTTCACCCAACGAATCACCGGAGCCTCAGAAGCCAGGTCCCGCAACTGCTCGATGTCCGCGGCAGCCACGTCCCCTGCACCTGCGCCTCCCTCCGTCCCAGCACCTTCAGCCTCGGGAGGCTCCTCCGGACCGAATGAAAGCTCCAGCGCCTTCAGAATCTCAGCTTCGGTGGCCAAACGGACTTCGACCCGGCGACCCACCAGGCGTTCCACGGTCCGAATGTTTTCCGTGTCCAGCGGGTCGGCCATGGCCAGCAACATCGTGCCATTCTCCACGCGGTACGGGAAAAGGAGGAATTGCTTCAAGAATCCCGGGGAGAGTTTCGCCGCCTCCTCCGGGACGTCGCGCAATTCCGCGGCGTCAATGCGGGGGATGCCCAATTGTTCCGAAAGCGCCGAGTACAAGTCCTGATGGGAAATAAAACCCAGGTCGATAAGAATCTTCCCGATGCGGTCTTTTCTCTCCCGCTGCAGCGCCAGCGCCTTTTCGAGATCATCCTTCGGCAAGACACCTCGGGCGACAAGCAATTGCCCCAATAGTTTCGGGGCAGCTACGCGCACAGGATTTGGACTCGAAGTCATAGTTCCAAAACGCTGACCTTTTTCTCAAACTCCTCGTACGAAAGCTTCCTTTCCGAATACTGGTCGAGGTCGCTCTTCTTGACTTCCAGGACGATTTGCGAGGGCAGTTTCTCGTCCTCGGCCGGAAGAGGAAACAAATGAACCACCACAGCCACGAAATCGTCCGATGAGACATCGCGCAATCCCGCGGCATGGTCGGCTAGCAATCTGGGCACTTTCGTCTTGATGATTCCCAGGCGCTCCAGCCGTATCTTCTGGGCTTTCGCAAGCTCTTCTTTGCTCAGGGGCTGGAAATTGAAGGGAGAAGGAGCCCGGACTGGAGAAAGGTTTACCTCCAGGCTGAAAACGATACCGAATCCCGGAAGATAAGCCCCTTTCGCCTTTTCGAGTAATCCGAAGGGTGGAGCAAAGGTCTGGACCATCGTTTCATTGATGACGGCTTCAAAAACCTTCATTTCGCCCTTCAACGCGCTGAGGTTCGACGGCCCCGCTTGCGCCACAAGGGGCGGAGTCAGGGCAAAGAATGCGACAAAGGCTATCAGGTACGCCCAAGGCGGCGTTCTTGTCTTGGAATGCATTTGAACTACCTCCTCGCGGGCGGCTTGGACAGACTGGCCGGTTGCAGGGAATTGCGGGCAATCAAGCTCACATACTCGTTCTGCTGCTGCATCTGCTTCCAAACCGTGTTCTGCGCCGTTTCCACGTAATCCAATTGCCTGGCCACGCGGGACAGGCCGGCCGCCTGTTCCTGGCGGAGGCTCGCGGCGAGTTGCGCGTTGCCGGCCTCGATTTGTTTTCTCTCCAAGGCGGCCTGTTCCGCGACCGCCTGCTTGACGAAGTCCTGGATCTCCGCCCGGGTCAACGCGGCTTCCCTGGGCGTCGCCGCCGGGAGCAAACGGCTTTTCAAGGACACCGAACCGAACGCCAGAATGGCCAGGAAAACCGCCGCCGCTGCGGCCGACAGGGCCGCCGTGCGCACCAGCGAACCCCAGAAATTCGCAAAAGGAGCGCGCGCCGGCTCGCCGACGAAAACCAGGCGAGCGGGCATATCACGGTCGGTCAGGTGACTCGTTAGGGTCTGTTGGAGTTTGCGCAGTCGCTCCGCCGAGCGGGCACACTCCGCACACTGCGTCACGTGCCGCTCAACCTCTCGCGCCTTTTCCGCGGGGAGTTCCCCGAGCACCCAATCCGTCAGCTCGACATCCCGTTCACAATATCCCATGGCTTTTGCCTCTCTTCTTTGAGGTTCTCTCGGGGGGCAGAAAGACCGACGAAACTACGCCTCAATGAACTTCTTCAGTTGCTCGAAGGCCGAATACACCCGCGTCTTGGCCGTGCTCAGCGGACAACCCTGAATCTCGGCAATCTCCGCCAGTTTGAACCCCTGGTAGAACTTCAACACGATGGCTTCGCGTTGCTCGACGGGCAGCTCTGCGAGCGCCCGTTCCACCAGGATTCTCAGTTCACCCGGTTCCCAAGGCCCGTGGTCGCCCACTCGGACCGCGGGAGGGTCTGCCGCAGGAGCAAGCTGCTCAATACTCGCTTGCTCGTGGCGTGCCTCGCGGGTATGCGAATGCGCGGTATTGTGGGCAATTCGAAACAGCCACGGGCGAAATTTCTCCGGATCCTTCAACCTCGGGAGGTTGCGATAACTTGCGATGAAAACCTCCTGGCACATGTCGAAGGCGTCTTCCGAGCGGCCCGTCAAATACACCAAGTAACTGTAAATCTTCCGCTCCCAGCGCCTGACCAGTACGTTGAACGCCTCCGGCTCCCCGGAGACAACGGCTCGTACGAGTGAGGCATCTGGGCGGTCAGAGATTTGGTGCCGCACTTTCACCTCTAATGACGCAGGAAACGGCGAAAAAGTTTGCGGTGTACGTGGGTGGTTTTGGTGACGTTGCTTCTCTCTTCACCTTCAATTCCCTTGCCAAATGCGGCCCCCAGCGAGGGGTTGCGCTGAGACCGCATTGGTGGTCTAGGATACAGGAGGATTCATCCCTAATAAAGCGCGAAAAACCGCCCGCCAAGCCCGCTTGACGATTCCTGCCGCCATGCTACTGTACTGAGTGGCGGTCTATGTGCGATGCAATGCAAGATTTGCGATAACGCCCAAGGAAATCAAACCTATCGCGTTCGCGAAATGATGTTCGGATATCGCGAATCCTTCGAGTATTTGGAATGCTCCCAATGCGGCTGCTTGCAGCTCGTCCAGATCCCCGCCGATATGTCGAAGTATTACGCGGCGGCTTACTATAGTTTCCTTCCTGTCGATTCGGAATCTCCGAATGTTCTGAGACGCACCGCGAAGCGGCTGAGGAGTGCGTATGCCCTGGGGGATCGCGGACTCGTGGGAAGTGCCCTTTTCAGCGTATTTCCTCACCACGAATTGCGGTCGGTGGCCAAAGCGAAGTTGCCCCGAGTTCCGAGGATTCTGGATGTGGGCTGTGGCCGCGGGAAGCTCCTGCTCGAGCTCAAGCACGCGGGATTCGGAGAGTTGCTGGGAGTCGACCCCTTCCTCGAGTGCGACATCCAATACCCCAATGGGCTTCTCATTCGGAAGTGTTCACTCTACGAGGTGACGGGACAATGGGACTTGGTCATGTTTCACCATTCCTTTGAGCACCTCGCGGATCCTCTGGAAACACTGCGATATTGCTCCAAACTCCTCTCGGAGAATGGGCAATGCCTGATCCGAGTCCCGACAGTTTCCTCCTACGCGTGGAGGAAATACCGGGAGAACTGGGTCCAGCTCGACGCCCCTCGCCACTATTTCCTTCACTCGGTCCGCAGTCTTGAGATGCTAGCCTCGAAAGCTGGGCTTCGGATGGAGGACGTCGCTTACGATTCGAACGAGTTCCAGTTCTGGGGAAGCGAGCAGTATTGCCGGGACATTCCCCTCCATGACGAGCGCTCTTACGCCCGGAATCCGTCGAAATCGATTTTCGCGCGGGAAGACATCCGTGCCTTCCGAAAAGAGGCCGAGGCTTTGAACGCGCGCAAGGAAGGCGATCAGGCCATCTTCCACCTTAGCAAGAATCGCGGGGAAGAGAGCCGATAGCTGCTCAAAGCAGGATGGGCGGGTGCATGTGCGGGGCACCCAAGCCTGTCATCCCCTGCCGGAACCTCCGGCCAAGGGGCGATAGTACCGGGAACGAAAGGCCCGCTCACGAAGGAGCACGGCCTGAAGGAAGTAGTAGGTGTCGGCCAGATAACCTTCGTAGCCACAGGCCTTCCCCTGCCACGTTGTCCAATCCAGTCCTTGTCCGAACGCATCCCGAACGCCGTTCTGAAACCCCATCTCCCCTTGTCTTCTCAGCATGGCGCGCAAGATCGCGTCGGCCTTGTTGCCCTGCCCAAGGATATAGTGGGCCGCCAGAAAATGCAGGGTATGCCCGGCGGAAATTCCGCCGTTCATGTATTGGCCGAAAGTGTCGGTGCCGTCTTCGCGCGACGGGCAGCCGAGGCTGCTGGGTAAGAGGTAATCGCTGCGGTGAACGGGAATCAAGGTGCAGGGCAGTCCCAGGTCGAAGCGCGTGAAGCCCACGGTTTCCATTTTCTCCCAAAGGCGCTCCAGCACCTTTCGGCCTTGTTTCGGATCCAATAACCCGTATTCGATCGCCATGCCGTTGATAAAGGGGGTAGCGTAGTCGTGCAATTCGCCGTCGGCGCTCTTCCACCAGGCCAGCCACCCGGTCTCGGGGTTGTAGAGAGTTTCAGCATAGGCGGCTTTCAGGCGGTCGGCGAGGCGACTGTAGAGCGCCTGTTGCTTGCGGCGGGCGACCAAGGATTCTAACTCGGCCAAGCATCTCCACGCCCGGTAGGTCAGAGCGTTAGTGTACCCGTCCTTGTGGCCGCAGTTGAGAGCGTCAAACCAGTTGCAGGAGCGCCCCGGCTGGCGCAAGGTGCCGCGGTTGCCCGTTTGTGTCGCCTCCACCAGGCCATCGCCATCCACGTCGCGGCGCGCCAGGAAATCAGCGACGAACTCCAAGCGTTCAATGCGGCGGGCCAACCAATCTCGATCACCCGTGGCCTCAACATAGTCCCAGGCGGCGATCAGGAGACTGGGGTTTGCATCCAGGAAGTTTCCCAGGTCCCAATACCCGATCACCTCTCCGCTGGGGCGGGTTCGCTTGTCCAGCCACCACTCCAGCGACCGTTTGACTTGTGCCATGGCCGAGATGCCCGGCGCAACCACCGGCACCCACAATGCCAGGTCAGCGTGGAACCAGAGGGAAAAGCTCACGGGATCGCTGATGACGTTGTTGGCAAGCACCCCAGCCGACGCGCTGAGTTGCCAGATGTTGAACCATCCCCGCCGCGCCTGCGCCCAGAGGGCAGTGTCCTTGAGGCCCGTCGGGGGCGGCAGACTGAGCGGATTGAGTTCCAGTGCGCAAGTTTCACCGGACCGGAGCGCGGGCAATTCCAGCACCAAGTCAACCGTGTGGCGCTGCCGGTTCCCCTCCAAACGTCCCCTCAAACCGTGATGTGTTGTCTCGGAGAGAAGCATTTGGCCGAAGTCTGGCGCGCTCAGGACGGCGGGCAGCACCAACTTCCCATCCTCGGACCAGGCGCTTGGCAGCGCGGTCGTGGGTGTGACCTGAGGGTCGAAGGGGAAGACCATTTCTAGGCTTTCGGCCGCGGCATCTCCGCTGCCTTGTCTAGAGACCGTCATGGTCAGCCGATTGGCCTCCGGCATGATCTCCCAAAGGAACTCGCGACCCGGCGCCACCGTCAGATGGAAGCGTGAGCCCTCGCGAGCAAACGCCTCTTTTCGGACAGGAAAGTCCTGGCTGGAGCGCCACGCCCCGCCGACTCGCAGTCGAAGGTTCAGCGGCGACTGGGCACGCAGGAGGTTTGTTCGAGCCCGCCCGCCCCCTTCTGTATCCCAGCTCAACACTGGGACCAAGGCACGCTGGGCGTCGGCCTCCACACGCAGGACCGCCGCGGGAGCAGTCACCTCCGCGTTGGCCAATTCCTCCTTCGCCAGAGAGTACCCCGCGGCGGCGCCAGCAAGAGCCAACCGTAGGAATTTCCGCCGATCCACTCGAGATCGTCTCATGACCATCGCTTTCAATTCAGACTGGACTACATTTCATCTCTCAACCTGGCCGACATGTTCCGAAGTCTCCACGGGGGCACGCTTCGTTCGCGACTTGAGGCGGAGTGAAAAGCGGCGTCAGGGCTTGAAAATCAGACCTTGCCCGGTAGGCAGCGGGAGGACCATCACCCCTTTCTCGAGGGCGAAGCGATCGAAGGCGAGCCGCTGTTCGTCGTGTTTCTGCCACGCGTAGTCATCCAGGACAATCGCCGCGCCGGGGACGAGCGTATCCCAGAAGTATTCCGCGGCGGCTATTTCCGGGGCGGCGCAGTTCATGTCGAGGGAGAGGTAACACACTTTCGTGGCATTCACCTGGGGCAGGGTCTCAGGCACAGCGCCCCGGATGATCACGGCGCGGAATCCTTCGAATGTCCTGACGACAAAGTCGTAGCATTCCTCATAGCGATAATGATTTGTGATTCCGCGGGCGCGCTCGACGTCAGAAATGTACCTGTCGTCAAATCCTCGAAAAGTGTCGAGCAGGTAAAAACTCTTATCGAGTTTCTGGAAATCGACATAGTGCATGACGGTCCGAGACAGGCCGCCTCGGTTCACTCCGCATTCGACGAAATCACCCTCCAGGCGGCTCGCCTTGTCGGCCGCCCAGCAGGCCACATAGGCGCGCCATTGAATTTGGCTCCCTCCCCAGGAATCCAGCTTTTCTCCGATCTGATACGCTTCCAGAAAGCGCTTTTCATTAAGGAAATCGCAATTGTGAACCGTAGCTAACCCATCCTGGTTATAGGTGAGTGGCCCGACAACCAGTTCGGGAACGCCGGGAACCCGCAATGCGAGCTTATGCGCCACCTGGGAGATGACCTTCCTCAAACCTCGGGGAAGGCTCCGAAGGACGTTTGGCATGTTTCACCGATTCTGACTCATGTCTCCAGATGCTACCCCGCCCTGCGAAAGAAGACACTTTGAACTGAGCGCTGGAACCCGAATGTGCAGGGGGGTTTCTGCTGGCTTGCCTGATCGAAAGCAGGAATTCTCACCTGTCCATGCGTTCGGCAACCTTCGATTCATCCCTTTTGAATTCTATCTCATTTGACATGATACAGAAACCCCCTTCACCTGGCGGTAGCGTCAACTCTTTTGTGTAAATTGCTTGAGGGGTTTCTTCTCCCAGGAGCGGTTTAAGTGACTGATGACGCCGAAGACGATACGGTCGCAACTGGCCGGATTGTCCCGTTCCACGCAGGCGACCGCCCGCGGACGCGTGGGGCGCCATTTCCGTGCCCAGCGCCGGAAACTCCGCTGGGCCTCGCGGCGGCTGGAGGCCCGGTACATCGCCGCCGCCTCGCGCACACACGAGCCTTCCTTCTGGGGGACTTTGTCGGCGATGTTGCGCAGCTTGTGCGCCCAGCAGCGTTGCAGCGGGACCTGCGGCCAGACCAGCCCCAGCGCCGCGCGCAACCCGCTCGAGCCATCCGTGATGACCAGCCGCAACCGGCACCCTTCCAGGCCACGCAGAAACAGCCCTTGTAAGAAGGCCGTCCAACTGGCCTCGCTCTCCCCGCGCGCCAGCTGGTAGTCAATCAGCTCGCGCCGGCCTGCGCTCGTGATTCCATAGGCCACCAGTACCCAGCGCCGACGCACTCGGCCGCGCAGGTCGCGCACCTTCAACACCACCCCGTCCAGGAAGATGTAGACATACTCATCCGGCAAGCGTCGCTGATGAAACGCTTGCACCGCCTGGTCCAGCCCTCGCACGATCCGCGAGACCGTCTGCGGCGAATAGCTTTCCCCTAAGACCGGTTCCAGGACTTCGCCCACTTGTCGGGTCGAAACCCCGCGCAGGAAGGCCTCCCGCACCAGCCCGTTGACCGACTCCTGCCGCCGCTCGTAGCGCGGCAGCAACTCGCTCCGGCAGCCCTGCCGCGTCCGCGGCACGCGCAGCCTCCGCAGCAGCCCCAACTGCGTTCCCAAGTCCCGGCGGTAATAGCCGTTGCGATAATCCCGCCGCTCCGCCTCGTCACGCACGTAGCGCCCCACCCCTAACCAGTCCGT